>NZ_JBEVLL010000301.1:0-4872 GCF_040509215.1 Devosia sp.
CCAATGGGTTTGTTTTGGCGGTTTTTGCGGCGGGTCTGGGGGTAAAAAAAAACTTTGGCCTTCGTCTGTCCGGCCATACCGGATATATATTTAATGGGGGGGGAACCGGCCAATAACCCCGTTGCGCCCCCATTTACTTCTCTCTCGGGTAGGGCCGGACTGCCGATGGCCAATGATTTGAGTACGCCCCTGACCGGCCGCAGACAGCGCCTCAAGAACGCCTTGGGCCGTCCGCACCTGCCTGTAGCGCGCATCCTTTTCGGATTGATCGGCGTCATCGCCATTGGCACCGTGGCCCGCCTTGTGCTGGTTGACGACCCGACCGGCGGACGGCCGAGCCAGGAAGCCGCGATCGCCAGTACCCAGCTCGGCAATAGCGTCGCCGATTCGGTCGCCTCCGGCCCCGTCACTATCACTGCCGACCCGCAGCAATATCCCGCCGATGGCTCGATCACCGTCGTGCCCGGCCCGGCGGCCGACACGGCCAGCGCCGAGGCGCATTCGGCGCCCAATAGTCTTGGCATCGTGCCTGAGCTCAGCGAAGAAACCGCCAACGGCGCCATTCCGCGCATTTCCGGCACCGGCCAGACCCCCTTTGCCACCTATCAATACCCGTTCGAGGCTGCGAGCGCCGGCACCGGCCCGCGCATCGCGCTGATCGTCACCGGCCTCGGCATCAACGAGCAGGGTTCGCTCGACGCCATCGCCCAGCTTCCCGATCTCGTGACGCTGGCCTTTGCCCCCTATGGCAAGGCACTGCAGAACACCGTCACCGTCGCCCGCGGCGGTGGCCATGAAGTCATGCTCGAAGTGCCGCTCGAGCCGTTCGACTTCCCCCAGAACGATCCCGGTCCGCACACGCTTCTCACCGGCGAAGCCCCGCGCGATAACCTCGAAAAGCTCTTCTGGCTGATGGCCCGCTTTGGCGGCTATTTCGGCATCATCAACAATATGGGCGCCCGCTTCACCGCCTCGGCCGGCGACTTCGGCCCGGTGATGGAAGAACTGGGCGCGCGCGGCGTCGGCTATATCGACGATGGTTCGTCCAACCGTTCGGTTTCAGCCCAGCTCGCCAGCGCCAACAAGGTGCCTTATGCCCGCGCCAGCATGCTGATCGACGCCAATCCGGCGCGCTCATCCATTCTCTCAGCGCTGGACAGCCTTGAGGCTGAAGCGGTGGAACATGGCAGTGCAATTGGTATTGTCAGTGCATTGCCCATTTCCATCCAGGCCGTCTCAGAATGGTCGGCTGGCCTTGATAGCAAGGGCATTGCGCTGGTTCCGGCCAGCGCGCTCATGCAATAGCGCCTTGCCCGCGTGCGGGCGAGCAGCGCGCCAAGAGAACAGACCTGAAGCCATGTCATCTTCCCCGAGCCGTGAATCCCTGCCCTATCGCGACTGCGTCGGCATTGCAGTGTTCAATGCCACGGGCAATGTCTTCCTCGGGCACCGCAAATCCGAAGGCGATCCGGACCAGTCGGCCAAGAAAGGCTTTGCCTGGCAGATGCCGCAAGGCGGCATAGACGATGGCGAAGACCCGCTGCGCGCCGCCCTCCGCGAACTGCACGAAGAAACCAATATGACCTCGGTCAGCCTCCTCGCCGAGGCTCCAGAATGGATCTACTACGATCTTCCCGATGATCTCCTGGGCGTGGGCTTCAAGGGAAAGTATCGCGGCCAGCGCCAGCGCTGGTTTGCCTTTGCCTTCACCGGCGACGAGAAGGAAATCAACGTCGAGACCCCGGGCGGCGGCAAGTTCAAGGCCGAGTTCAACGCTTGGCGCTGGGAGCGCCTGTCGCGCACGCCATCCCTGATCGTGCCATTCAAGCGCGACGCCTATGAGAAGGTGGCGGAAGCCTTCTTCGATATCCCGCAACGCTTTGCCCACGCGTAAGAACCCATGAAAACCATCGGCCTCATCGGCGGCATGAGCTGGGAATCGACAGCTCACTACTATCGCATTCTCAACCAGGAGACGGCAGCGCGGCGCGGTGGCCTGCATTCGGCGCCAGTGCTGATCGACTCGCTCGATTTTGCCCCCATCGCTGAGCTGCAATCGGCCGGCAAGTGGGACGAGGCGGGTGCGCTGCTCAACCGCTCAGCCCTGAGGCTGCAGGCGGCCGGTGCCGAGGTGATCGGTCTTGCGACCAACACCATGCATCTGGTTGCCGAAACCATGATGGAGGGCATGGATGCCCCCTTGGTCCACATTGCCGATCCGACCGCCGACGCATTGCTGGCCGACGGCTACCAGACGGTTGGCCTTCTCGGTACGCGCTTCACCATGGAGATGGGGTTTTATCGGGAGCGCCTCGAAGCGCGCGGCCTGACGGCCCTGATCCCCGAGGTCGACCGCACCAATCTCAATGGCATCATCTATGACGAACTCTGCCGCGGCATCGTGCGCGAGGAGTCGCGAAAAATCTATGTCGACGCCATCAGCCGCCTCGCCGCGCGGGGCGCCGAGGCGGTCATTCTCGGCTGCACCGAGATCGGCATGCTGATCGACGATTCCGTCAGCCCGCTACCGGTTTTCGATACGACGGACCTTCACGCCCGCGCACTGGTGAGCACGGCCCTCGCCTGATCACGCAGCATGCCGGGCGCGCGGCGTCGCTTTCGTCTCCAGTTGAAAGATATCGACGATATGATCGAGCGCCTGGGTCTGGGCCTCGGTCTGCTCGATGGCGGCGTGGGTTTCCTGCACCAGGGCCGCATTGTGCTGGGTCACCTCATCGAGTGTCTGGATCGAGACAGTGACCTCGCCAATGGCGGCGGCCTGCTCGCGGCTCGCCTTGGCGATGGCGCCGACAAGGGCAGTGTTCTGCTGCATGACGTCGAGCATCTGCATCAGCTTGTCGCCGGCGGCGGCCACCAGTTCCTCGCCGCTGCGCACTTCGCTGCCGCTCTTTTCGACCAGCTGCTTCACTTCCGAAGACGCCTGCGCGGTTGACTGGGCGAGGCGACGCACTTCGACAGCCACGACGGCAAAACCCTTGCCCGCTTCGCCGGCCCGCGCCGCTTCCACAGAGGCGTTGAGGGCCAGGAGATTGGTCTGGAAAGCGATGTCGTCGATAAGCCCGATAATATTGGCGATCTGGCCGGAGGAGCGGGTGATCCGCTGCATGGCTTCGGTCGCGGCGCCCATGACCGTGCCGCTCTCCTGCGCCACGGTGGAAACAGAGGCGGTCTGGAGCGCGGCTTCTTCGGCGCGGCCGGCATTTTCAGCCACGGTGCCCGCAAGGGCTTCCATGGCCGCCGACGTCTGTTCGATGGTTGCCGCCTGCCGCGTCGTCCGGTCCGAGAGATCATTGGCGCCGCTCAGCAATTCGCCGCCGGCGACGCGCAGCGATTTGGCGGTTGTCTGCAACTGGTGCATCACATCGGCAAAACGCTCCACCGTGCCATTGAGGGCAAGGCGCAGGTCTTCGAACTCGCTTGGGAAGGGCGTGGTGATGCCGCCGGTCAGATCGCCATCGGCAAGACGCTTCAACCCGGCCCCGAGGGCTGCCACGGACTGCTTTCGCGATGTGACGTCGGTGGCGAACTGCACGACCTTGTAGGCACGACCCTCGGCGTCGCAGATCGGGGTGAAGGTGCTCTGGATCCACACTTCATTGCCTGCCCGGGTGCGGCGACGATACTCGCCGCTCTTGAACTCACCCGCGGTCAGCTCCCGCCAGAACTGCTGGTAGCTCTGGCTCCTGGGATCGGCATCGAAGAGGAACAGCGCG
Organism: Devosia sp.; assembly: GCF_040509215.1. Classification (GTDB taxonomy): domain Bacteria; phylum Pseudomonadota; class Alphaproteobacteria; order Rhizobiales; family Devosiaceae; genus Devosia. The sequence goes on from NZ_JBEVLL010000301.1 coordinate 3,735, forward strand.
TTGGGCTGGCCGGCAATGTCCTGAAGGCGATAGCCGAGCAAGTTGAGAAAGTTCTCGTTTGCACTAGCGACCGTGCCATCGAGATTGAACTCGACGACGATCTGCGAGCGGGAAATGGCCTGCAACTGGCCGGTGTGATCCGCAGCTTCGGCAACATGCTGGCGGGCCTGCGCATCGAGCAGCGCCTTTTGGGCTGCATTGCTGCGGAACACCTCGACCGTCCGCGCCATCAGGCCGAGTTCATTGCCATTCTTGAGATAGGGAATGGTGTGATCGAGATCGCCCTCGGCAATCGCAGCCATGGCCTGCGAGAGCCGCGGGATGGGTCTGGTGATGGCGCGAGACACGAGGAACGCGGCAAGACCAAGCACCAGCACCGCCAGGGCGACAATGCCCGAAAGCACCATCATGGAGCGATTGAGCACGGCCTCGATCGGCGCACGGGCAACGGCGACCATGAGCGCGCCGATGACGGTGCCGTCTGCCTTGGCGATTGGCTGATAGCGGATGAAGTAGCCCTTGCCGGCGATTTCCCCGTTCTCGGTGACTTCCCCATTGGCCAGCAGTGCGGCATGGAGCGGCGTCCCCGCGGCGATGGGCTGGTCGAGAAGGCGCTCGCCGGCCTCATCGGTGAGGCTTGTCGTGCCGACGACAAAATCGGGCGATTGCTCGGTATCGAAAACGTAGATCGCCACATCCTGCCCGGCGACGCCGGCAATGGCATCGATCATGTCATTGGTGCGGAAGCGCGGCATGCTGCGGCCGGTCAGGGTCTCGACATTGCCGGTCGCGTCCACGACCACTTCGAGATTGGGCAGATTGACCTGAAAGATCTGGGCCGCGATGCGGGTTGAGGAGCGGATGGCGTCGTCGGCATCGCTGCTGACCGTGCCCGAGAGAGTAACAAAGAGCGCACCCAGAATGGTGATGCCGGCCAGAAGAATGCCGATGATCGACATGGCCGCGATAACAACGGTCATGCGCAAATGGCTGAGGATGGAAAACATGCTGGTCCCCACAAAACATCGGCGTCCCAACGCCGCGTTGCGGGGAAGACTGCGGCAGAAACATTAACTGAAGCTTGCCGGCGGCGCAAAATCACGCAGCGCCAATGACTTGCTCAAATTCTAGGCACCAA
>NZ_JBEVLL010000302.1:0-3145 GCF_040509215.1 Devosia sp.
AGAACAACAAGGGCGTGGAAAATGGCTGACAAGATCGACTACATCGAATTCCCTTCGACGGATCGGGCCAGGAGCAGCGCCTTTTTCGAGGCGGCGTTCGGCTGGGGCCGTACCAGCTATGGGCCGGATTATGATGGGCTCGAAAATGCCGGGATCGACGGCGGCGTCGATCAGGCGGAAGGCCGCGTTGCGGCGACCATGGCGATTGTCCGGACGGACGATCTCGATGATGCGGAAAAGCGCGTGATCGCCGCAGGCGGCGTGATCACGCGCGAACAGTTCGATTTTCCGGGTGGGCGGCGTTTCCATTTCCGCGAACCCGGCGGCAATGAGCTTGCCGTCTGGGTCGCGCGCGCGGAATAGGCTCTTACGGCGTCTTGGCGGCGGCGACCTGGGTGGGGGCGCCTTCGCGGGCGAGGAGGTCGTCGATCTGGGTCATGGCCTGGGCAAAGGCATCGCGATATTGCGGGGCCAGCACATTGTCCTTGGGCAGTTTGACGCTCAGGGGATCAACGAGATTGCCGTTGATGAGGATTTCGAAATGGAGGTGCGGGCCGGTCGACTGGCCGGTCGAGCCGACATAGCCGATCAGCTGGCCCTGGCGAACCTTGGAGCCGACGCCGAGCCCGTCGACATAGCGCGACAAGTGGCCATAAGCGGTTTCATAGCCGTTGACGTGCTGGATCTCGATCTTGTTGCCGTAGCCGGACTGCCAGCGATAATAGGAAATAGTGCCGTCGCCGGCGGCATAGATCGGGGTGCCGGAGCGGGCGGCGAGATCGACGCCGGTATGCAGTTTTCGCGTCTTGAAGATCGGATGGATACGATAGCCGAAGCGCGAGCGCAGGGTGCCGCCACCTTCGAGTGGGCGACGATTGAGGAAGCGCTTTCCGGTTTCGCCATCGGGATCGTAGAAATCGACGGTGCCGTCTTCGGTGGCGAAACGATAGAGCTGGCGCTTGGTGCCGGAAAGATTGAGCGAGACATAGAGCAGCTCGGGCTTGGCGCCGGGCGTATCCTCGGTCTCGAGAATTTCGATCGTGTCGCCGGCCGAGATGCGCTTGGTCATGTCGACGTCATAGGCGAACATCCCGACGATGCGCTGGATGGTCTCGTCGTCGAGATCGTGCTTGCGGCCGGTTTCCCAGATGGAGCGATAAACGGTGGGAAGGTTGCCCACATTGATCTGCTCGATATCCTCTTGCGGGAAGTCGACCCAATCGGGCTGCAGACCGACGACATATTGACCATTGTCGCTGAGGGCGACGGTGGCGATATGCGGATCGCCCTGCACGCCTTCGGGACGATAGATCGACATGCGATAGGGCACGAGGCTGTTGCTGTCGCTGGTCAGCGGACCATAGAGAATGCGAAGGCGAATGCCCTCGGGCAAACCGCCCGCCGGCATGAGATTGGCGAGGGTGTTTTCCACCATCGACACCTGAGCCACCGTAAAGCCATTGCGCACGAGGGTCGCCGATAGCGGGCCGATCTCGCGAACGGTCAAAAAGCGCTCGGTGCGGCCGGGGCCATTATTGGCGGCAAGCGTTGTCTTGGGAACGACCGTCACATTCTCGGCGATACCATTGGGAGAAGTGGGCGTGCCCTCCTTGGCCAGCGCATCGAGGCTCGGGCCAAGCGCGGCATAAGCAAGGGTCGGCGGCGCATCCTCTGTATAGAAGGTGGCTTCGGCCGTACCGCGAACGAAATCGGCAGCCACTTCATCGCTGATGGCGCGCGCGGGAATAAAGCTTGCCGGCATGTCGGCCTGACGGACGGCGACTTCGCCATCGACATCGGTCCCATAGACGTCGGCATTAAGATCAAGCGACACGGCCTGCAGCGGCTGGGTCGCATTGAGAATGGCGACCGGGTCATAAGCCGGCGCGTCGGCAGAGAGAGAGGTGGCCGTCGTCGCGAGCGTGGCGCGGAGGCGGGTAAAGGGTTGGTTGCGCAGAATCTCGCGGCCATCGACCATCTGGCGAATGGAGGCCTCGATGGTTTCGAGGTCCGAACGGGTGGCAGCGACGGGACGGATACGCGAGGACTTGGCGGTGCTGTCGGTGGCAAAGGGCTGCTCGAGCCGCGGGGCGGCGAGCTGGAGTGCTTTATAGGCCGTCGAGAAAGTGTCCTGGCCCTGGAAGGACACATATAGAGCCGCGCCCATCAGCAGCACAGAGGTCAGGCCGGTCATCACCGTGCCGCTCAACCAGGCAAAGCTCAACTCGCGACCCTGCGGGATTTCACCGTCGGTCGATTGAACTGTCAGGGCCGGGCCATCTTCGAACCCACTGGCGCGCAGCAGGGAAGCGTGGCGATTTCGTTGCGCAGCGTTCAACGCGCCGTCCTTTGATATTGAATAGGTCTTCCCCCAGGGGGCCGAAGCGAACGGCCTCTTCTCTATATAGGTATAGCGTGAGGCGCAGCCTAAGGAGAGCCGCCGATGATTTCAATGGCCGTCATATCTTCCGCAAATGCGGCGAAAGCGCGGAGTTTCGGGATCTCGGGTCACTTGAGGTGGCGATTGCCCCTATAAGAGAGAGAAGGTGCTGAAAAATCTGCCGAAAAGCGCAATCGGCCGGAGGCGCCTGAAATCTCTGGTGATCCAGTCGTGTTTTCCACAAACGGGCAGACGTCAAAAACAGAAAATGTCGTTTTTGTCATGGAGGGGGGTTTACAGGAAAACGGGTCGCCCCTATAACCCGCTCATCGCTGAAGAGCGCGGCGCCAAACGGCGGCGGGCACGGAAGCAAGTCGCTGAAAACGAACGATAAATTCGACAATCAAGCGACTGAGAAAATCGGTTCTACCGAAATTCTGAAAAGCGGTGTTGACAAGGAACTCTGGTTCACTTAGATACCGCGGCGCTGACGACGCGAACGACTTAGAGTTGTTCCCACTGTTAGCGACTTCTGACAGGGCAGACGATCTGCCGGGCAACCGGATGATGAGTTTGTTTTGTCTGATGAAAATCTGGGACGGTGTCCCACCGACGTTCAGCCCTTTTGGGCGAAGGTCAGCTCTTTGACATTGTGAAGATAGAAGAAAGAGAAACGTGGACGGCGAGGTTCTTGCGAACTGAAGCTGGAAGCAATTCCGGTGGAAGTTGTTACAAGACTTTCGATGGGTGCACGTTTCTAGAGGT
>NZ_JBEVLL010000303.1:0-5969 GCF_040509215.1 Devosia sp.
TCGGAGAGATCGTTCGCACCCGAAAGAATTTCGCCGGTGGCGCGCTTCAGCGTGCCGGAGGTGGCGCGGAGCTGGCCGACGATGTCGCCGAGGCGTTCGGCCACGGCATTGGTATCGTCCTTGAGGCGGGCAAAGGCGCCCTGGTAGTCGCCGTTGACGCGATGGGTCAGGTCGGTGTCAGCGAGAGCCGAGAGCACAGAGCCGGTTTCAGCCAGGCCGCGGTCTACGGTTTCGACGAGCCGATTGACCGAGCGGGCGAGGGTGTTGAGTTCAGCGTCAGGGAATTTGGCTTCGACGCGATGGGTGAAATCGCCTGACACGGCCGCTTCCACTACGTCGCCAAAGGCGCGCTGCAGCGTCACCATCATTTCGGCGCGCTCGGCCTGGTTGCGGAGGGCCTGGGCGGCCTCGGCCTCGGTCAACTGGCTGATCTTGCGGCCATTTTCGCGGAACACTTCAACGGCCCGTGCCATCGCGCCCAGCTCGTCGCCGCGCGTCGTGCCGGGCACTTCGGCGTCGAAATCGCCGGCCGCGACGGTTTCCATCGTGCCGGTAAGGCGGGTAATCGGCTTGGTGATGGAGCGCGAGAAGAGGAGGCTGAGGACGGCGACGACGGCGAGAAGGCCCGCGCCGATGGCGAACATCATGTTGCGCATCTGGGCGACCGGGGCCAGAACCTCGTCCTGCGCCATCACGGCTACGGCAGCCCAGGGCTCGCCCTTGGTGGCGATCGGTGCGCCGGCAACCAGCATGGGCGTGGCGCGATAATCGGTGGTTTCCCCGATCGTGTGGCTGCCGGCAATGGCGGCATTGAGCACCGGGCCGGCAAAGCCGGTTGCGAGCGCATCATTGCTCGGTGTGAAAATGGAATCCGAGCGCAGTACGCCATTGGCGCCGACGACGATGACTTCGCCGGTCTCGCCAAGGCCGGTGCGATCGCCGACGACGCCATCAAGGACTTCGGAGGGAAGCTGGAAGGCAACGACGCCGATCTTGCGGCCCTGGGCGTTGAAGACGGGTTTTGCAAAGAAGCTGGCGGGAAGACCAGCCGCCGGGGCATAGGCCTCGTAGTCGGCAAAGGCGAGGTCATTGTCGTTTTCGATGGCGACGGCCTGGGCGAAGACGCGACCGAGGCCGGTTGAGGCGAGTGGCCCGCCTTCGGCGAGACTGGTGCCGAATTCTTCGCCCTTCTTCAGCGAGTAGACGACAAAACCCTTCAAATCCATCAGGTAGAAGTCGCGATAGCTGCGCGCCACGACCTTGTTGCGGAAACTGGGCTGGAAGCGGGTATGGGTGACGTCATAGGCCCCGGTCGTGCCCAGCGTATCGAGCGCCGAGAGATTGGCCTTGTCTGGATTGTCGTCGACATAGAGTTTGCGCACTTCGGCGGTCGGGTCGACCTTGAACTGCAGCCAGGCGCCAGCAAAATCGCGCAGCGCCTGTTGGGTATCGGCAGAGCGCGAGGTGGCGACGAGATCTTCCTCGACGCCGTGGATATAGGACGAAACCTGTCGCGCGCGCTCGGAGGCGAGAGTGGCGAGGGTGTTTTCCGCCGAGGCGCGCAGGGCCTGTGAGCCGATGAGATAACTGGCGAGGCCGACGCCCACGCTGACGAGGAGAGCGGAACCCAGTAGGGCCAGGGGCAGTTTCCGGGCAATCGGCAGGGAGAAGCGGCGCATCTGTGTCCTCGCAAAGGCGCACGCCCGGCCGATTCCCGTCGGCTGGGCGAACTATTTTGCGCGAGGTTAGGCGAACGCCGTTAAGTGCCGGTAAAGGCCTTATTCAGCATGTGCGGCGGCGGGCGCGAGATCGTCGTCGCCTTCCGCTGCCACGGCTGCGTCACGCAGGCTCGACTGCGCTGCGATGGCCTTGCTGGTCGAGCCAGAAAGCTCGTCATTGGCCGGGGCGCGGGTGAGAATGCTGGCGAGCGAACCGATGGTCGAGCGCAGGTTGTGACGGTGGACGACCATGTCGACCATGCCGTGCTCATAAAGGTATTCCGAGCGCTGGAAGCCTTTTGGCAGCTTTTCGCGGATCGTCTGCTCGATGACGCGCTGGCCGGCAAAGCCGATCAGGGCGCCGGGCTCGGCAAGATGCACGTCGCCAATCATCGCATAGGAGGCGGTGACGCCGCCCGTGGTCGGATTGGTCAGGACGACAAAGAAGGGAAGGCCGGCTTCACGCAGGCGCAGCACGGCAACAGTGGTACGCGGCATCTGCATCAGCGAGAGCACGCCTTCCTGCATACGGGCGCCGCCCGAAGAGACGAAGAGCACGAAGGGCGTCTTGCGCTCGACGGCAGTTTCAAGGCCGGTGATGATGCCCTGGCCGGCCGCCATGCCGAGCGAGCCGCCCATGAAGTCAAAGTCCTGCACGCCGACGGTGATGTCGCGCTTGTAGAGCTTGCCGGTGGCAACGATGACGCTGTCCTCAAAACCGGTCTTGGCGCGGTTTTCCTTGAGGCGGTCGGTATAGCGCTTCTGGTCGCGGAATTTCAGGGGGTCGACCGGGACGGAGCCGACGGGCACCAGGTCATAGGCACCGTCGTCGAGGAAATTGGCCAGCCGGTCGGCCGGCTTGATCTTCATGTGGTAACCGGAATTCGGCACGACCCACTGATTGGCTTCGAGATCGCGATAGAACACCATCTCGCCGGACTCGGGGTCTTTCACCCAAAGGTTTTCCGGCGTGTCACGCTTGTTGTTGAGGAACGAGCGGATTTTGGGGCGGACGAAATTGTCGATCCAGTTCATGGCGCGGCCTTTCGCGGTGAGCTCTGGCGTTTCTCTGAAACGCTCGGAAACTCACCTAGATGTCAATTGTGGCAATTCTTATCAGGCGGAGACGGCTGGGGCAAAGGGCGGCTAGGCTCTATCCACCTTCATTCCGCAGCGTCATCCCCGTGAAATCGGGGTTCTTTGGCTGGAAACAGAGATTCCCGCTTTCGCGGGAATGACACTGTGGGGAGGAGAAATTCTAAGCCCGGGCCCGCTTCACTCCGGCGAAAATGTCCGCCACGAGATCGCGCACGGCGGCGACGGTCTTGTCGGTGGCCTTGCCATCGACGAGCGTCTTGGCGACAGCCTCGACCAGCACCGTGCCGACAACGATGCCATCGGCATGCTTGCCGATTTCGGCGGCGTCTTCGGCGGTCTTGATGCCAAAGCCGACAGCGACGGGCAGGTCGGTATGGGCCTTGATGCGCTGCACGGCCTCGCCGACCGCAGCGCGCGACTTGATAGCGGCGCCGGTCACCCCGGTCATCGAGACATAGTAGACAAAGCCCGATGTGTTTTCCAAAACCACTGGCAGGCGCTGGTCGTTGGTGGTCGGGGTGGTCAGGCGAATGAAATTGAGCCCGGCCTTGAGAGCGGGGATGCACAGTTCGTCGTCTTCCTCGGCGGGCAGATCGACGATGATGAGCCCGTCGATCCCGGCTTCCTTGGCAGCGGAGAGGAACTTGTCGACGCCAAAACTGTAGATGGGATTGTAGTAGCCCATCAGCACGATCGGGGTGGTCTCGTCCTTGCGGCGGAATTCTTCCACCATGCCGAGGAGCCCGAGCAGCGTCTGCCCGGCCTTCAACGCGCGCTGGCCGCCCATCTGGATGGCGACGCCATCGGCCATGGGGTCGGAAAAGGGCAGGCCGAGTTCGATGATGTCGGCGCCGGCGCCCGGCAGGGCATTGAGAATGGCCTGGCTCGTTGCCAGGTCCGGATCGCCGCCCATGACATAGGTGACGAAGGCGGGGCGGTTGGCGGCCTTGGCGGCAGCGAAAGCGCGGTCGATACGGGTGGTCATTACTTCAACAGCCCCAGATATTTGCCAACGCTTTCGACGTCCTTGTCGCCACGGCCCGAAAGGCACAGCACGACCGATTTGTCTTTCCCCAGGGTCGGGGCGAGCTTGATCACCTGCGCCAGGCCATGGGCGCTTTCAAGCGCGGGGATGATGCCTTCCATGCGGGTGCAGAGCTGGAAGGCTTCGAGCGCTTCATTGTCCGTGATCGGCACATAGGTGACGCGCTTGGTGTCGTGGAGATAGGAATGCTCCGGGCCGACGCCGGGATAGTCGAGACCGGCCGAAATGGAATGGCCTTCGAGAATCTGGCCATCACTATCTTGCAGGAGGTAGGTGCGGTTGCCGTGCAGCACGCCGGGGCGGCCGCCGGTCATCGACGCAGCATGGCCGTTTTCGACCTCGATGCCATGCCCACCGGCTTCGGCGCCATAGATCGCGACTTCAGGATCATCGAGGAAAGCGTGGAATGTGCCGATGGCATTGGAGCCGCCGCCGACGCAGGCGACAACCGCGTCAGGCAGTTTGCCTTCGAGTTCGCGGAACTGCTCTTTCAGTTCAGTACCGATGACCGACTGAAAATCCCTGACCATTTCCGGATAGGGGTGCGGACCGGCCGCCGTGCCGATCAAGTAGTAAGTATTCTCGACATTGGTGACCCAGTCGCGCAGCGCCTCGTTCATGGCGTCTTTGAGCGTACCGGCGCCGGCTGTGACCGGGCGAACTTCGGCGCCCAGCATTTTCATGCGGAGGACGTTCGGCATCTGCCGCTCGACGTCGGTGGCGCCCATGAAGATGGTGCAGGGAAGGTCGAACTTGGCGCAGACCGTCGCCGTCGCCACGCCATGCTGGCCGGCGCCAGTTTCGGCGATGATGCGGGTCTTGCCCATGCGCTTGGCGAGGAGGATCTGGCCAAGGCAATTGTTGATCTTGTGCGAGCCGGTATGGTTCAGCTCTTCGCGCTTGAACCAGACCTTTGCCCCGCCCAGGTGCTGGCTGAGACGCTCGGCGTAATAAAGCGGGCTGGGACGACCGGTATAGTGCGTTGCAAGATCCTTGATCTGCGCCTGGTATGCCGGGTCGACCTTGGCGGCCCGATACTCCTTTTCGAGGTCGAGGATCAGCGGCATCAGCGTTTCGGCGACGAAACGACCGCCATAGATCCCGAAACGGCCGTGCTCGTCCGGGCCATTGCGCAGGGAATTGATGCCGTCCATTAGGTTCCTCTCGGCGCCGCCGAGATGACCCGGCAAACGATCCTTTAGCCGGCCGCGCGGGCGTTGCGGATGAACGCTTCGATCAGCCTTTTGTCCTTTTCGCCGGGTGCCCGCTCCACGCCCGAAGACACGTCTATGCCAAAAGGCGAAACGATCTTGATGGCTTCAGCGACATTGTCCGGCGTCAGGCCACCGGAAAGCATGAAGGGCACGGACGGGTCAAGCGCCTTGAGGAGCGACCAGTCAAAACTTTCCCCCAGGCCCCCCGGTCGATCAGCGCCTTTGGGGGGCTTCGCATCGAGCAGGATGCGGTCGGCGGCATCGGTAAAGGCTGCAACCTGCGCGACATCCTCGGCAGTGCCGATGGGCAGCGCCTTCATGATTTCGACGCCGGAATCAGATCGGATGGTTTCGACACGGTGCGGCGTTTCCGGACCATGGAGCTGGATCCAGTCGGGACCCAGCGCTGCCACTTCGGCAACGCTGCTATTGTCGGGATTGACCAGCACGACGCAGCTTTCGACCTGCCCGCGCGCCGCCGAGATCAACTCGGCCAGCATGTCGATGGGCACATGGCGCGGCGACCGCGCGAAATGCATGAAGCCGATCATGTCGGCGCCGGCGGCAATGGCGGTATCGAGCATGGCAAAAGTCTTGATGCCGCAGATTTTGATGATCAGGGGGTCGCCCATCGCGTGGTCGGAACTCAGCTGTCGGAGCTAGGATAAATGGGACAATGAGGTGTGTTCACCGCAGGTCCAGGATTTCGTCGACTTCGGAAAGGGCATTGGTGCCGCCCTGCCCCTGGCGCCGGCGCTGCGCTTCAAGCTCAGAGCCGAGCGCCTGCGCTTCGCGGCGCCACTGGCGCTCGCGCTTGCGGTGCTGGCCCTGGGCAAACCAGGTGGCTGTGCCGCCGAGCAGCACGCCGATCAGGAGCACGATGTAGAGAATGAC
>NZ_JBEVLL010000304.1:0-3413 GCF_040509215.1 Devosia sp.
GAACGAGGGGAGGAGATCAAGCGATGCGCATTGCCCTCCTCGGTTCCAATGGCCAGGTTGGTTCAGCGCTACTTGCGAGGCTGCCGCGCGCCTGGAGTGTCGTGCCGCTGGCGAGACGTGATGCTGATCTGCTGGTTCCGGGTGCTGCCGCCGCGGCCATCGCTCGCATTCGCCCCGACGTCATCGTCAACGCCGCGGCCTGGACCGCGGTGGACAAGGCGGAGACGGAGGCTACGAGGGCCTATAGGGTCAATAGCGAGGCCGTGCGCGAACTCGCGGCTGCCGGCGCCGATTGGCTGATTTCCTATTCCACCGACTATGTCTTTGACGGACGCAAGGCTGGCGCCTATCGCGAGGACGATGCGACGGCGCCCCTCAATGTCTATGGTTGGAGCAAACTCGGTGGTGAGCAGGCGATTGCAGAGAACGGCGGCAAGTCGCTGATCTTTCGCACCAGTTGGGTGCATACGCCCGGCCACGCAAATTTCGTCACCACGATTCTGCGGCTCGCTGCCGAGCGCGAGAGCCTCAATGTCGTCGACGACCAGATCGGGGCGCCAACCAGTGCAGGCCTCATCGCCGACACGACGGTGGAAGCGCTGAAGCGCATTTCCGAGGGCCGGCCGATCGAAGCCGGCACCTATCACTTGGCCGCATCCGGCGCGACAAGCTGGTTCCACTACGCCCAATTCATCCTTCAATGCGCGGAGGAGGCCGGGCACACGCTGCCGTGCGCCATCCATCCTGTCTCCGCCAGCCAATATGGTCAGGCGGCCATGCGGCCGGCCAATTCGCAGCTCGACACCACAAAGCTCGAAGCGGCTCTGGGGGCCGACTTTCCCTCCTGGCAGGAGGGCGTAAGGCAGACGGTCGCGCAAAGCATCAATCCGGCCGTTCTTGATACGGTCTCGCTCAGGCAGGGTCACGGCTGATGCGCGCAACGCCTTATCATCTAGAAGGGCTCGTGCTCTTTGAACCCGCTGTTCATGCGGACGAACGTGGCGCCTTTTTCGAGAGCTTCAATGCGCGGCATTTCCTCGAAGCGACCGATGTCTCCGCACCGTTTGTGCAGGATAACCAATCCGTCAGCCGCAAGGGCGTGGTGCGAGGGCTCCACTATCAGCTCTCGCCGCATGCGCAGGGCAAGCTTGTCCGGGTCATTGCCGGCCGCGTTTTCGATGTGGCCGTGGACTTGCGCGAGAACTCGAATACCTATGGCCGCTGGGCTGGCGTGGAGCTCAGCGCGGACAACCATCTGCAATTGTGGATTCCGCCGGGCTTTGCCCACGGCTTCCTGGCGCTCGAAGACGATACGAGAGTGCTCTACAAAACCACTGATTTCTGGCACCGGGATAGCGAGCGGACCATCCGCTGGGACGATCCCGAGATCAATATCGCCTGGCCGCTGAATGGTCTGGATGTCGTGATCTCAGCCAAGGATGCGATCGCGCCGACACTGTCTGAGTTGCAGACCGCCGCGCTCTGAGCATCTGCTCTTATCGTAAGCGAACCCCTACACCGCCTGGTCTACGACCTGCGGTCTGGCAAAGGCGGCGCGGCGGCCAATGCTGAAGCAGGACCAGCCGTCTTCTGCCAACCGCTTCGGAGCAAAGACATTGCGGCCGTCGAATATCACCTTGGCGCGCAGCCGGTCCGCCATCTCACCGAAATCGGGGGCGCGGAACTGCGGCCATTCGGTGCAAAGAATGAGGGCGTCGGCGCCATTGAGCGCCGCGTATTTGTCGGCGCACAGCGCAAGATCGTCACGCTCACCATAGATGCGTACCGCTTCGGGCATGGCCACGGGGTCAAAGGCCTGCACCCGCGCGCCAGCGGCCCAGAGTGCTTCGAGCAGAATTCTGCTCGGCGCCTCGCGCATGTCGTCGGTGCCCGGTTTGAACGCCAGGCCCCAGAGCGCAAACGTGCGCCCCGCCAACCGCTCCCTGCCGCCGAAATGGCTGGCCACTTTCTCGAACAGCCGCTCTTTCTGGCTGTTGTTGACGGCCTCTACGGCAGCAATCAGCTGGGCCTCGTAGCCAAGTTCGTTTGCCGTGTGCACCAGGGCCTGTACGTCCTTGGGAAAGCAGGACCCGCCATAACCGATGCCGGGATAAATGAAGTGATAGCCGATACGCGGATCCGAGCCGATCCCGCGACGCACCTGCTCGATGTCTGCGTCGAGCAGTTCGGCAAGATTGGCGATCTCATTGATGAAGCTGATCTTGGTGGCCAGCATGGCGTTGGCCGCATATTTCGTCAACTCCGCCGATCGCAGGTCCATATAGATCGTCCGATCGTGGCTGCGGTTGAAGGGCTCATAGAGCTCCTTCATCACGTCGCTCGCGTGCTGGCTGGCGGCGCCGATAATGATGCGGTCGGGCTTCAGGAAATCCGATACGGCAGCGCCTTCCTTGAGGAATTCGGGGTTCGAGACGACGTCATAGGCGAGGCCCGAATGGCGTGCCGTCAAGACGTTGCCCATGGCCTTCCGCACCTTCTCGGAGGTGCCGACGGGAACGGTCGACTTGACCGCGACAACCTTGCGCTCCCGCATGGCGCCGGCGATGTCTTCAGCCACCTTCAGCACATATTTGAGATCGGCGGCGCCGGTTTCGTCTGGTGGCGTGCCCACCGCAATGAACAGCACCTCGCCGTGACTTACGGCTCGGTCGGCATCATCCGTAAAAGCCAGCGTGCCCAGTTTGACATTGCGCTCGATAATGTCCTGGAGGCCGGGCTCATAGATGGGAATGTTTCCGTTGTTGAGGCGCTCGATCTTGCCGGCGTCGACGTCCATGCAGACGACGTCATGCCCGACATCGGCAAGACAAGCTCCCGTGACAAGGCCAACATACCCGGTTCCGAAGATCGATAGCTTCATGATCCCGTTCCTGCTTCCACGAGGACGGGGCCATACCCCTCCGCCGTTCCAGTGCGCGAGAAGCGTAGCAGAGCGGTGGAGTGCCGCTGTTAGCTCTTCCTACCTATTCGCCGCACCGCATTCAGTCGACGAACGGACCGAAACTATTGTCCCACGAATTGCGGACATAAGTGCCCACGGCCAACAACTCTTCCGGGGTCAGGCGCTTGCCGAAAGCTGGCATGTCGGCGCTGCCGTTGGTGATCTGGCGTATGACGAATTCGGCATTGGCGAGGCGTTCATTGCCGGAGAGTTTAGGACCGACAAAGCCGCCGCCCTTGGCTCCGTGGCATTCCTGGCAGCGGCGCACGTAGATGGGTTCGCCGATGGCAATGGTTTCGGCAAGCGCTGTCGGTGCGGACGAGGCCACATCCTGCGCGATGGCAGATGGCACTGACGCCATAAGGGCGGCGACGATCAGGGCGGCGCGCTGAGCTATCTTCATTTTTCTCTCGTCCAAATACGAAATGGGCGGCCGTGGTGGCCGCCCATT
>NZ_JBEVLL010000305.1:0-12748 GCF_040509215.1 Devosia sp.
GGTTTTGTGGGAGGAGGTTGCCTTGTCCGCCATTCGCCTGGCTGTCACCGTCGTGTCCGCAGCCATGACCATGAGCCGCCATCCGGCTGTCCGCGCCGGCATTCATGCCGTGGCCAACAATCCCAAGGCCCGCGAAGCCGCTGCCAATGCGACGCGCAGTGTCGCCTATAATGCCGGCGTCATCGCCCGCCATATTGTCGGTCGCCGCACTCCCTGATTCCCAAGTCTTACAAGGCCTTCCATGTCGCTCGACCTGAAGTCGCTCGTCCGCACGATTCCGGATTACCCCAAGCCGGGGATTCTGTTTCGTGACATCACCACGCTGATCGAGCATCCGGAAGGGTTCAAGGAAAGCGTTGAGCGGCTTGCGGAGGCCCATCGCGGGCTCGGCTTCACCCATGTCGCTGGTATCGAAGCGCGTGGCTTCATATTCGGGGCAGGCGTTGCCATTGCCCTGGGCGTGGGCTTTGTGCCGGTGCGCAAGCGCGGCAAGCTGCCGGGTACGACAATCGGCCAGAACTATGCGCTTGAGTATGGCGTCGACACGATCGAGATCCATGCCGACGTGCTGAACAACACCCATAAGGTGCTCATTGTCGACGATCTGATCGCCACGGGTGGTACGGCTATCGCGGCCGTAAGCCTGATCCGTCGCACGGGCGCCGCTTGCGATCACGCCGCTTTTGCCATCGACCTGCCGGACCTCGGCGGCGCTGACAAGCTGCGTGCGGAAAACGTCGGTGTTCACGCGCTGATGGCTTTCGAGGGGCACTAGCCCCTCGCCGGACGGGCCAATCGGCCTACCAGTTGTTTCTGCCGTCCATCTTTTCGATCTTCACCTTCGACCAGTCGAGCGAATCGACTGCGTTGAGGTTGATGGCAAAGCTGCGCTTGCTGGGCATGACGCCCGGCTCGCCTTTCGGGGTGCCGTCGGCATTGTAGGCGGATCCCCAGTCTGGCGAACTGCCCCAGGTGTGGATGCCGCAATTGGAGCAGAAGTGGTGCTGGTTTATGCCGTCGCTGGCGGAGTAGACCTTGTCTCCGTCAAGCGCGTTGAACTCCAGCTCACCCTCTTCGAAATAGGCCCAGACCGCGCCGGCCCTCTGGCAGAAGCTGCAATTGCAGCTTTTGATGTCGGTGGGCAGATAGGGCAGGGTGATACGCGTGGCGCCGCAATGGCAGGTTGCGATCAGCGACATGGGTTACTCCTCGAATTGGATGTCCCGATGTAGCGCGGAGCGCTGACAGGTCTTGTCAGCACCTCGCCGATCAGGCGGCAGCCATCGTCGTGATACGAGGATCGACGAGGCAGAACTGATTGCCTTCGGGGTCACGCATCACCGTATACGTGGGCAGGACCCGGTCCAGCGTCGCGCCAGCCTGCTTGAGTCGCTCCACGTCAGAACCGCGGTCGGTGGTCTCGATATCGAGATGCACGCGATTGTTGTCGTAGACGCGGCCATCGACGTTCTGGAAGCAGATCGAAGGGCCGGGGCCATCGACCATTACTGTCGTGTCCGTCTCTGGCGTCAGACCGAGGGCAGCAAGCCGGGCAATTTCGTCGGCGTCGTAGGGTCGCACATCGTAGCCATCGAGAAGTTCGGCCCAGAAACGAGCGAGAACGGCTGGCTTGTCGCAGTCGAAGACGATCTCGTGGATCACACCCATTTGTTCTTCTCCTTCGTCATTATGACAATTTTGCTATTGGGCAAATGCGGCAAGTTTAGAGCACTGCTTTGCTTGCTCGACCGTCGACTGCGTCCGAAGAGACGAAGCTATTGTTAGTGCTTGGAAAAGTGAGGCCGGCGTTTTCCACCGGCCTCGCCTGTTTTAGTGGTGGTGTTGGCCGCCCAGCAGCTTTTCGAGCGACGGCAGGCCGGTCTTTTTCGCCGGGGCCATCGACTTTACCGGCAGCTTCTGGGGCTGGGGTAGCTGCTGTCCGTGCCGCGGCACATTGTGCGCGTGGTTGATTGGCTGCGGACGCTGGAACTGATTTTTCGGCATGAGTCTATCCTTCCGGCCCGGGCTATTCCCCTCGGGCCAAGCAAGTGAAACGGCGCACGCCAAAAGGCGCGCGGATGCGGAAAAGCTAAGACGCCGAGGGGGCAGGGCAGAGGTAGACTAGGGAGAGATTTGGGCCGTCCGAAGATCGACCGCTGCCGCATGCGCCATCATGACTGGCCGGTCCCCGGTGCGGGGGTGCCAAGACAAGTCAGAAGCGTCAGGGGTGCGGTTTCAGATCATTTCTGGACAGGGCCTCCAAAGCGCGTTGCGCATGCAAATATACAAAAAAGAGGCGGCCCGGGTCAACCGGGTCGCCTCCATGCATTCAGATCGTGCCGATCAGGGCTCGAGATGGCCCTGCTTCGGGTCTTCCTGAGCGCTGATATTGGGCTCGTTGCGGGTCTTCCACAGCGAGAAGATAACGCCGCCCGCCAGGATCGCCAGCGTCACCAGCAGCGAGAGCAAGGTGTCGATGTGGATATGGAACGGCACCAGCGAGATCTTTATGCCGACCAGGACCAGGATGATCGCCAACGACGTCTGCAGGTAACGGAAGCGGTTCATCGCCGCGGCCAGCGCGAAGTAGAGCGAACGCAGGCCGAGGATGGCGAAGATGTTCGACGTGTAAACGATGAACGTGTCCTGCGTGACCGCGAAGACGGCCGGCACGGAGTCGACGGCAAAGATCAGGTCGACGATTTCGACCATGATCAGAGCGACGGCCAGCGGGGTCAGCCAGGTGACAAGCTTGCCGGTGGTCGGGTGTGCTTGCTTGACCGTGAATGACCGGCCATGCAGCTCCTTGGTGACGCGGAAGTGCTTGGAGATGAACTGGAAGACCTTGTTGTCTTCGAGGTGCGGTTCCTCATCCTGATGGCGGAACATGCGGATGCCGGTGAAGACCAGGAAGGCACCAAAGCCGAGCAGAATCCAGCTGAACTGGTTGACCAGAGCGGCGCCGACGCCAATGAGCACGGCGCGGAACAGGATCACGCCCAGAATGCCCCAGAACAGCACGCGGTGCTGGTAAAGGCGGGGAATGCCGAGGAAGCCGAAGATCGTGGCGATGACGAACATGTTGTCCATCGCCAGGCTCTGCTCCAGCAGATAGCCGGTGTAGAATTCTAGGCCCGCAGTGGCGCCACGTTGCCACCAGACCCAGGCGCCGAAGGCGAGGGCAATCAGGACGTAGAAGCCATAGAGCAGCAGGCTCTCCTTGGCTTCGATCTCGTGCTCATCCTTGTGCAGAATGCCGAGGTCGAAAACAAGCAGACCAATGACGATCGCAATGAACGCGATCCAGAAATAGACGGGGGTTCCGAGAAAATCGCCCGAAAGGGCGGCAAGAAGCGTTTCCATACGCCGGACCTTCTCCATGTAACGAGGTGGAGCAATTCCGACATCGCCATGGAGAACCCATGACCAGAGGGGCCCGGCATTGCCCCTCTAAATTGTGCAATCGGCGGAAAAGGTCAAGCCCCTACCTTTGGGAGTAGAGAGTGACACCATGAAATATGGAATTATTGGCGACCGAGGTTGACGCTCAGCGCGGCGTGCAGAGCATGACGATAGTGTCGGCCGTTTCAAGCTGCACCGCGACGCCGTTGACCGGGTCTTCGACCATGCGGGCGGCCTGAACGCCGAGATTGGCCTTGAGGTTGCCGTCGTTGAAACCGACGCCATCCTGGTAGGGCGTTACCGTGCCGGTGCCCGAATTAGGGTCGCCCATGGTGCGCGAGGCCCAGCCATAGACATTGCCGTAAATCGTCAGAATGCCGACGCGATTGGTCGTCGCGTCCCGGCAGGACCAATTGCCTTGGTAGACCTGCGCCATCGAGGGCAGGGTCAAGGCGGGGAACAGCAATAGTGCAAGGGCGAATCGGCGCATGAATGGAGAGTGCCGGTGCGTCCGCTGCCTTTCAAGTGCTCCGGCGCAGAAGCGGACCGATCACCGGCACTCTGGTGAGCGCCAGCAACACTTTCAATTTGAGCGGCATGGAATAGCCGCGCAGCTTGGAAAAACCCACGATTTCGGCGTGGTAGACCAGTTCGCCACGCTGATTGACTGCGGTCAGGCGGTTGAACAGCAGACCCCAGCCGGGCAGGGAATTGGACGGTCGCTTGCCGGTCACGATCAGTTCATAGGTGACGGTGTCGCCGGGACGCACCGGTGCCTTGAACTCCATTGAGTTGACGCCGGGCGAAGGGCCGGAGACGCCAGGCTCGTTGCCCTGGGCCTTGAGCCGGTCTGCTTCAGCATCAAGAGCGTCCACCATTTTGCGATGGCCGACGCTGACAGTGTGCCAGCCGCTCGCGACCAGCCCGCCGAAATGACTGTGCTTGGCCTGTTCCGGGTCGATGTGGAAATATTGGGGATCATAGAGCTTTCCGAAGCGGATGATTTCCGCCTCGGAAAAGGTGTGGTCGCCGAGGGGAAATGCTTCGTCGATGACGATGTCTTCAAACCAGCGGGTCATGCGGCGACCTCGCGGCATTCAACCAAATTGGAGAGCTGCATGGTCATGACGGGCTTATCCGCCTGATTGCGGATGTCGAAATCGAGCGTGACGATGCCCCATTGCGGATGGCTGCCGGAACGTCGGAGCGCGGCAATGGTCACGGTACCTCCGATGGTGTCCCCTGCCATGACAGGGTTTTTCCACTTGAGGTCCTGAAAACCCAGGCCGCCGGCAGAGGCGATCTTGCTCAGGAAGCTGTCGACCAGCATGCGCAGGCTGAGAGCGCCCGTTTGCCAGCCGCTCGAGGCGAGTCCTCCGAGAAGGCTGCTTTTCGCCGCGTCTTCGTCGACGTGGAAGGGCAGGGGATCGAACTCCCAGGCAAAGGTGAAGATCATTTCTTTGGTCACGGTCGTCTGGCCGAGGCTGATGACTTCGCCCACAACGAGATCCTCGAAATGCCTGAGATCTTGGGTGACAGGATTGGTCATTGTCTTTCCCTATACGTCAACGTGGTTTTCGCACGAGGACGGGTTGAGGGCAAGATGGCTGGCGGCTGGCCCTCGAACGGGTTTCAGACGCCGGCACTCATCGGGTATTGCCGCATCAGCAGATCACGGAATTCGGACTCGGGCATGGGAGCGCCGAAGAAATAGCCCTGGGCCTCGGTGCAGCCGGCACGGGTGATGATGTCAAGCTGCGCCTGGGTCTCGACGCCTTCCGCGGTCGTGGTCATCCGCAGATTGCGCCCGAGCGTTGCGATAGACTGGACGATGGAGAGACTGTCAGGCCGGTCGGCGAGATCGCGCACAAAACTCTGGTCGATCTTGAGCTTGTCGAATGGAAAGCGCTGCAGGTAGCTCAGCGAGGAATAGCCGGTGCCGAAGTCGTCGAGCGCGACAGTGAGCCCCAAAGCGCGCAACTGGTGCAGTGCCTCGAGATTGACGGCGTTGTTCTGCAAGAGAACCGACTCGGTGATTTCGAGTTCGAGCCGGCGGGCGTCGAGTTCGCTCGTCGCCAACACCGCCTTGACGATATCGACGAGGCCTGCCCCGCGGAACTGCACCGGCGAGAGGTTTACCGAAACGCGCACATGGTCGGGCCAGTGGAGGGCGTCCTGGCAAGCCTGCTGCAGCGCCCATTCGCCCAGAACCTCTATGGCGCCTGTCTCTTCGGCGAGAGGAATGAACTGGACCGGGGAAATCATACCGTGCTCGGGATGTCGCCAGCGCATCAGCGCTTCGCCAGACACGACGCGACCGGTGTCGAGGCGGACCAGCGGCTGGTAGTAGAGTTCGAATTGACCGAGCTTGATGCCGCCGCGCAGTTCCATTTCCAGATGGCGGCGGTTCTGCAGCGACTTTTCCATCTGGGGCGAGAAGAAACGGTAGGTGCCGGCGCCCTCGGCCTTTGCGCTATAGAGCGCAAGGTCGGCATTCTTCATCAGTTGATCGGTGTCTGTGCCATCGGTCGGCGCCATGGCGATGCCGACGCTGGTGCTGACGACGATCTCGTTGTCCTCGATGCGGTAGGGCTGGGCGATACTCGCAATGATGCGCTCGGCAAGCGCCTGCGAACTGTCCGCGGAGGTGTCGAGGCAATAGTGGAGCACGGCGAATTCATCGCCGCCGAGGCGCGCAACCATTTCGCGGGCGGAAGACGTGGCCCGCAGACGCTCGGCGACCTGGCGCAGCAGCGCGTCGCCAACAGGATGTCCAAGGGTGTCGTTGACTTCCTTGAACCGGTCGAGGTCGAGATAGAGGATGGCGAAGGGCTGGGCCCGCGTCGAGAGCCCTCGCACGGCTTGGCCGATGCTCTCCCAGAAGCGCAGACGGTTCGCCATGCCGGTCAGGTTGTCGTGGTGCGCCATGTGCACGATGCGGTTTTGCGCCCGGTGGCGTTCCGTTACGTCTTCGAACGTGCAGACCCAGCCGCCTTCGGCAGTCGGTTCGCGCGAGATTTCCAGCACCATGCCATTGGGCAGGTGGCGGGTGTGATTGTTGAGGAGGGCGAAGTCGGCATTGTCGCCCAACAAATCGTCCTCGTGATCCACGAGCAATTCTGCGTCGATCAGATCGCCGATGGCGGTGCCCGGCGTTACCCGGGCCGCGTTGAGGCCGAAAATGTCCAGAAAGCGCGGGTTGCAGACGATGACGCGATTATGCGAATCGAGGAGGCAGAGGCCAAGCGACATGGCATCGAGCGCGGCGTCAAAGCGGGCATTTTGCAGGGCCAGGGTCCGCTCCTTCTGCTTCAAAACCTCCTGCGCGCGGCCGAGGAGGCCATTGTGTAGCAGCAGCAAGGCGGTCAGGAAAACGCCGAAGACAATCATGCCGATGGCGACATAGGTGAAGGCCCATTGCAGGGTGAAAAGGCCCTGCCTGTCCGCCTCGATCCGCGCCACGTTCCACACATTGGCGTCGGTCGAAAGCCGCGCCAGCTTGGGGTAAATCGGCTCCAGAATGGCTAGGATTTTGGCTGGTGTGCCCGGCCGGTCCAGCTGGGCCAGCAAGGGGCGCGCCTCTTCCAGTGCTGCGTCGAGGGCGTCCAGAATCTGGCCTACACGCGGATCGGAGAGCGAGAAGTTCTCAACATCCTTGGTGCGCAGGGTCTTGAGGCGATTGACGACGATGTCGAAGCGCAGCTTGACTTCGTCGGCTGAAATATTGGGGTCGCCCGCCGCATAGGCGCTGACGCGCTGTTCGAGCCGGGCGAATTCGCTGGGAGCCTGAGCGACCATCCAGGTGACATTGCCCAGGCCAACACCTTCAAGGGCGGTCTGGCGCTGAAAGACCAGCGCAGAAATATAGATCGCCGAGGCTATGAAGCCCAGGATGACGACGGTCAGCGCTATGCGAAGGAACCGCATGGTGACGGCTTCATCCTATTTTTGCTGGCCTGCCCTCTCCCAGGGGCAGACGAGCCACTATTGAACCGTGATTTCCTTGACCTGCCAGACGGCCCGTCCGTAGTACGGCTGGCCCTGCAGAACCGGATTGGAATCAAAGGGATAGATCACAAAGAAGGGGCCCTGATCATCGACGGGCATGTACTCGCCATTGCGCTTGACCGCAAGGATGGTGCCGAACTCGTCGAAATCGGCAGTCGGGACATCGACGCTATAATCGTTGAGCGCGATGACGGTGGCGGTTTCGCCGGTGGCATTGGCCTTTTCCAGCAGCGCCTTGAGCGGCACGCCTTCGAAGTCCACAACGCCTTCGTTCCAGGGGGTGGTGGTCTTGATCGAGACCAGGCCCATGGCTTCGAGTTCGTTGCGATCGAGCGTGACCGATCCGGACGCGCTGCTGATCGTTACGGCCGGAACATCCTGCGCGAAAGTGGGCATGGCGAAAGCGAAGGCGGCGAGGGCGAGAGTGGGTATGAAGCGCATTGAGTTCATTGGCGTGCTCCTTTGCACATTCCTTCAGCTTGCGCCTTCAACTCTTAAGAGCGGTTAAGTTGCAAGGGATCGTGGTGGCAGGCTTAACAGGATGTCACCTCTATGCATCGGTTTGTCCGTAGTGAGGCAATGTTGAGGCGCGTGTACATGGCCTCAAAGGCTGGCTCGCCGCCCGGCAGCGCGGAACTCGAGCGGCGCCATATTTCGGTGTCGGCGCAAGACTTTAGCCATGTAGTTTCCATCAGCGAATCCGCTGGCTTCGGCAATGGCGGCGACTGACATTTCTGTCGCCAGCAGCAAGCGCTCGACCCGCTCGAGCCGTTTTTCGAGAACGTAGTCGGACGGCGCTATTCCCAGCGCTGCGGCGAAGCTGCGGACGAAGTGAGCCCGACTCATCTCAGCGATTCCCGCCAGCCGATCGACGGGAAGGGGCGAGGCGATGTTGGCTTCGACATGCGACACGACCCGGGCGATGCCGGCGGGCAGGGTTCGCTCGGGCGCCGGGCGGCTGCCGAAGACGGTGTCGTGGAGGCTGGACATGGCGGCGTAGGCGGCGGTGGAGGCAAGGCCCGGCGAGGGTTCGGGCATTTGCAGGAGGTCGAGGCAGGAGGCGGCGAGGCGGTCGATCTGGTGCCCGGTCGGTTCGAGCACCGGGCCGGCGCTCTCGAGGATTTCGCGGGCGAGGCGCAGGGCTTCGCGACCGTTGAGAAGCAGCCAGAAATATTCCCATTCGCCGCCGCGTTCGAGCCAGTAGCGGTGCGCGTGGGGCATGGTAACAAGCATTGTTTTTCCGGGGGTTAGCCGGTGTTTTGTGCCTCCATAATCAAGCCGGCCTTCGCCCAGGGTGGTGTGCTGGATGACGAGGAAAGGCGCGGTGCCGCGCTGCATGCCATCCCAAGAGTAGACCTCGTTGCGGCGCTGTTCATAGCCGGCGCTGACGCCCATACAATGGAGCGGAGCCGCGCTGCGCGGCAGGTTCAGCGAGCGGATGTCGTGGCCGTGGTCGAGAAGTTGGGAGAGCACAAAATTACCCAT
Source organism: Devosia sp. (assembly GCF_040509215.1). Taxonomy (GTDB): domain Bacteria; phylum Pseudomonadota; class Alphaproteobacteria; order Rhizobiales; family Devosiaceae; genus Devosia. Next base: position 8,896 of record NZ_JBEVLL010000305.1, read on the forward strand.
GAACGCACAAGCTTTCTCTACACCACCTGGTTCGCGCGGGCTACCTATTGCTAACAGACTGCTACCGCTGAGCGGTGCGTGGGAGGGAATATGTCATTCAAGGTTACGGTGATCGGCGCGGGTTCGGTCGGCTTCACCAAAACGCTCATTTCGGACCTGCTGAAGGTGCCGGAGTTCGCCGATGTCGAGTTTGCGCTCACGGACATCAATCCGCACAATCTCGACATGGTGCGCCAGATCATCGAGACCATCGTGTCGGTGAACAAGCTGCCGGCCAAGGTGACCGCGACGACTGATCGTCGCGAGGCGCTGACGGGCGCGCGCTATATCATGAGCTGCGTGCGTGTCGGCGGGCTCGAGGCCTTTGCGACCGATATTTCCATTCCGCTCAAGTATGGCGTCGACCAGTGCGTGGGTGACACCATCTGTGCCGGTGGCATTCTCTACGGCCAGCGCAACATTCCGGTGATCCTCGACTTCTGCAAGGACATCCGCGAAGTCGCCGAGCCGGGCGCGCTGTTCCTCAATTATGCCAACCCGATGGCGATGAACACCTGGGCGGCCGACCTCTATGGTGGGGTCAATGTCGTCGGTCTCTGCCACGGCGTGCAGCATGGCGCGCATCAGATCGCCGAGGTGCTTGGCGTCAAGGATAGCGAGCTCGACTATGTCTGCTCGGGGATCAATCACCAGACCTGGTATATCGATATCCGCGCCAAGGGCCGGAAGATCGAAAAGGAAGAGCTGATTGCCGGTTTTGAACGGCACCCTGTCTATTCCAAGACCGAGAAGGTCCGCATCGACGTGCTGAAGCGGTTTGGGGTCTATTCGACGGAGTCGAATGGGCATCTGTCCGAATACCTGCCTTGGTATCGGAAGCGTCCGGACGAGATCAATCGCTGGATCGACATGAGCGACTGGATCCACGGCGAGACCGGTGGGTATCTGCGCTATTCGACCGAGCGCCGGAACTGGTTCGAGACCGATTTCCCGATGTTCAAGGAGCAGGCCAACAAGCCGCTTTCCGAACACAAGCGGACCAGCGAACACGCCAGCTACATCATCGAGGCGCTGGAAACGGGCCGGGCCTATCGCGGCCACTTCAACCGCCGCAACAACGGCATCATCACCAACCTGCCGGATGACGCGATCATCGAAAGCCCGGGCTATGTCGATCGCTTCGGTATCAACATGATCGAAGGCATCACCCTGCCGACGGCCTGCGCGGCGACGTGCTCGGTTTCGGTGTCGGTGCAGCGGCTTTCGGTCGAGGCGGCGATGACTGGCAATCTCGATACTCTGAAGCTGGCCGTGCTGCATGATCCGCTGGTTGGTGCCATCTGCACGCCAGACGAAGTGTGGGCCATGGTCGACGAAATGGTTGTCGCCCAGGCGCAGTGGTTGCCGCAATATGCCGATGCCGTGCCGGCGGCGAAGGAACGCATTGCCAAGTCGACGGTGAAGACCCGCGACTGGGAAGGCGCTGCACGCAAGAAGGTTCGCTCGGTCGAAGAACTGCGCGAGATGAGCGGCGCGCACCACTGATCCTTTTCAAGTTTGACGCGACCTCCCAAGCGTCATCTCTGGCCCCGGCGAAAGCTGGGGCCGTTTTCTTTGGGTGGCGGATTTCGGGGGAAGAAGTCCGGATTTCACAGGAGTGCTTGCCGCGGACGTTGGCGGCAAATAGCGTGGTCGTGGGGAGGACTAACGCATGGCGAAGCCAGCACATTTTGTCATTGTGGGTGGGGGGACGGCCGGCTGGATCGCGGCGTTCATCATTCAGGATGAGGCGCGGCGGCGCGGGTTCGATTTCAAGATTTCGGTGGTCGAGAGTTCGCGCATTCCCACGGTCGGCGTGGGGGAGGCGACGACGGCTGCGTTCCGGGTGCTGCTGAAGCATTTTGGGATCGACGAGTTCGAGTTTTTCCGCAAGACCGATGCCAGCTTCAAGCTCGGCATTCGGCACGAGGACTGGCGGCGGAAGGGCTATACTTATTACGGGCCGATCGATGATCCGCATCAGGTGGTGCAGGCGCCGCCAGGGGCGCCTTCGGACTACTTGAATGTCTACGCGGTGGCGGCGGGCAGGGCGGTGCAAGAGATGCACATGTTCCAGCCGCTCTTGGAACAGAAGAAGGCGCCTTATGCGCTGAAGCCGGACGGCTCGCTGATCCCGCTCGGGCCTTTTCACCACGCCTATCATTTCGATCAGGCGCTGGTGGGGAAGTTCTTTGCCAGCAAATCCAAGGGCGTCGACAAGGTCGATGCGCTGGTGGCGGGCGTCGAGCGGAACGGTGAGACGGGGGATATTTCGGCGCTGGTGCTCGATGACAATTCTCGGCTCGAGGGCGATTTCTTCATCGACGCGACGGGGTTTCGCAAGCAGATCATCGTCAAGGCGCTGGAAGCGCCGTGGAAGTCATACGCGCATGAGCTGCCGGTCAATCGGGCGCTGCCGTTTTGGGTGGACCTGAAAGAGGGCGAGGAACTGGCGACCTATACGCGGGCCTGGGCGCAGAGTTCGGGCTGGATGTGGCAGATCCCGACGCGGCAGCGCTATGGCTGCGGATATGTCTACTCCGATGAATTTACGACGCCGGAGCAGGCCAAGGAGGAGGTCGAGCGGGTGCTGGGGCATCCGATCGAGGTGCGGAGCGATATTCGCTTCCAGATCGGGCGGTTGGAAAAGGCGTGGATTGGCAATTGCGTAGCGGTGGGGCTGAGTTCGAGTTTTCTGGAGCCGCTGGAATCCACGTCGATCCATGGTACCATCGTGCAGATGATGCTGTTTGCGCAGCGCTATATGGATGAGCCGGGCAAGATCACGGAGAAGGCGCGGGACGACTATAATGCGCGGGTGGGGCGGCAGGTCGATGATTTCCGGACCTTTGTGAATACGCACTACATGACCGAGCGGGACGACACGCCGTTCTGGCGCGAGGTGCGGGCCAATCGCATTCATCGCGAGACGAAGGAGAGGCTGGCGCGCTGGCAGAAGGAGATGCCGCGCAATGAGCATTTTCCGAATTATCTCGGCGGGCTGCCGCATATCGAGACGCAGTTGCACTATCCGGTGCTCAACGGGCTTGGGCTGCTTGACCAGAACCTGGCGCGCAAGGAAATGGAGGCCGATCCGAAACTGCGGCGCTTTGCGCAGCAGGCGTTTGATGGGCTGGTGAAGGAATATCGGGCGGCGGCCCAGCAGGCGCTGGGGCACCGGGAATTCCTCGAAATCGTGCAGGGTATGAGTTGAGCGACTGGACTGCTTTTATTCTCGCCGTGCTTGGTCTGTTGGCTACGCCGGGGCCGACGAACACGCTCATGGCGGCGAGTGGGGCGCAGCGCGGGGTGCGGAAGTCGCTGCATTTGCTGGCTGGGGAGCTGGGCGGCTATGCGATTGCGATAACGGTGTGGATCGAAATCGTCGGGGCGGTGGCGGCGAAGGAGCCGATGGTTGCGGTGATCGCCAAGCTGGTGGCCGTGACGTTTCTCTACTGGTCGGCCTGGAAGCTTTGGCGCAATGCGGGGCATGCGGATCTGGGGCAGCGGGGGATTACGCTGGGCCGGGTTTTCGTGACGACGCTGCTCAATCCCAAGGCGCTGGTTTTTGCGTTTGCGATCTTTCCGACGATCGGGTTTGTCGAGCGGCTGCCTTATGACGGCGTGTTTGCGCTGCTGGTTGTGATGACGGCGGTGGGGTGGATGATGCTGGGGGCGCTGGCGCAGCGGGGGTCGGCGGGGCTGCTGACATCGGCGCGGGTGGAGCAGATTACGGCGGTGGCGCTGGTGGTGTTTGCGACGGTTTTGGCGGTGCAGACGCTGAGCTAGTGGGCGAAGCCCCACCTCTCCCTTG
>NZ_JBEVLL010000306.1:0-5549 GCF_040509215.1 Devosia sp.
CGTCGATGTCCTTGTTGTAGAGATCGCGAATGGTCCGCTTGATCAGCGAGCCTTCTTCATAAACGAGGCACGGGGCCTGGCTCTGCAGGGTCAGCGTGCGCACGCTTTCCCACAGACGCATCAGATATTCGAAGTCGCGCTTCACTTCGGCCTTGGTGCGAGTCGCGCCTGCGGTACGCAGGATGACGCCCATGCCCTGCGGCACTTCGAGGTCCGAGGTGATTTCCTTGAGACGCTTACGGTCAGCAGCATTGGTGATCTTGCGCGAAATGCCACCGCCGCGAGCGGTATTGGGCATCAGCACCGAATAGCGACCGGCGAGCGACAGATAGGTGGTGAGAGCTGCGCCCTTGTTGCCGCGCTCTTCCTTGACCACCTGCACCAGCATCACCTGCCGGCGCTTGATCACTTCCTGGATCTTGTACTGGTGGCGGCGCTGCTGGCTGCGCTGGCGACGTTCCGGCACTTCCTCAAGCGCATCCGCCCCGCCGATCGACTCGACCGGTTCGGTATTGGCCGGAGCCTGCTCGATGTGGCTCTCTTCCTCATGTTCCTGAGGATCGGCTTCGGGGTCAGTTTCGGCCACGCCTTCAGGCACGGAGACTGCGTCTTCCGCTTCGTCGTGGTGCTCTTCCTCGTGCTCTTCATCGCGCAGCAGGGCTTCGCGGTCGGCGACGGGGATCTGGTAGTAGTCCGGGTGGATTTCGCTGAAAGCGAGGAACCCGTGGCGATTGCCGCCATATTCGACGAAGGCCGCCTGCAGGGACGGCTCGACGCGCGTCACCTTGGCGAGGAAGATATTTCCCCGCAACTGGCGGCGGGACGCCGATTCAAAGTCGAATTCTTCCAGCCGGTTACCGGCTGTGACGACAATCCGTGTTTCTTCCGGGTGGATGGCATCCACCAGCATTCTCTTGGTTGCCATAATATACTCCGCGCACCCGCGCGCCAAAGGGCGTCAGCCGGCGAACCGGAGAACCTGGCTCGGCGCGTTGCGGGGCGAATGTGTTGAGAAAAATCGGGCGCGAACCTCTCACGTTCTGCGCACCGGCAAATGTGGTCATGGCCGGGAGATAGGGCGAAGCAAAACGGCAATCGTTCATTTCGATCGCGTCGCGCTTTGTCCGCCTGCGGGCCATATGACCTCTTCCTATTGGATGGCCGGTCCCAAAGACCCACCACCGTCCGATCCCCGTGAGGGACCGAAATTCGTTTGCGAAGGCGCTGAAAATCGCCGCTTTCATGCCGGGCAGGTGCTTGTGTGGCACACTGGCTAGCCGGGGTTCGCAGCGGCGCGAAGGGAATTTGAAACCCTCTCGCTGGCGCTCGCGAAACTCCTGCGCCTTCATATAAGCGTGTATGGTGGTTGCGCCAGATTGGCAACAGGAAAGTCTAAATGTGAGGAATATCGGGCTTTTTGCTTGGGTCCATTCTTTGCGCCCTGTTGCAAATCATCGCATAAGCCGAAAATGCCGCAGAATCGCCCGAAGGGCATGTGACACGGTTTTTCTATACGCATGGGGCCCGAACCAGCTTTGAATTTTCGCGTCATTCGCTCACTCGTCCTCGGGCTCTTCCTGGCCATGGCTCCAGTCCTGCCGCTTCACGCGCAGGAGGCGGCGCCCGCTGCCATTCCGGTCGGTCTGCCCAATGTCATCGATGTGCGCGTCACCGTTGGCGAAGATCGTGCCCGCCTCGTCATCGATCTTGCCTCCAAGACCGAGTTCTCCTTCGTCTCGCTCACGGGCCCTGATCGCCTCGCCATTGACGTGCGCGCCGGCACCTTCTCGGTGCCCGAGCCCAGCGGCGCGCCTTCCGAGACGACGCTTATCGAGTCCTATCTCGTCGAGCAGGCGGCTTCAGACCGCGTTCGCACCACTCTGACCCTTACCGCGCCCGTGCAAGTGCAGCAGGCCTATGTTCTCGATCCCTTCGAAGACCAGCCCGCGCGCCTCGTGGTCGATATCATCCCTGCCGACGCCGCAACCTTCGCTGCCAATGTGGAGCGCGACAAAGAGACCTCGGCAGTCGTTGCCGAAACCGTAGCCGAATCCACCCCGGCCGGCGGCTCCGAACTCCCCATCGCCACCCGTCCTCTGGTCGTCATCGATCCTGGTCACGGCGGCATCGATAGCGGCGCCGAAGCCCCCAATGGCGTGCGCGAAAAGGACATCGTCCTAGCCTTCTCCTTGAAGTTGCAGGAACTCCTCGTCGAATCCGGTCGCTTCGACGTCGCCTTGACGCGCGAAGACGACACCTATCTCCGCCTCGAAGAGCGCGTCGATCTCGCCCGCACCAACAAGGCCGACATCTTCCTCTCCATTCACGCCGACAGCTTCCAGCAGCCCGAAATTCGCGGCGCCAGTGTCTATACGCGCGATGAGAACGCCACCGATGTGCTCGACAAGGTTCTGGCCGATAGCGAAAACAAGTCCGACGTCATCGCCGGTTTCGCCATGCCGCAAATGGCGCCCGAGGTCGTGGACATCCTCCTCGACCTGATGCGCCGCGAAATGCGCAAGCAGTCCTATGTTGCCGCCCAGTCCATCGTGCACCAGCTCGAACCCAGCGTCGCTCTCCGCCGCTTCCCGGTGCGCCAGGCCGATTTCTTCGTGCTGCAGGCGCCCGATGTGCCCTCCGTGCTCATCGAATTGGGCTTCCTCTCCAATCTCGACGACATCACCAACCTGACCCAGTCCGATTGGCAGAACCGTACCGCCGAGGCCATTGCCCGCGGCATTTCCACCTATTTCGACAGCGTCGAAGCCGAACCCTAAGCAAAGTGATTAAGCGCTCGCGCTCGCTCTGCTATTCTGAAAATACCGTCGTGAATCGGGGCAGGGCACACCGCCCCCTCACGGCGTGGAGTATCTGATCGTATGTTTCGTCTACTCGGCTGGCTCTTCGGTTTCGGCATGTTCGTGGCGCTTGGCGGCGTCGCCGCTGCCGCCGTGTATCTCGCCACCGTCTCCGCGCAATTGCCCGACTACACCGTCCTCAAGGACTATCAGCCGCCTGTGACCACTCGCGTCCACGCGGCAGATGGTACGCTTCTGGCCGAGTACGCGCGCGAACGCCGCCTCTTCCAGCCGATCGAAACGGTCCCGCCGCTGCTCGTCCACGCCTTCCTCTCGGCCGAAGACAAGGACTTCTACTCCCACAACGGCATCGCCATCGACGGCATCGTCCGCGCCCTGCGCGACAACCTGCTCGCCCGCATGGACGGCAACAGCTCCATCCAGGGCGGCGGCTCCAGCATCACCCAGCAGGTCGCCAAGAACTTCCTGCTGACCTCGGAGCAGACCTGGGATCGAAAGATTCAGGAAGCGATCCTTGCGATCCGCATCGAGTCGACCTTCACCAAGGACAAGATCCTCGAGCTCTACCTCAACGAAATCTTCCTCGGCCTCAATTCCTACGGCGTCGCCGCTGCGGCCCTGAATTATTTCGACAAGGCGCTCTATCAGCTCACGCTGCCCGAAGCCGCCTACATCGCTGCGCTGCCCAAGGGCCCGAACAATTACCATCCCTTCCGCCGCCCGCAGGCCGCCATCGAGCGCCGAAACTGGGTGATCGATCGCATGGTCGAAAATGGCTACGCGACCCCCGAGGAAGCTGCTGCCGCGAAGGAAGCCCCCCTCAACGTCATTCCCCGCGCCTCCGGCAGCCAGGTCTACGCCGCCGAATACTTCACCGAAGACGTGCGCCGCGAACTAGCCAAGCTCTATGGCGAAGACCAGCTCTATGGCGGCGGCCTTTCGGTCCGCACCACGCTTGAGCCGCGCCTTCAGGAATACGCCCGCCGCGCCCTCATGGATGGCCTGATCGAATACGACCACACCCGTGGTTTCCGCGGCCCCGTCGCCAGCATCGAGCTGGGCGAGGATTGGGGTCTCGACGTGGCCAAGATCAAGCCGCTGAGCGACGTCCCCGAATGGCAGCTTGCCGTCGTGCTCGCCGTCTCGGGCAATGAAGCCCGCATCGGCCTCCGCCCAGAAAACGACGTCGACGGTGCCTCTAGCCCCGCACGCGTCGAAGGCACATTGTCCGGCCCTGAAATCCGCTGGCTGTCAAAGCCCGTGCAGGAACTCGTCAAGGTCGGCGACGTCGTCTACGTCTCCCCGGTCGCGGGCAAGGACGGCATCTTTACCCTCGAACAGGTGCCTGAAGTCGAAGGCTCGCTCGTCGCCATGGACCCGCGCACCGGCCGCGTCCTCGCTATGGTCGGCGGCTTTTCGTTTGCCGAATCCGAGTTCAACCGCGCGACCCAGGCCCTGCGCCAGCCCGGCTCCTCCTTCAAGCCCATCGTCTACGCTGCCGCGCTCGACAACGGCTACACCCCGGCCTCCGTCGTCCTCGACGCTCCGGTCGAAATCCGCAATGGCGACGGCTCCATCTGGCGCCCCGAAAACTACGCCCAGGAATTCTACGGCCCGCAAACGCTCCGCCGCGGCATCGAGCGCAGCCGAAACGTCATGACCGTGCGCCTCGCTCGCGACATCGGCATGCCGCTCATCGCCGAATACGCGCGCATGTTTGGCATCTACGACGACATGCAGCCCGTTCTCGCCATGTCCCTCGGCGCCGGCGAAACCACCAATATGCGCATGACCTCGGCCTACGCGACCATCGCCAATGGCGGCCGCAAGATCGTGCCCACCCTGATCGACCGCATCCAGGATCGCTACGGTAATACCGTCTACCGCCACGACGAGCGCATCTGCGAAGGCTGCGCCGCCGCCGACTGGCACGGGCAGGGCGAGCCGCGCATCCTCGATAACCGTCCCCAGGTTCTCGATCCGATGACCGCCTACCAGATCACCTCCATGCTCGAAGGCGTCGTCCAGCGCGGCACCGGCACCGCCGCCCGCGCCCTCAATCGCCCCGTGGCCGGCAAGACCGGCACCACCAACGACTACAAGGACGCCTGGTTCGTCGGCTTCACCCCCGAATTGGCCGTCGGCATCTATGTCGGCTACGACCAGCCGCGCTCCATGGGTTCTTCCTCCACGGGCGGCGGCATGTCCGTGCCGATCTTCACTAATTTCATGGCCAAGGCCATGGCCGGCAAGCCGCCGACCCCGTTCAACACGCCCGCCGGCATGACCACGGCCTGGATCAATCCCAGCTCCGGCGTGCAGGCCTTCGAAGGCGAATCCGGCATCCAGGAAGCCTTCAAGCCCGGCACCGGCCCCAACCTTATGACCTCCGTCATCGGCGTCGACGTGCAGGGCTACGACGCCGCCCAGCGCCAGATGCAGATGCAGCAGCAATATGGCGGCGCCGTCGTCACCCAACCCAGCGGCAACGGCCAGTTCCTCGACCCGAGCCTGGACGCAGCCCAAAGTCTGTCAGGCAACTAGAAGGCTCGGTCCCTCGGTCGTGATTTGCACACTGCACAGCAAACGCCCATCTTGATGATATGAGCACGAAACGCCTGACCCTCGCCGTCCTGATCACCGCCTGCGCCATTGCTCCGGCGCTGGCCGCGTGCCCGGCCCCCGTGGCCGGCGACACCGCAGCCGCCATCGAGGCCAACCAGCAAAGAC
>NZ_JBEVLL010000307.1:0-5569 GCF_040509215.1 Devosia sp.
CCCTATGTCGGCATGGTGGGCTCGAAGACCAAGCGCGCAAAATTTGCCAGCTGGTTTGTGGAGCAGGGGGGCGACAGGGCGCTGTTGTCGCGACTGGTGCTACCTATTGGTGCGCAAGGGCTTGGGGATAAACGACCATCGGTTATTGCGGTACTAGCCGCGGCTGAAGTTATGGTCCAGATTGGGGGACGGGAAGCTTCGAACGGGCGCACGCCCACCCCCGGCAAAGTGGGGGTGGCGAGTGGATTTTGATATGCCCAATCGGCTCGAACTGACCGGCATTACCAAACAATTCCCCGGCGTTCTGGCCAATGACCATGTGTCATTTGCGGTAAAACCCGGCGAAATCCACGCGCTCCTCGGCGAAAACGGCGCCGGCAAATCCACCCTCGTCAAAATGATCTACGGCATCATGCAGCCCGATGCCGGCGAAATCCGCTGGAATGGCGAACCCGTCGTGGTGGCCAATCCAAAGGCGGCGCGAAAGCTCGGCGTGGGCATGGTGTTCCAGCATTTCTCGCTGTTCGAAGCGCTGACCGTGCTCGAGAATATTGCGCTGGGCATGGATGCGAAAATCCCGTCGCGCGAGCTTGAAAGCCGCATTCGCGAGGTCATGGAAACCTATGGCTTGACGCTCGATCCGCACCGGACCGTGGCGACGCTTTCGGTGGGCGAGCGGCAGCGCATCGAAATCGTGCGCGCCTTGTTGCTCAATCCGCAATTGCTGATCATGGACGAGCCGACTTCGGTGCTGACGCCGCAGGAGGTGGAGCAGCTTTTCACGGTCCTGCGCAAGCTCGCCGCCGAAGGCTGTTCGATCCTCTACATTTCGCACAAGCTGCATGAAATCAAAGCCTTGTGCGATACGGCGACCATTCTGCGCGGCGGCAAGCTGGTCGATACCTGCGATCCCAAGCAGGAGACGAGCCGCTCAATGGCCGAGAAGATGATCGGCACGGGATTGAAGGATATCGTCAAGGCCGAGGGCAGGGCCTTCGGGCCGCCCAAGCTGGTGGTGAACAGGCTGTCGACGGTCAAGACAGGGCACTTCGACGTCGCGGTCGACAATGTCAGCTTTACCGTGCGGGCAGGAGAGATCCTGGGGGTCGCGGGCGTTGCCGGGAATGGGCAGAACGCGCTGCTTGATGCCCTCTCGGGAGAACTCATTGGGGATGATCGCGAGGCCATTACCATTGATGGCTTTGGCATCGGTCTGATGAACACGACCCAGCGCCGCAAGCAGGGACTTTGCGCGGTGCCGGAAGAGCGCAATGGCCATGCGGCGGTGGGCGATTTTTCGCTTTCGGACAATTCCGTGCTGACGGCGCGTGATCGGCTCGGCATGGTGGTTCTGGGCCTGATCAATTCGGGCGCGGCCAAGACCTATACGGGCAAGGTGATCGCCGACTTCGCCGTCAAGGCGCTGGGGCCAGGCGCTACGGCCGGCTCGCTTTCGGGCGGGAACCTCCAAAAATACATTATGGGTCGCGAAATTCTGCAGAAACCGACTGTATTGGTGGTGAGCCAGCCGACCTGGGGTGTCGATGCTGGCGCAGCGGCGGCCATTCATCAGGCGCTTGTGGATCTGGCGGCTGCGGGCTCGGCCATCGTCGTCATCAGCCAGGATCTCGACGAGCTGCGGGCGCTTTGCGACACATTGGCGGTCATCAATATGGGACGCCTCAGCGCGGCCCGGCCGGTGAAGGAATTCAGCGTGGAAGAAATTGGGCTGCTGATGGGCGGCGTGCATGGCACGGCGGAGATGGCATGATGCGCTTCCGGCTTGAAAAGCGTCCAGAGCCCTCCAAGCTTATGCTCTATGGTACCCCGGTCGCGGCCGTGGTGCTGACGATGATCCTGGGCTGCCTGCTGTTTTCGGCCATCGGCTACAATGGCCTGCGCGCCGTGCAGGAAATCTTCTTCACCCCCCTGACCAATCCCTACAAATGGCAGGACCTTGGCATCAAGGCCGCGCCGTTGATCATCATTGGCACGGGCCTGTCGGTGGCATACCGCGCCAATGTCTGGAACATCGGCGCCGAGGGTCAGTATATTATCGGCGCCCTGGCGGCGACCAGCATTGCGCTTCTCACCTGGGGCATGTCGGGCTGGTGGATCCTGCCGCTCATGGCCATCGCGGGTATGGCGGGCGGCATGGCCTATGCGTCCATTCCGGCCTTTCTCAAGACCCGGCTCAACGTCAATGAAATCCTGACCAGCCTGATGCTGACCTATGCGTCGGTGCAGGTGATCTACTATCTCATCCGCGGTCCGTGGAAGGACCCGATGGGTATTGGCTTTCCCCAATCGCGCCTCTTCTCCGAGGCGGCGCGTCTGCCCAACATCATTCCCGGCACTATTGTACACCTGGGTGTGCCGATCGCCGTGATCGTCGCTCTGATCGCCTGGTTCGTGATGAGCAAGACGGTGTTCGGCTACCGCATGCGCGTCGTCGGCGCGGCGCCCCACGCAGCGCGCTATGGCGGCTTTTCCGAGAACAAGACGATCTGGTTGGCCATGCTGGTCAGCGGTGGGCTTGCAGGCCTTGCCGGCATGCTGGAAGTGGCTGGGCCGTTCCAGCGCATGGTGCCCGGCTTTCCCACCAATTACGGCTTTACCGCAATCATCGTTGCTTTTCTCGGGCGGCTTAACCCGCTGGGCGTGATTATCGCCGGTGTGGTGCTCGCCATCACTTTCGTGGGTGGGCAGGTAGCGCAGACGACCATCGGACTGCCCGATGAAGCCACCGGTATTTTCCAGGCGATGATGCTGTTCCTGCTGCTCGCCGGCGATATCCTGGTGCGCTATAGGATCCGCCGCATCAGCCCTGAAGCCAGCGCGGGAGCGGCATAATGGACCTGACGATCGCAATTCTCGTTACTGTCGTCGGCGCCTCAACCCCCATCCTGATCGCGGCCCTGGGCGAACTGGTTGTCGAGCGCTCGGGCGTGCTCAACCTCGGCGTGGAAGGCATGATGCTGCTTGGGGCCATTGCTGGCTTCGTGGTGCAGTTTCATACCGGCAATCATTTCCTCGCGTTGATCTGTGGCGCGGCCGCCGGCATGGCGGCGTCGCTGATCTTTGGGTTTCTTACCCTGTCATTGTCCGCCAACCAGACGGCCACGGGCCTGGCGCTGACCATTTTCGGTACGGGCTTTTCGGCGCTGGCGGGGGCCTCCTATTCGGCGCGACCGGTGACGCTGATGTCGCCGATCTTTCCAGACCTTGCCGCGCATCCTGTATTGCGGGTGCTCTTCGGCTATTCGTTTCCGGCTTATTTCGCCATCTTCATGGTCTTTGCCATCTGGTTCTTCCTTAAGAAGACCCGGGCGGGCCTGATCCTGCGCGCCGTCGGCGAGAACGACCTTTCCGCCCATTCCATCGGCTATTCGGTGATCAAGGTGCGCTATCTCGCCGTAATGTTCGGCGGGGCAATGGCCGGTATCGCAGGGGCGTGCTTCCCGCTGACGCTCACCCCACAATGGGCCGAGGGCATGACGGCAGGCCGCGGCTGGATCGCCGTGGCGCTCGTGGTCTTCGCCTCGTGGCGTCCGTTCCGCCTGCTTGGCGGCGCCTATCTCTTTGGTCTCGTGATGACCATGGAGCTTTACGCCAAGGCCGGCGGCGGCCCGCTTTCGGCTATTCCGTCCGAACTCTGGGCGGCTCTGCCTTATATCGCGACCATCGTTGTGCTGGTGCTGATTTCGCTCCGGCGCGATGCGTCTACCAATGCACCGGCCTGCCTCGGCAAGCCGTTCATGCCCAGCAATTGAGGCGGCGTCCAATGACTGCCTCATGCAATCGGAACGTCAGTCAGGAGAAACGAAATATGACTCTATCCCGTCGTGGGTTTATCAAGGTCGGTGGCGCCGCCATGACCCTGCCGCTGCTTGGCGGCACTGCTTTCGGCCAGGCCGAGAAGCTCAAGATCGGCTTCATCTATGTCGGCTCGATCAACGACAACGGCTATAACTACGCGCACAACCAGGGCCGCCTCTACGTCGAGGAAAACCTTGGCGACGCGGTTGAGACCATGTTCGTCGAAAACGTGCCGGAAGGCCCGGACTGCGAACGCGTCGTGCGCGAACTGGCCCAGCAGGGCTGCAAGCTTATCTTCGCAACGAGCTTCGGTTTCGGTGACTCGGTGATCAAGGTTGCGCCGGAATTCCCAGACGTCGCCTTCGAGCACGCCACCGGCTACATGAAGGCCGACAATGTGGGCCTCTACAATGCCCGCTTCTACGAAGGCCGCGCCGTTTGCGGCGTGATTGCCGGTCACATGTCCAAGACCGCCAAGGCCGGCTACATCGGCTCCTTCCCGATCCCGGAAGTGGTGATGGGCATCAACTCGTTCGTGCTCGCAGCGCGTCAGGTCAATCCTGAATTCACCATCACCCCGGTCTACATCTCGACCTGGAACGACCCGGCCAAGGAAGCTGACGCTGCCCGCGCCATGATCGACCAGGGCATTGACATCGTTGCCCAGCACACCGACGGTCCGGCTGCCCTGCAGGTCGCCGCCGAACGTGGCATCGTGGGTGGTTTCGGCCAGGGCGCGGACATGTCGGCCTTCGCTCCGGAAACCCAGCTCACCGCCATCATCGACCACTGGGGCCCGCACTACCTGGCTTCGGCCGAGGCCGTGCTCGAAGGCACCTGGGTTCCGGGCGACACCTGGGAAGGTCTCAAGGAAGACGTGGTCCAGATTGGCCCGTACAACGCCAAGGTTCCGGCCGATGTCGTCACCGCGGCAGAAGCCATGCGCACCGGCCAGATCGATGGCTCGGTTCACATCTTCACCGGCCCGATCAACGACCACACCGGCACGGAACGCGTTGCGGCCGGCGTGACCATGACCGATGCCGAGCTGCTCAGCATGGACTGGTATGTCGAAGGCGTCGAACAGCCGGCATAAGGCTTTCGAGCACATTTGAGGGGCGGGCCATGAGTCCGCCCCTTTTCACGAGTGCTGGCGGAAGGGGAGCAAGCGATGATGCCCGACTATGCAATCTTCTATGAATGGCTGATGTTTGCTGTCCGCTGGCTGCATGTCATCACCGCCATCGACTGGATCGGCTCGTCCTTCTATTTCATCGCGCTCGACCTTGGCCTGCGCAAGACGCCGAGCCTGCCGCCGCTGGCGCATGGCGAGGAGTGGCAAGTGCATGGCGGTGGCTTTTACCACATCAACAAGTATCTGGTGGCGCCGGAGTTTCTGCCCGAGCATTTGACCTGGTTCAAATGGGAGAGCTACTGGACCTGGCTTTCCGGCGCGATGCTGCTGGCGCTGATCTATTATGTCGGGGCCGACATCTACCTTATCGACCGCAACGTCCTCGACCTGTTGGCGTGGCAGGCCATCGGCCTTTCCATCGGCTCGATCGTCTTGGGCTGGGTGCTCTACGACGCGCTGTGCAAGTCGCCGATCGGGCAGTCGACCACCGGCCTGATGCTGGTGCTGTTCGCCATTCTCGTCGCCGCGAGCTGGGGCTATACGCAACTGTTCACCGGCCGGGCCGCCATGCTGCACATGGGTGCATTCACGGCGACCATCATGGCTGCGAATGTG
>NZ_JBEVLL010000308.1:0-4444 GCF_040509215.1 Devosia sp.
ATGCGTCGTCATTTTGTCCGCGGCCGGTTCCCCGCGACCCGCTGACACGTCCTGTCACGGAACTGGCCTAAATCGTACCGACTTGCCGCCATGGCCGCGAGGGAGGAAAATGCTCCGCCCGGCCGACGTGACCTGAACTTCCAGAGGACTAAGCAATGCGTCCCTTTCATCATCTGCTGGCGAACAATCTCGTGGCCAATGTCACGAATTTCACTGTCTGGTTTGCCGTAACCTTCTGGGTCTTCATCGAAACCCAGTCGGTGTTCGCCACCGGCATGATCGCCGGCATCTACCTTGTTTTCACCGCGGCCTTTGGCATCTGGTTCGGGTCAATCGTCGACCACAATTCGAAAAGGCTCGCCATGCTGGGCTCCAGCGCGGTCTCGGGCATCTGCTATGTCGGTGGCCTCGTCATGGTGCTGCTCGAGCCCGAGGGAGCGTTCCGCAATCCCTATGGGCCCTATCTGTGGCTGTTCATCCTGGTGGTCATGCTTGGGGTGATTGCCGGCAATATCCGCTCGATAGCGCTGCCGACGCTCGTCACCATCCTCATCCCCGAGGATAACCGCGACAAGGCAAATGGCCTCGTGGGCATGGTGGGCGGCATCGGTTTTCTCACCACGTCGGTCATGTCGGGCTTTCTCGTCGCCTTTACCGGTATGTTGGGCGTCCTAATCCTGGCGCTGGCGGCCACCGTCCTTGCCTTCGCACACTTGGCTTTTGTGAGCATCGACGAGGGCAGGGCGCCTGCCGATCCCAATGTGCCCGCTGAACCCAAGCGCGTCGACATTGCCGGCACCATTGCCGTCATTGCTGCCGTCCCAGGGCTTTTTGCCCTTATCTTCTTCGCAACGTTCAACAATTTCCTCGGCGGCATATTCATGGCGCTGCTTGATGCCTACGGATTGTCCCTCGTTTCGGTTGAAATCTGGGGCGTGCTGTTCGGCGCACTGTCGACCGCGTTCATCGCCAGCGGCATCGTCATCGCCAAGACAGGTCTTGGCAAAAATCCGTTGCGTACGCTGCTGATGGTCAATGTCATCACCTGGGCCGTGTGCTGCGTCTTCACGCTGCAATCTTCCATCTGGTTGTTGGCGGCAGGTTGTTTCGTCTGGATGCTGCTCGGTCCCTATGCCGAGGCCGCCGAGCACACGACGCTGCAGAAGGTGGTGCCACTTGAGCGCCAGGGCCGCGTCTTTGGCTTTGCGCAGTCAGTAGAACAGGCCGCTTCGCCGCTGACGGCGTTCCTGATCGGACCGCTGACGCAGTTTGTGGTGATTCCGTTCATGACGGATGGGGCAGGGGCCCAGACTATCGGCTCCTGGTTCGGTACCGGTCCGGCTCGGGGGATTGCCCTGGTGTTCACCGTCGCTGGCCTTGTTGGCCTGCTGGTCACCATCCTTGCCTTCAACTCCCGATACT
The DNA here is from genome assembly GCF_040509215.1 of Devosia sp. Classification (GTDB taxonomy): domain Bacteria; phylum Pseudomonadota; class Alphaproteobacteria; order Rhizobiales; family Devosiaceae; genus Devosia. Next base: position 1,423 of record NZ_JBEVLL010000308.1, read on the forward strand.
ATCGGGAATTGTCGGCGGCTTATGCTGACAACAAGGACGATGACGAGAATGGCGGAGCGGCTGTCGCCGACCCCGCCTGATTGTCTCGATTACGCCGGCAGAGCATCTGCCGGCGTTTCCTTCACCGTCTTCGGCGGGAAAGCCAGAGCGAGTGCCGCTGCGGCGAGGCCGACACAGGCCGAGGCGACATAGAGCCAGTGATAGTCGCCAAAGGTATCGAACAGCCAGCCACCACCGAGCGGACCAAAGGCCATGCCGATGGACGATGTCATGGTGATGCCGCCGAGCACTGTGCCCATGACATTGGGACCGAAATAGTCGCGTGCCAGCACTGAATAGAGCGGCATCACGCCGCCATAGACCAAGCCCAGGACCACGGCCAACATGTAGAAGTGCGGCAGTTCGCTCACATAGATATAGCTATAAATTCCAATGGCTTGCAGCGCGAGCCCGGCGACGATGACCCGCTTGACCCCGATACGATCTGCCAGGACGCCGAAGATGAGGCGACCAAAAAGCCCGGCAAAACCTTCGACACTATAGATGCTGGCCGCCGCCAAAGCCGAGGCGCCGCAGAGCATGGCATAGCTGACCGTGTGGAAGATCGGGCCGGAATGGGCTGCGCAGCAGAGGAAGAAAACGCCGGCGAGAATGAAGAATTGCGGCGTGCGGAAGATAGCGCCCATATTGGTCGGGGCCGGTTCTGCCGGTGCCACATCGCTGCCGGGTGATGGCGCTTCGGCCATGACTGCCGGCGCGCGACGGATCAGGAAAGCGGCTGGAATGATGAGCGCTACCGCTGCGATCGCCGTCATCATCATGGCATTGCGCCAGCCATAGTTTGCGATCAATACTGTCGCCAGAGGCGTGATCGTCATCGGCGCAATACCGCCGCCAAGCGAGACCAGCGAAACCGCAAGGCTGCGGTGCTTGTCGAACCAACCGAGCGTCGTTGCGATCAGCGGCGCAAAGAAGGCACCGCCGGAAGCGCCAACCAGTCCGCCATAGGCAAACTGGAAGACCAGAAGATCATTGGCGCGGCTGGCCACAAATAGACCAATCCCCAGCAGCACAGCTGCGACCAGAACTACAGGGCGAGCGCCGACGCGGTCGGTCAGCGTGCCCCAGAGAAAACCGGCAATGCCCATGACGATGAAACCCACGGTCATGGCGCCGGAGATGCCAGCGCGGGTCCAGCCGGTTTCTTCCGCGATGGGCTGGAGATAGACCGGCAGGGCGAACATGGCGCCCATCGCCAGACAAGTGATCACCGCGCCGGCTGCGACAATGACCCAACCATAGTGCCGTTCCATTTGAAGGTCCTCCTCAGGAATATGCCTTCGCGACGAACGAGACGCCTAGATTTCAACACGAGCAAGAAAAAATCGTGGGAACGACGCGCGATCGCGCACAAACTTATCCACGGGAGCGCAGCAGCTTGTATCATGGCGGCCCAAAGCCCCAGTTTGGCGCACTTTTGCACACATAAAAGTTCCATAATATATATTATGCGAAAACTGGATGTGCGGTTCTGGTGCGTTGGTGGTGGCAATTCCCTGCCGTGGAACCACATCGATGCAGCCTTCTCGCGACATTTCCCGCCTCATCGAAATCATGGCCGCCCTGCGCGATCCGGACGGTGGTTGCCCCTGGGACCTCGAACAGGACTTCTCGACGATCCGCCACTACACGATCGAGGAAGCCTATGAGGTGGCCGATGCCATCGAGCGGCAGGATTTTCACGATCTCAAGGAAGAACTCGGCGATCTGCTGTTGCAGCCGGTTTTCCATGCGCAGATGGCCAAGGAAGCAGGCCATTTCGATATTGGCGATGTCGTCTATGCCATCACCGAAAAACTGATCCGCCGGCATCCGCATGTTTTTGGCGACATCACCGCAGACGGCGCGGCCGGCGCCCAGGTCAACTGGGAAGCGATCAAGACGCAGGAGCGCGCCGCAAAGGCCGCCCGGCGCGGCGATGAGGTGACTTCCGCGCTCGACGACGTTCCGCAGGTACTCCCTGCCCTCGCGCGGGCCGAAAAACTGACCAAGAAGGCCGCCAAGGTCGGCTTCGACTGGCCGGACTTCACTTCGGTTATGGAAAAGGTCCAGGAAGAAGTTGCCGAGGTGGCCGAAGCACAACAGGCCGGCGACAACGCGGCCGTGCATGAAGAGATCGGCGACTTGCTGTTTGCCGTCGCCAATCTGGCGCGTCACGCCGGCGTCGACGCCGAGGCCGCACTGCGAGACGCCAATGCCAAGTTCACCCGCCGGTTTCACTATGTCGAAGCCCGCAGCCGCGAAGACGGCATCGAGCCCAAGGATGCCGGGCTCGATCGTCTTGATGGCTACTGGAACGAAATCCGTGCCGCCGACAAAGGCAAGTAGCTAAAGATCAGACAGCGCGATGCGGCCGTTGAAGCGTTCCAGGAACGCGGTCTTGTGGCGCGGATCGACGCGGACAATATAGTCCATGCCTTTTTCGCTCGGCTCGCCACGCGAGACAACTTCCACATGCGAATGCAGCCAGCCGATATCGCTGCCGGCGCTATGCGGTATGTGGACGTGATAGGTGCGGCTTTGCTCGCCAAGCGAACGCTCGATGAGGTTCAGCAGCTCTTCCACGCCCTGCCCGGTATGGGCTGAGACAGGCATGCTCGCCAGCACCTTGCCGGCGGGCGCAGCTGCGGCCAAAACCAATTCGGGCTCTTCGAGCAGATCGATTTTGTTCCAGACCTCAATGATCGGCGTCGTTTCCGAGGAAACACCCAGCTCATCGAGAACCGTGAGAACGTCCTGCGCTTGGCCCGAGTGATCGGGATTGGCAATGTCACGAACGTGCAGAATGATATCGGCGTCGACGACTTCTTCTAGCGTTGCGCGGAAGGCGGCGACGAGATCGTGCGGCAGTTCAGACACGAAGCCAACCGTGTCGGACAGCATAACTTCGCGCCCATGCGGTAGCGCCAACTTACGTATGGTGGTGTCGAGAGTCGCGAACAGAAGGTAGATCGGAAGAGCG
>NZ_JBEVLL010000309.1:0-5553 GCF_040509215.1 Devosia sp.
CCGCCCTTTTGTTTTCAGAAGTGCTCTCACCCACCCTTCGTCATTGCCGGGCTTGTCCCGGCAATCCATCTGGCCCAGCCCCACCCCGCATGTCATCCCCGCGAAAGCGGGGATCTCTGTCTTCGGGCAGCTACATCGGTCCTTGGGTAAGCAAGATCAAAAATATCGCCCCAGCCTCCCATTGCGCGGGAAGAAATTTGAAATACTCTCGGCGCAATTGAATTGAGGACGAACGATGAAAATATTCGCCCATGCCGCCATCATTCTTGCAATTGCAGTATCGAGCATAACCGGCGCATACGCCGACAACTATCCAACCGGCGAATGCTCCCTGAATGCCGACAGCTCAACCATCACTCTGATGGTCTCAAACGGCGGCGACGAAAGCTTCGCCTGCACCGCCAGTTGTCAGTACAAGATCACCGGTCAGCGCCCATTACAGACGTTCGGCTGCAACTACGCCCTGGGCGCCAAAACCCCGGAGAAAACCGCCTGCGACCTCAATGGCGGCAGCGCCGACTATTTCTCCGAACTGCGCCCCACCAAATTTGTCTGCCAGCCGCGCTAGGCCGAAAGCCCCGCGAGGTCCCCACCCACCGGCCGTCATCCTCGGGCTTGACCCGAGGACACTTCACTTCGCGGTTTCGGGGCAAGTACAGAGCCCGAGCGTGATTTCCGAGGACAGGCTAGTCCCTACCCCTGCCGCCGCGCCCAAGCCCGCATCGCGGTTGTAAGAAACGCCGAAAACCCGGGCTCGATCGTCTCATACCGCTTCCGGAAATCCGGATGCTCATAGACATCTGCCAGCCCTGCATAGGCGTGCGGCGCACACTCCCGTCCCCACGCATCACCGACCCAGCGCCGATGCGCCTCGATAGCCGGATCAAGCGCCGTTGCCTGCGGCGGCAACCCCCGCCGAAATCCCTCCGCCAGCGCCTCCTCCACACGCTGCAGCTCCGCCATCATCTCCGCGCGTTCCCCCTCACTCATGTCACCCATGGCCTTCCGGCTCCGGGCAATCCGCGCCTCCATGTCGCCGCCAAAGCGCTCCACCAGCCACGCTTCGTATTCCGCCTGCTTTTCCGGAGCGATCAGCCCGGAATAAAGTTCGTTGTCCTGCATCGCAGTTTCTCCTTCGAGACGAGCGATCGTGCGGTCGATCGTCCTCACCATGCCGGCAAACCGCTGCGCCTCGCTCTCGAGCCGGGCGCGCTGCTCGCGCAACACAGCCAGCCGATCGAAGTCGGGCGCATCGAGCATGGCTGATATCTCCGCCAATGGAATATCGAGCGCCCGGTGGATGAGGATCTGCTGCAGCCGCAGCAATTCCTCCTCCCCATAGTAGCGATAGCGGTTTTCGCCGGTGAACGCGGGCTTCAGAAGACCAATCTCGTCATAGTGGTGCAACGTGCGCACCGACACGCCGGCAAGAACGGCTAACTGCTGAACGGTATAGGTTTTCATCGGTCCACATCCTCCGCGAGCCATCAGCTACGGCGTCACCCCACGTGAGGGTCAACCGCATCATTTTCTGACTGTAAAGCTCAGTGATTGAACGCTAAAGGAAAGCCATGCGAGCCCTCGTCCAACGCGTCCAGTCCGCCTCCGTCACCGTCGACGGAGAGATCACCGGCCAGATCGGTCCTGGTCTTCTCGTGCTCGTCTGCGCCATGCAGGACGACACCGATGACCTCTCTGACTGGCTGGCCCAGAAAATCGCCAAGCTGCGCATTTTTCAGGACGACGCCGGCAAGATGAACCGCTCGCTCCTCGATATCGGCGGCTCCGCCCTCGTCGTCAGCCAGTTTACCCTCGCCGCCGACACCAAGGGCAATCGCCCGGGCTTTTCCCGCGCTGCGCCGCCCGAACGCGGCCGCGATCTCTACGAAAAATTCTCCGCCGCTCTCGCCGCCACGGGCACTCCGGTTGCAAACGGAATCTTTGGTGCCGATATGAAGGTGGCGCTCGTCAATGACGGGCCGGTCACCATCTGGCTGGATACTGACCAATGACCGAGCCGCAATCGCCTCTCGCCCGCAACCGGCTCATGCGCGCCCTCTATCTCGTCCTCGGTATCATCCTGCTGATCACCGGCATCATCGGCATCTTCGTGCCGCTCATGCCCACGACGATCTTCCTCATTCTCGCCGCCTGGTGTTTTTCAAAGTCCTCCCAGCGCCTCGAAAACTGGCTCCTCGGCCATGCAACGCTCGGCCCCACCATCCTCAATTGGCGCAAGAGCGGCGTCATCCCGTTGCGCGCCAAACTGATGGCCTGCACCGGCATGGCCGCAGGATTCCTGATCTTCCTCTTCGCCGCCCACCCCGCCTGGTGGCTCTTCATCCTCGTCGCCGCCCTAATTGGCGGCTGCGCCTGGTATGTCCTCTCCCGGCCCTCGGCGCCGCGGGACGTCGAAGAAACAGCCTGAAAAGAAAAGGGCCGCCGAAGCGACCCTTTGTAGCAAAAATCTCAGAACGGAATGTCGTCGTCGAGCCCGCCTGGCTCAAAGGCCGGCGCATTGGAGGACGGACGGCGTCCGCCGCCCCCCCCGCCTGCATTGTTGCTGACGCCCCGGAAGCCGCCCTCGTCATTGCCGCGGAAACCGCCGCCGCCTGCGCTATCGCCGCCGCCTTCGCCACGGCCATCGAGCAGCACCATCGAGGCATTGAAGCCCTGGAGCACGATTTCGGTCGAATACTTGTCCGCGCCCGACTGGTCCTGCCACTTGCGGGTCTGGAGCTGGCCTTCGATATAGACCTTGCTGCCCTTGCGCAGATACTGCTCGGCAACCTTGGCGAGACCTTCCGAGAAGATCACCACGCGGTGCCATTCAGTCTTTTCGCGCTGTTCGCCGGTATTGCGGTCGCGCCACCGTTCCGATGTCGCAATCGAAAGGTTCACAACCTTGCCCCCGCTGGGCAAGTTGCGCACTTCGGGCTCATTGCCCAAATTGCCAACCAGGATGACCTTGTTCACGCTGCCTGCCATAGCGCTCGTCCTTCTAATTCAGTCCCGGTCTGCTGCGGTCGCGGGACGCTCTCTCTCACATATATGCCCGAAGCTTTGCCGCCCGAAACGCCGCGCTTCTGCACGCTGACGCGCACCATAAACCGATCTCGCGTCCGAAACTGGGCCAATTCCATATTGTAAACAGTTCGTTTCGTGTTCTCTTTATGTTCTTATCTAGTCAGTGTCAAGAAGGCGGCATATCCATCCTCCTGACTCGCCCTGTCAGCAGCCCTGCTCCATTGCCATTCCCACACTTGGGAACCACCATGGATTACGCACAGGCGCTCTGGCTCTACACGCTCCTCGTCTTCGGCATCATCGTCGTACCGGGCATGGACATGTTCTACATTCTTGCCAACGCGCTCACCGGTGGCCGTCGCATGGGCTTTGCCGCCCTCGGCGGCGTCATGCTCGGCGGCGCCGTCCATACGCTCTTTGGCACAGTCGCCGTCGGCGTTCTCACCCAGCTTCCCACCATGCTGTTTCAGGCCATGGTCCTGGCCGGCGCCGCCTATATGGCCTGGATCGGCTACACGCTTCTGCGCAGCTCCATCACCGTCTCCGGCATCGGCCGCGCCACCACGCGCACCGAGTGGTCCGCCTTCCGCCAGGGTACCGTGACGTGCCTGCTCAACCCCAAGGCCTATCTCTTCGTCCTCGCCGTCTTCCCGCAATTTGTGCGCACCGAATTCGGCCCCGTCTGGTCTCAGGCCCTCGCGCTTGGCGTCATCACTGTGCTCATGCAGGGCGTCGTCTATGGAGCGCTCGCCCTTGCCGCCGGCCGTGGTCGCGATGCCCTCGTGGACAATCCCTCTGCCACCATTTGGGTCGGCCGCAGTGCCGGCGCGCTCTTCATCGTCGTCGCCCTTTTCACCGCGTGGCATGGCCTGACCATGTCATCCACCTCTTGACCGAATCCCGAGTGTTCTGCAAATGTTCATGACTGACAAAGGTGTTTTTGCAAGCCACCCCAGACACGCTAAGGTTACAGCCGCGCTGGTTAGCCATGCATGGCTAGCGCTTGCGGTTGGGCTGGGCAGCGCTTATCTCATGGGCTCTCCAGCCTCCCTTGACCCCATTGCTGCTGCGCCTTTCATCGGTGCGACAAGCCACGGACGTGAACAATGAAGCCTACGCCCAGCCAGAACCGCGAAATCATCGTCCGCGGCGCCCGCGAGCACAATTTGAAGGGCATCGACGTAAAGCTGCCCCGAGACAGCCTCATCGTCATGACGGGCCTCTCCGGCTCGGGCAAATCGTCTTTGGCTTTCGATACCATCTATGCCGAAGGCCAGCGCCGCTATGTGGAGTCGCTGTCGGCCTATGCCCGCCAGTTCCTCGAAATGATGCAAAAGCCCGATGTCGAGCACATCGAAGGCCTTTCGCCCGCCATTTCCATCGAGCAGAAGACCACGTCGCGTAACCCGCGCTCTACGGTTGGCACGGTCACCGAGATCTACGACTACCTGCGCCTCCTGTTCGCGCGCGTCGGCGTTCCCTATTCGCCGGCAACCGGCCTTCCCATCGAGAGCCAGACTGTCAGCCAGATGGTCGACCGCACTCTGGAACTGCCCGAAGGCACCCGCCTCTACCTGCTGGCCCCCATCGCACGTGGCCGCAAGGGCGAGTACAAGAAGGAACTCGCCGATCTGATGCGCAAGGGCTTCCAGCGCGTGAAGATCGACGGCGAATATCACGAGATCGAAGACGCCCCGGCGCTGGACAAGAAGTTCAAGCACGACATCGAAGTCGTGGTCGATCGCGTCGTCGTGTCCAAGGACATTTCCGGCCGCCTCGCCGAAAGCTTTGAAACGGCGCTGAAACTGGCCGAAGGCATCGCGCTGGTCGAATTCGCCGACGAAAAGAACGAAGACGGCTCCGCCCGCCAGATAACCTTCTCCGAAAAGTTCGCCTGCCCGGTTTCCGGCTTCACCATTGCCGAAATCGAGCCGCGCCTCTTCTCGTTCAACAATCCCTTTGGCGCCTGCCCGGTCTGCGATGGCCTGGGCACCGAGCAGAAGATCGACCCCGATCAGATCGTCCCCGACGCAAGCCTGTCGCTGCGCGATGGCGCCATCTTGCCCTGGTCCAAGACGTCGGCACCCTATTACCAGCAGACCCTGCAGGCCGTCGTAAAACACTACGGCGCTTCGACCGGTACTGCCTGGAACGAGCTGCCCTTCGATGTGCAGCATGCCGTTCTCTTCGGCACCGACAAGACCAAGATCGACTTCGTCTACGACGATGGCCTGCGCCAGTACAAAACCCAAAAAGTTTTCGAAGGCGTCATCGGCAACCTTGAGCGCCGCTACAAGGAAACCGAAAGCGCAGGCATGCGCGAAGAAATCGAAAAGTACATGTCGGCAAAGCCTTGCGTTGCCTGCGGCGGCTATCGCCTGAAGCCGGAAACGCTGGCCGTGAAGATCGATGGCCTCCACATCGGCAAGGTCAGCGAGATGTCGATCAAGAATGCATCGACCTGGTTTACTGACCTTTCGGCAAAGCTGAGCCCGACACAGTCCCAGATCGGCGAGCGCATCCTCA
>NZ_JBEVLL010000310.1:0-11431 GCF_040509215.1 Devosia sp.
GAATTCGCCATAGCGAATTCGGTGACACCTCCCCCTTGATGGGGGAGGGCGGGAGGGGGTGGAGCCCCACGCTCTAAAAATCAGTTCGCGTCGAGCGGCTCGGTCCCGATCGCCTTGCCTTCGCGGCTGAGCGTAATCTTCTCGATCCGTGCTTCGGCCGTCTTCAGCAGCATTTCGCAATGCGCCTTCAGCGCTTCGCCGCGCTCATAGATGGCAATGGATTCGGCCAGCGGCGCGCGGCCGCTTTCGAGCTTCTGCACGATCTGTTCGAGCTGCTCCAAAGCCGCTTCGAAGCTCAGGGTTTTCACATCCTCGGCAATCTCGGCCATGGCACAATCCTAAAAGTTGAGAGAACTCGTCGCCCCGTCCATCAGCATGGCCACGTGCTGGCGCACGCCTCCGGCAAGGCCCTTGAGGTCATAGCCACCTTCGAGCAGCGACACAATGCGATTGCCACAGCGGCGTTCGGCCACATCCATCAACTTTCCGGTGACCCAGGCAAAGTCCTGGTCTTCCCATTCAAGCTGCGCCAGCGGATCGCGTTGATGCGCGTCGAACCCTGCGGAAATCAGGATCAGGTCCGGCGCAAAATTGTCGAGCGCGGGCAGGATGATCTCATTATAGGCCGCCCGCATTTCCGAGCCGTCAGTATGCGCCTTCAGCGCCGTGTTGACGATATTGCCAACGCCATGCTCGCTCGGATGCCCCGTGCCCGGAAACAGCGGCATCTGGTGGCTCGACGCGTAGAAAACGCTGGGGTCCTCATAAAAGATGTCCTGCGTGCCATTGCCGTGATGCACGTCGAAATCGACGATCGCGACCCGCTCCGCCCCATATTTGCGCTGCGCCTCGCGCGCCAGAATGGCGACGGTGTTGATGAGGCAAAACCCCATGGGTCGGTCGATTTCGGCATGGTGCCCCGGCGGGCGAATGGCGCAAAAGGCGTTGTGCGCCTCGCCCATGATGACGGCATCGAGCCCCGCCATGGCCCCGCCCAGTCCGGTTGCCGCCGCCGACAGCGAATGATCGGAAATATAGGTATCGGCATCGAGTTGCCCGATGCCCTCCGCCGGCCTAGCCATGCGCAGCCGCGCCATATAGCGCTCGTCATGCACGAGTTCGGCCAGCGTAATGTCACCATAGGGCGCCTCGCGCCGCAAAAGCTGGTCGAATTCTTCCGTCGCCAGCGCCTCTTCCACCGCGACGATGCGGTCGGCCCGCTCCGGATGGCCGGGCGGCGTCCGATGGTCGGCAAAATTGGGCTGGCTGACAAGAAGCGTGGTCACGGTGGCCTTCGAAGCGTTTGTCCGAAAGGCAATACCACTTTTCCGGTTCAAAAGCGCGACAAACGCTGGGTGCCATGTGCACGTGGCCGTCTTGACGCGCGTCCCGCCTGTTGTCAAACACCGCCCATGAGCACATTCCCCGACGATCAGGCCATTGCCGAAGCCGCTGCGTCCCTCCGCGCGGGCAATCTCGTCGCCTTCCCCACCGAGACGGTCTACGGCCTCGGCGCCGATGCGACCAATCCCGATGCCGTGCTCTCGATCTACGAAACCAAGGGTCGCCCGCGCTTCAATCCGCTGATCGCCCATGTGGCCGATCTCGAGATGGCCGAAAGGCTCGCGATCTTCTCCCCGCTCGCTCGGGCGCTGGCCGAAAAGTTCTGGCCCGGCCCCCTCAGCATCGTCGTCCCCCTGCGCCCCGGCCACGGCCTCGCCGATGTCGCCACTGCCGGTCTCGACACCGTTGCCCTGCGCATGCCCGATCACCCGGTTGCCCTCGAGCTTCTCCGCGCCACCGGCCGCCCGCTCTCCGCGCCGTCAGCCAATCCATCGGGCAAGCTCTCGCCCACCACCGCCGAGCAAGTCCACCGCGGCTTTGCCGGCAAGGTGCCAGTCCTCGATGGCGGCGCCTGCAAGGCCGGTGTTGAATCAACCATTGTGGCCGTCGATGGCGAAACCATAATCCAGCTCCGCGCCGGCGCTCTCGCCCGCGAAGACATCGAACGCGCCTTCGACCGCAAAATCACCCGCGCCGCCAAGGGCGCCAAAATCTCCGCCCCCGGCATGCTGCTCAGCCACTACGCGCCGAACGCGTCCATGCGGCTCCATACGGCGCCCCAACCCGGCGAAGCCTTCCTGGCCTTCGGCCCGTCCCCCGACTTCGCCGGCGAAACGCGAAACCTCTCCCCCGGCGCCGACCTCCACGAAGCCGCCCGCAACCTCTTCTCGATGCTGCACGACCTCGACGCAACCGGCGCACAAATGATCGCCGTCGCCCCCATTCCCCATGAGGGCCTGGGCGAAGCGATCAACGACAGATTGCAAAGAGCCGCCGCGCCGCGGGAGTAGTCTCTACGCGGCCACGCCGACGGCGTCGCTCTGCGGTTGGAAGTTCACCCGCCACCGCGCGTCATCCTCGGGCCTGACCCGAGGACACTAAACTTGGATACGCTGCAGCAAGTGCAGAGCCCTCGGGTCAAGCCCGAGGGTGACGATCCGTTATGATGGCAATCCAACGAAAGCGCCGGCCACACGCACAACGCATCGTCAGCCCCCGACAGGACTTAATCCCGCACCTTATACGGCTTCTGGTCCCGCATGAATCTTGCCAACGCCTCAAGATCGGGATCACCACCCGGCGGCAAAACCACGCGAATGTTCACATAGAGATCGCCGTCGCCATAAAGCCCCTTGCCCTTGAGGCGCAGCGCCTTGCCGGTGTCCACGCCCGGCGGCAGGTTCAGTTCCACCGAACCATCGAGCGTCGGCACGCGCACCTTGGCGCCCAGCACGGCCTCATAGAGCGTCACCGAAACATCGGTGCGCACATCGCTGCCATCGCGGCGAAACACCTTTGATTTCTCAAAGCGCACCGTCACCAGCGCATCGCCCGGCTCGCCAAAGGCATTGGCAGAACCCTGGCCCTTGAGCCGGATCTGCTGGCCTTCTTCCACCTTCTCGGGCAGCTTCACGTTCAGCATCTTGCCCGAAGGCATGCGCACCGGCACGGAAGCCGCCTTGTGCGCATCTTCGAGCGACACGGTCGCATTCACAACCACATCATCGCCCTTCATCCGCGCTCCGGCGCCTGCGCCGGCCCCGCCAGTTGCGCCGCCGGCAAATGGGTCCCACTGCGCGCCACCGGCCCCGCCACCCGGGCGAGCCCCGCCGCGCGGCTGGCCACCAAAGCCGCTCATGAATTCCTTCAGGATATCTTCGGCCGAAAACCCGCCCGCGCCGGCGCCAGCGGCACCCGGACGCGCGCCACGGCTCGCGCCGCCACCAAAGCCGCCATTGCCAAAGCCGGCAAAGCGCGGATTGCCCTCGGCGTCGATTTCGCCGCGGTCGAACTGACCGCGCTTTTCAACATCGTTCAGGAGGTCATAGGCATGCGTCGCCTCGGCAAATTTGCCGTGGGCCGATGGGTCGTCGGGATTCTGGTCGGGGTGATACTTCTTGGCCAGCTTGCGATAGGCGGACTTGATGTCCTTTTCGCTTGCGGACCGCGGCACCCCGAGCACGGTGTAAGGATCGCGCATTTGGTCCAATCTGTTTGGGTCGGGCGTTGCTTCGCCCACAATTCGAGTCCTATATGGCCACGCACCCTCCTATTGTCCAGTTTGCGGGGTGCAAAAGCGCGGGAAATATGACGATGCTGCAGACGCTCACCGAACGCCTTTTCGACGATGGCGATCGTTCCGACCTCGATCCTTTTGCCGTGTTCGAGGAGTGGTTTGCCCTCGCCCAGGAAGCTGAGCCCAACGATCCGCACGCCATGGCGCTGGCCAGCGCCGATGCCTCCGGCATGCCCGATGTCCGCATGGTCCTCCTCAATGCCCGCGATTCCCGTGGCTTTTGCTTCTTCACCAATTTCGAGAGCGACAAGGGCCGCCAGCTCCTCGCCAATCCCCAGGCCGCCGCTGTGTTCCACTGGAAGTCGCTGCGCCGCCAGATTCGCCTCCGCGGCCCGGTCGAGGTCGTCAGCCCCAGCGAATCCGACACCTATTTCGCCTCGCGCCATCGCGGCAGCCAGATCGCTTCGTCGGCCTCGCTGCAGTCCCGCCCGCTCGAAAATCGCCAAACCCTCATCGCCCGCGTCGAAGCGCTCACCGCCGAGATCGGTACCGCCGATGTGGTCCGCCCCGCCCACTGGGCCGGCTTCCGCATAAAGCCCACCATGATGGAATTCTGGAAGGATGGCGAATACCGCCTCCACGACCGCGTCCGCTTCACCCGCGACACGCTCGATGCCGGCTGGCATAACGCGCGCCTCTATCCCTGAGCGTCGGTCCCGATTAAACCGATGCGCCATTGGCTAACCGGCGTTTAAACAATCCCAAGACCTTTGACGTAAAACAAGCGCCAGCAAGGGAAACGCCTGTTCGTGCGCATACTGATCAGAACGTCGAAAACGGCCATCTGGGCCCGCCGGATTGGCAGGATTGCCATTCCGCTCGTCATTCTGCCTGTCGGCATGCACCATCTGGGGCTGATCGACTCGCCCAGCTTCTTCACGGTCGCCATTCTGGCGCTGATAGTGTCGGCGCTGGCATTCCTCGTTGGCCTGCTGGCGCTCATCCGCCTGTGGTTCTCGGGCGATCAGGGCTGGGGCAAGGCGCTGTCCGGCCTTTTCCTCGGCCTCATCTGCCTCGCCCCCTTTGCCTACTACGGCTATTACGCCTGGCGCTATCCGCCGGTCACTGACATTGCCACCGTTCCGCGCGGCGAGCTGCCGCTGCTTTTCCTGCCCGATACGGCCAAGATGCCGCCGCCAAAACTCATCACCCCGGACGAGCAGGCGCGCATCTTCCCCAATGCGACGACGCGCACCTATCCGCTGGATGTCGTTTCCCTGTTCGGCGTGGTCGAGCGCCTCGTCGAAAACGAAGGCTGGGATATCCACCTCAACGTGCCCCCGGGGCCCGATGGCACGCCGGGCCGCATCAATGCCCGCATCACCACCATTCCTGGCTGGCGCGAAGAAGCGGTGTTCCGCGTCGCCCCCATCGCCAATGGCGCCAAGGTCGACATGCGCTCCGCTTCGATCAATGCCCCGCACGATTTCGGCTCCAACGGCAGCCGCATTGCCCGCTTCATGGTCAATCTCGACAATGAAGTCACAACGCTCCTGCGCGACAATCCCAACGTCAACCAGCCGACAGCGGCCGAAGACGAAGAACCAGCGCCGAGTGTCGAAGGCGAAGGGAACTAGGTAGTAAGAACGCGCCGCACGGCATCGTCCCAGCCCGCCACTTTCGCATCGCGAACCGCCGCATCCATCGCCGGCTCAAACCGGCGATCCCGCGCCCAGCCCGCGGCGAATTCATCCATGCCCGGCCACACGCCCGCCTTCATGCCCGCGAGCCACGCAGCACCCAGCGCCGTCGTCTCCAGAATTGTCGGTCGATCCACCGGCGCATCAAGCACGTCGGCCAAAAACTGCATGGTCCAGTCCGATGCGACCATGCCGCCATCGACGCGCAGCACGGTATCACCCTCAGCCCTCCAGTCCTTGCGCATCGCCTCCAGCAAGTCCCGCGTCTGGTAGCAAACCGCCTCCAGCGCCGCTCGCGCGATCTCAGCCGGCCCGGTATTCCGAGTAATGCCAAAAATCGCCCCACGCGCCTCGGCATCCCACCACGGCGCCCCAAGCCCCACAAAGGCCGGCACCATATAGACATTCTGGCTCGGGTCCGCCGTCCGCGCCAGCGGCCCGGTTTCGCTGGCATGCTTTACGAGTTTCAGCCCATCGCGGATCCACTGCACCGCCGCGCCGGCAATGAAGATCGAGCCCTCGAGCGCATAAATGGTCTCGCCATTCAGCCGATAGGCGATGGTGGTGAGCAGCCGGTTCTGCGAGCGCACCATATCCCGCCCGGTATTGAGCACTGCAAAGCAGCCCGTGCCATAGGTCGACTTGACCATGCCCGGTTCAAAACACGCCTGCCCAATCGTTGCCGCATGCTGGTCGCCAGCGACGCCAAGGATCGGGATTTCAGCGCCAAACAGCGCCGTCACCCCAAAGTCATCCGCGCAGTCTTTGACCTCGGGCAGCAGCTTGTCCGGCACCCCAAGAATGCCGAGCAGCTCTTCGTCCCACTGATTGCGCCCGATATCGAACATCAGCGTCCGCGCCGCATTGGTCGCGTCGGTCGCATGCACCTTGCCGCCCGTCAGCCGCCAGATGAGAAACGTATCGATCGTCCCGAAAGCCAGCTCGCCCGCTTCAGCGCGCGCCCGCGCGCCCTCGACATTGTCGAGCAGCCATTTGACCTTCGTGCCCGAAAAATACGGATCGAGCAGCAGTCCAGTCCGCTCGGTAAACAGCGCCTCATGCCCCGCGCGCTTCAGCTCCGCACAGGTCGCCGAAGTCCGCCGATCCTGCCAGACAATCGCATTGTAGATCGGCTTCCCCGTCGCCCGATCCCACACAACAACCGTCTCGCGCTGATTGGTAATCCCAATCGCCGCAATCTCAGCCGCGCCAACCTTGGCCTCGCCAAGCGCAGTCTTGATGGTTGAAACCACACTCTCCCAGATTTCCTCG
Organism: Devosia sp.; assembly: GCF_040509215.1. Taxonomy (GTDB): domain Bacteria; phylum Pseudomonadota; class Alphaproteobacteria; order Rhizobiales; family Devosiaceae; genus Devosia. The sequence goes on from NZ_JBEVLL010000310.1 coordinate 6,553, forward strand.
GGATCGTGTTCCACCCAGCCATCCTGCGGAAAGATTTGCGAAAATTCCTTCTGCCCGACCCCGACCACCTTCCGGTCGCCATCGAACACAATCGCCCGGCTCGACGTCGTGCCCTGATCGATCGCCAGAATGAATCCGCTCATGAAACTCTCCTCCGGAACTCTGTGGTCCCTCGATATTTCCGTTCCATCGTCATTGCCGGGCTTGTCCCGGCAATCCATCTTGCCTCGGCATGGACCACCGGGACAGGCCCGGTGGTGACGACCACCAAAAATTCAGTGGCGGGCCAAAGGTGTTTATTTGCGGCTACCCAAATACGCCTCAAGCCGCGCCACATCCTCGGCGCCAACCCGCAACCCCAACTTCGTCCGCCGCCACAACACGTCTTGTGCCGTGTGCGCCCACTCATGCTCAACCAGATAAATCACCTCGCGCGCGTAAAGATCAGTGCCAAAGTTCTGGCCGAGATCGCCAACGCTCTTGGCATCCCCCAGCAACACCCGGGCCTTCGACCCATAAAGCCGCATCAAGCGCTTGAGCAGTGTTCCCGGCAATTCCGGATAGTCGAGCCCCAGCCGCCGTACTTCCGCGTCAAAACTCAGCGGCCCAAAATCACCGCCGGGCAGGGTGCTGACCTTGGTCCACGCACCCTTCTTTTTCCCCAGGACCTCTTCGATCTTCTCCAGCACCGATTCCGCCAGCCGCCGCGACGTCGTCAGCTTGCCGCCAAACACATTGACCACGGCTCCGGTCGCCTTGTCGCCCTCGACCTTGAGCACATAATCCCGCGTCGCCTCCTGCGCCGCGCTCGCGCCATCGTCAAACAGCGGCCTTACGCCCGAATAGGTCCAGACGATCTCGTCTTTCGTCACGGGCTTGGCAAAATACTCGCTCGCCGCACTCAGCAGATAATCCGTCTCCTCCTGAGAGATTTTGACATCCTTCGGATCGCCCTTGTAGTCGCGGTCCGTGGTGCCGATCAGCGTGAAATCGTCCTGATAGGGAATGGCGAAAATGATCCGCCCATCGCCATTCTGGAAAATATAGCAGCGGTCGTGGTCATAGAGTTTTTTGACGACGATATGGCTGCCCTGAACCAGTCGCACATTATGCGCCCCGTTCTTGCCCATCACGCCATTGATAACATTGTCGACCCACGGCCCCGCCGCATTGACGATCATCTTGGCGCGCACCGTCTGCGTGCCGCCTTCGCCCTCGAGCGAAATCGTCCAGGCGCCATTTTCCTTGCGCGCCGAGGTCACCTTGGTGCGCGGAAAAATCTGCGCGCCCTTATCCGCCGCATCGCGCACATTGAGCACCACGAACCGCGCGTCATCGACCCAGCAATCCGAATATTCGAACCCCAGCCGATAGCCCGGCTTCAGCGGCTTGCCGGTGACGTCCTTGGTCAGGTCCAGCGTCTTGGTCGGCGGCAACAGCTTTCGCCCGCCCATATAGTCATACATCGCAAGGCCCGAGCGCAGCACGAAGGCCGGCCGCAGCCCCTTGTGATGCGGCAGAACGAAGCGTAGCGGCCGAATGATATGCGGCGCCGCAGCCCACAAAATCTCCCGCTCCGCCAGCGCCTCATGCACCAGCCGGAATTCATAATGCTCGAGATAGCGCAGCCCGCCATGGATCAGCTTGGTGGCCGCCGAACTCGTGCCCGAAGCAAAATCGTTCATCTCGGCAAGGCCCACGGAAAACCCGCGCCCTACCGCATCGCGCGCCACGCTGGCCCCATTGATGCCGCCGCCGATGACGAACAGATCCAGCACTGACTCACTCATATCGCTTCGCTCCGAGAATAGTTCGTATGTAAGTCATTTGCTTTCGTTTTGAAACTGCCTTTGTTTCGTTTCGGCGACCCACATCGGCAAATCCCTTAGCCGTTTCACAACACGGTCATACGACAGAACGGAGTTGAAAACTTCCATACAAGATCATGGTTGACCAAGCCACGCCAAGGGTCTAGGCCTCCTTTGCCTTCCCGGCCCGGATCCTCGGCCAATGCTCGATATCATCTACGTTATCCTGCCCATCTTCGCCCTCATGGGCCTGGGCTATTTCGCCGTGCTCAAGCGGCTCTATCCGGCCGAAGGCGTCAAAAGCCTCATCGCTTTCGTGAACAATTTCGCGACGCCCTGCCTGCTCTTCCACTCGATCTCGACGAGTGACTTTCGCTCGGCCTTCAACCTGTCGATCATTGGCCCCTTCTACTTCGGCGCCATTGTCTGCTTCATCGTCGGCATCGTCATCGCCCAGCGCGCCTTCGGCAATCGCCCCGGCGAAAGCGTCGCCGTCGGCTTCTCCGGCACTTTCACCAATACCGTGCTGGTCGGCCTGCCCATCCTCACCCGCGCCTATGGTGGCGATGCGCTGCCGGTCACGCTTTCGATCATAGGCCTTCACGGCGCCATCCTCCTCACCGTCGGCATGATCACCATGGAGCTGGTCAAGCGCGACGGTCAGCCGCTCGGCAAGACGCTCGTCGTCGCCGTTCGCCGCGTCGTTTCCAATCCACTGATCTGGGGCATTGCCGCCGGCATCATCGGCTCATTGCTCGAAATAAAGCTCATCGAACCGGCCGAAGCCTTCTTCGTCATGATGAGCCAGGCCGTCGTCCCCGCCGCGCTTTTCGGCATCGGCGGCGCCCTGGTCGAATTCAAGCTCTCGGAAAACTGGAAGCAGGCCCTCGTCGCCTCGCTGATCAAGCTGATCCTGCACCCAGCCATCGCCTATGTGCTGATGATCTGGGTCCTGCACGTCCCGCTCGAAATCGCCCGCTACGGCATTTTGCTGTCCGCCATGCCCTCAGGCGTCAACATCTACGTCTTCGCGACGTATTACGACCGGGGGGTGAGCGTCGCGACAAACACCATCCTCATCGCCACGGTGCTGTCCGCCGTGACGATTACGGGGTGGCTGTATGTGCTGAGTTTGTAGATACCCGCCGCTCGTCATCCTCGGGCTTGACCCGAGGACGTTACACTTGCCGCAAGTATAGAGCCCTCGGGTCGAGCCCGAGGGTGACGCAGAGTATCAGGCCTTCAGCGCCGTCTCGGCCAATCTCACCCAATAGCTCGTCCCCACCGGAATAGCCTCGTCATTGAAATCATACGTATCCGTATGCAGCTCCGACGAATTCCCGTTCCCAAGGAAAATATAAGCGCCCGGCCGCTCATTGAGCATGAAGGAGAAATCCTCCCCGCCCATGGACGGCGGCGTATTCCGGTCCACCCGCTCCGCGCCGACCACTTCGGTCGCCACGTCAGCCGCAAAGTCAGCTTCATCAGCCGAATTGACCGTCACCGGATAACCCCGCGCATAGCGGATCACCGCGCTGGCGCCAAAGCTCTGGGCAAATTGCGGCACGATCTCGTTGAGCCGCGCCTCGATAAAATCCTGCACCCCGCCATCGAGCGTGCGCACCGTGCCGGTAATCTTCGCCGTCTGCGAAATGACGTTGTCGGCTTCACCCGCCTCGATCATCGTCACGCTCAGCACCGCCGATTCCAGCGGATCAAGATTGCGGGAAACAATCGTCTGCAGCGCCGTCACCATCTGCGCAGCGACGATGATCGGGTCGATTGTCTGCTGCGGCCGCGCCGCATGGCCACCCTGGCCGGTAATGGTGATGTAGAACCGATCCGTCGCCGCCATGATCCCACCATGGCGAATACCGAAATGCCCGACCGGCATGCCCGGCCAATTGTGCATCCCGTAAAATTCGGAAATGTCGAACTTCTCGATAAGGCCGTCGTCCAGCATCACCTTGCCGCCGCCGCCACCCTCTTCGGCCGGCTGGAAGATCAGCGCAATACGCCCATCAAAATTCCGCGTCTCGGCCAGATATTTTGCCGCACCCAGCAGCATCGCAGTGTGCCCGTCATGCCCACAGGCATGCATCTTGCCCTGATTGGTCGAGGCATAGGCCGCCCCGGTCTTCTCGGTGACGGTCAGCGCATCCATATCGGCGCGCAGGCCAATGGTCTTGCCGCTGGTATTGCTCTTGCCATTGATGATGCCGACAACCCCGGTGCGTCCGAGCCCGGTCACCACCTCATCAACGCCAAACGCCTTGAGTTTTTCCGCCACGATTCCGGCCGTCCGATGCACCTCGAACAGCACTTCCGGATGCTGATGCAAATCCCGTCGCCAGTCGGTGATTTCATCATGAAATTCGGCAATGCGGTTCAGGATAGGCATAACAAGTCCAAAACAGATGGGGATGCGACAGTGTCTCTGCCCCAAGGTGTGGCGTCAACCTTCTTCACCTCTCCCTCTGGGGGGAGGTCGCCGCATAGCGGCGGGTGAGGGTGCCTTCGCGTGTGCGCAGGCACCCCATTCTAACATTCCCCCCGCCACCGAACCGAAATTCCCCATCCGTGCCTTGCCCGTCCCCGCCCAACCTGCCATTGAACCCCCAAATTCGGAGCCGCCCATGAAAATCCTCGTCGCCGTCAAGCGCGTCGTCGACCACAATGTCCGCATCCGCGTCCGTCCCGATGGAACCGGCGTAGAGACCACTGGCGTACGCATGTCGATGAATCCCTTCTGCAAGCACGCGGTGGAAGCCGCCGTGCAACTGGCTGAAAAGGGCCAGGCGAGCGAAGTGATCATCGTGTCTGTCGGTCCCAAGCAGAGCAATGACGTCATCCTGACCGCCCTCGCCATGGGGGCGCACCGCGGCATTCTCGTTGCCACCGACGCGGCGCTCGAAACCCTGACGATTGCCAGGCTCCTCGCCAAAGTCGTCGAGGAAGAGCAGCCCGACCTGATCCTTCTCGGTAAGCAGGCCGTCGATGACGACAGCAACCATGTCGGCCAGATGCTCGCCGCCTTGACCAATCGCCCCCAGGCTACTTTCGCTTCCGAA
>NZ_JBEVLL010000311.1:0-8572 GCF_040509215.1 Devosia sp.
GACTCTGGAAACGGTTTTCGATTCTCGCCGTTCAACTGGCCGAGCGTCCTTGCTGCTACTCCGGGCGCTCGCTTCCATAGTTGTCCCCCAAAAGGTCTTCGGGCTCGTGGATGTGTCCGAGGCCTGTCTACTGCCCCCCGGTCTGTCAGTCAGCCGGGGCATTTTTTCGTGACAGTGTTGAGCGATTTGAATACCGGTGAACCGTTGCGGCGGATCTACCGGCGAGGGAAGGCTTTGACTGTGAGGGCGGTCGGAGCCTTCCTATTTTTGTTGGCTGGGAACATTTGACGCTTTTCACCATTTCTCTGCCCTGAGCATCCGGCATGAGTTCTAGCGTTGACCCTCTCTTGCACTGGATGTTCGACCAAAGCCGACGCGCTCCAACAGAGGTCATGAGAGGCGGCTTTTTCATTGGCCAATTAGCAAATTTACTGGACTGCTCGCGGCGGGGATTGTTGAAAGAAACAGCTCAGGGCCATCCCATGCCGTAGTCAGCAGGCCCTGAACTCTACCGGCAGAGGAGGGCTCCGTTTCGCCGAATGGGGCCCTCCTCGAAACCCAGATAGGGGCTTGATTGTGTAGCCGAACGAGCAAGCTGCGCGACGCTCACCTCTCGCTGGGTGAGTGCCAGCTTTCCAGACGCTTAAGCGACCCAGATGTAGTCGAATAGAGAGCGTTGGCTGCAGATCGGTAAAGCGCCCCATTCCTTCCACTGGGGGTGCCTCTTCGATTCCCTGAAAGCGGTCGTCAGGAGCATTTGAACGCTTTTGCTGCAGTCATCCCTCTACAATGCTCGACGGACCTGATGCTCTATTGAGTATCGCCTAAAGGTCGCCAACGTGCCCTTTCACCTCTCGGAGGTCAAAGGGCTGGTCTTGGGCAGGCTCAGCCTTCGCACTTCCGTCAGTGATTTGTCAGGTTCGGTCTGTTAGCCTCCTCCGTTATTCAGAGATTGAATCCTCACTAAGATCGTCGGCAACAGTTGAGCTAACGCTGCACTGCGGCGACCGCGCGGAGCGTAGGATAGCTTTGAGAGAGCAAAACGCCATTAGCGTGAGTTGACGTTGGACTGGCTGCGAGGCACCCGCCGCACTGGGAAGCGCCCCCTTTAACCCTCTCCAAACAGTCACTTCACGGCGGCGGAAGTTGCGATACGCCAGATCCGCGTCATCCAATCACGCGCTTCTCCAGTGTTCAGCGTTGCGACATCAGAAACCGGCGCACCCCTGCGCGCTATTCAAACGCGGATGATAGATGATGAAGCTATATCCCAAGTTGGCTTTGGCCTCGGCCTCGGCCCGCGGCAGCCATTCCGAGTAGATAATGTCCGAGTAGGGGTCGCCAGCAATCTCTGTGGTCACCAAGCAGACAGACTCCGCTTCTGCTGGCACAACAGACTTCGGGTCATACAGTTTCCTCATTTGGCCCGGTGGTATCTGGTGTCCTGGCTTGTGGTGTGCGCTGGCCGTTCCAGTCATGGTCGAAATGGTCGCCAGTATAATCACAAGTCTTGCAAGCATTTTGTTGGTTGTCCTCATCGCCTTCGCGCTCCCACACAGCGCCAAGTTTTGATTGCCGCCGAAGTCCAATTGCAGTCGTGTGTTTGGGGGGCGGCGCGAGCGCATCCGGACTTCGGCGGCGGGATGACAACAGACCTGCATGGGACGTGCATCACCGAAGATCAGGGTGACATAACCGCAGTGACGCAACCGTTAGATACTCTGTAAGCGTTCTGTCAGCTTGAAGGGGATATGTCAGAGTTATGCGGGTCTTAGTTCTGATACTGACAATGCTGTGTCTTTCGGCCTCGCCTGTGTTCGCCCAGAATAATGGGCAGGGCAATGGTAACGGCCAGGGCAATGGAAACGCAAATAGCCAAGAGAATGGCAATGGCGGCGGCAACAATGGCAATGGAAATGGCCCCGGCCAAAACAGCGGGAACGGGAACGGGAACGGGAACGGGAACGGGAACAGTCAAAACGACGGCGGTGGAAACGGCAATACCGGGAATAATGGCAACAACGGCAATGGCCAAAGTAGCAGCACGACCACTCCTGGTCCGGACACGTCTGCCGCCACGGATGCCAATGGCACTGTTCACTATTCGCAGGACTACGCCCGGGACGTGGTAAACGCCGGCAGGGCTGTCAGCCTTGCGAGCATAATGCCCGAACTGCAGGCGCGCTCCGAAGGGTCGGTCATCGACGCCGAATTGCTCAACGTGCAGGGTATTCTCGTCTATTCCGTCAAGGTGCTGCGGACCGACGGGCGCGTGACGCAGGAATACTACTATGCCCAGTCGGGCCGTTTTATTGGAAGCGAGCCATGAAAGTCCTCGTCGCGGAAGACGACGAGCGGATTGCCGATGTGCTCCAGTCCGCGCTCGGGCGATCCGGCTTTGAAGTGCATTGCGAGAGTGACGGCGAGGTTGCCTGGTATCGCGCCGATACCGAAGCCTTCGATGCGATAATCCTCGATCTCGGCCTGCCGCAGATGGATGGGTTGACAGTACTGAAGCGCTGGCGGCGCCAAGGGGTGGAAACCCCGGTCTTGATCCTGACCGCCCGCGGCCAGTGGGAGGAACGGGTAGAAGGTATCGAGGCAGGTGCCGACGACTATGTGGTCAAACCTTTCCATGCCCTTGAGATCGTTGCCCGCATCCGCGCCCTCATTCGACGGTCGAAAGGCGTGGCGACGCCGCGCATTCCCTTCGGCAAATACGAGCTGGACATGCGCAGTATGCAGGTGACCGAAGACGGCCGGCCTATGGATCTGACTCCGCAGGAGTTCCGGCTCATCGCGTACCTGCTGCACAATCGTGGCCGCACCGTCTCCCAGCTCGAAATCACCGAGCACATCTATCGACAAGACTTCGAGCGGGAATCCAACGCCGTCGAGGTGCTCGTGGCGCGTCTTCGCAAGCGGCTGGGCCACGAGGTGGTCAAGACGCGTCGTGGCTTTGGCTACACGCTCGGAGACGACTATTGAGGCGCAATTCGCTTGGCCTGCGACTGATGGGCTTGGCTCTTGTAATGGTTGCCAGTTCGCTCATCCTAGCGGGCGTCATTCTGCAAACTCTGTTCGTCGACAATTTGGAACGCAGCGTAAGGGGTGACCTCGATGCAGCGCTGTCGCGACTCGTCGCGCTGATCGACCCCGCGCAAACCGTCACGACGATCCTCGCCCCTTTGCCCGACCCGCGCTACGAAACACCCTTGGGCGGGCGCTACTGGCAGATCGAGGCGCTCGACAACACGGGCATGGCGCGATCTCGGTCGCTGTTCGACCAGGAACTTCCAGCTAGCGACGTCGCCGATGGCGAGGCTTTCCATTGGGTGAACGGTGACGGACTACACCTGATTCTTGTGAGCCGAACCGTCGAGATCGGAACGCGCCTCTTCCGCGTCACGGTTGGTGAGGATCACGACCGTATCCATGAGGCCGGCGTCCAGTATGGCTGGGATATCCTGCGTCTATTCGGCCTTCTTGGCATCGCCATCGTCGCGGCGGCCTGGGCACAGTTGCGGCTCGTGCTCATGCCGCTCAATCGCCTCCGCAGCGCCGTCGACGATGTCCGCCGGGGAGAGGTGGACCGGCTGGAAGGAGATTTCCCCTCCGAAATCGAGCCGCTGGTCGATGAGGTGAATGGGCTTCTGTCCGAGCGCGAGGCGCTGGCCCAGCGGGGGCGGCGTCGGGCTTCAGATCTCGCCCATGGCCTCAAGACACCACTGGCCGCGCTACACGGCATTGCCATGCGCCTACGTGACCGCGGCGAAGAGGCGGAGGCGATTTCGCTCGATGAACTGGCCCTCGAAATGTCGAGCCGGGTGGACTACCAGATGCGCCTCGCCTCGCTTCGAACGCGCTCGGGCGAACATAGGGAAAGCAGCTCCCTGAACACGGCTATCCTGCGCACCGTGACCGTGCTGAGAAAGACCGAGCGGGGAGAGCGATTGCATTGGCTGGCCGAACTCGGCGATGACATGCATGTCGACATCCACCGGCAAGACCTGATGGAACTGGTGGGTGTGACCCTGGAGAATGCCGCCAAATGGGCCAATAGCTCGGTGGTGGTGCAGGTTTTGCGGCAGGCGGATATGGCCGTGCTCAAGATTACCGATGATGGCCCCGGTATTCCGGCGAAGAAAATCGAGAAGCTTGGCCGTCGCGGTGCACGCCTTGATGAAGCGGTTCCGGGCACGGGGCTGGGCCTTGCCATCGCCACCGAAATTCTGGAGCTCAATGGCGGCGCCATAGCCTATCACCAAGGTCGGCGTGGCGGCCTCACCGTGGAAATGCGTCTACCTCTCGCCCGGCGCTGAGTTCGGATGGCTCGTCGGCAAAGACGGGCACCTCCTCCCCCACCGAAATGCTGAGATAAATTCCGACAACAAGGGCGGCGACAACCGAGCCGGCCATGGCAAGAAGTATGAGCATGATGAACCCCTATATTCTATATGATAAGGTCGAATTGCGGCATGCAGTTCCAAATGGATAAAATATTGTTCATTACAAGAAGGTTACGGTGCATGTAATACTTCTGTAACAACAGAAATACGCGATCACATATTGGAACAAACTAAGCAATTCTGGATTTCTATCCGCATCTCTAGCTTTTGAGTGAGGATAGAATGAAGAAGATCATTTTTAGCGCTATTGCAATTGCTCTGCTTGGCATGCCTGCCATTGCACAGGCCCAGATCATCAAGGGCGATGCTGACGCCAATGCCAATGCCGCAGTTGGGGGCGCAGCTGGCGGCGTCACCGGTGCTGTTGTCGGCGGCCTCGTATTCGGCCCGCTCGGTGCCGCCATCGGCGGCTTCACTGGCGCAACGATTGGCGCTGTCGGAGGGGTCGAGGCGTCCTCAGTGGACTATGTGCGTCTCAATCCCACTGATCCCGTGGTGATCGATGGGGATATCCAGGTCGGCTACGTCGTCCCCGCCGAAGTGGAGCTTCACGTCATCGAAGGTGATAGCGCCCACGGCTATTTCTACACCAATGACCGCGCCTACTTCGTCAATATGACCGATCGAACCGTCGTCTATTCCCCCGGCACGGTCGTGGCCGTCGAAGCTAAGTAGTCCCACACGGCGGCCACCTTCGGATGGCCGCCTTTTTCATGGCCCCAACTCATGAGGACGATCATGTTGAGATCGCGTCTTCTTGCCGGCGTTGCGCTGGCTGTCCTGAGCCTTCCCGTCGTCACCCTTTCGCCAGGTCTCCCCTTCTCGGCCACGGCGGCGCAAGCCCAGTCGGCCACCGTTAGCTTCCAGCTGTTTTTCGATCAATTGCAACCGCATGGTGTCTGGGTGCGCCACGCCCGCTACCAATATGTCTTCTGCCCCACTGGCGTCGATGCCAGCTGGCGTCCTTACACCGAAGGACGCTGGCTCTATGTCGAAGGCCGCGGCTGGTATTTTGCCTCCGATGAGCCCTTTGCCTGGGCCACCTATCACTATGGCCGCTGGTTCCCGGATCGCGACCTCGGTTGGTGCTGGGTTCCGGGCACCAAATGGGCGCCGGCCTGGGTGAGCTGGCGTCGCAGCGACAACATCGTCGGCTGGGCGCCGCTGCCGCCGGAAGAAGATGGCTATGCTGTCAGTGTCGTCGTGCGCGAGCGCGATCTGCCGGAGGGCTATTGGGTCTTCGTTCCCACCGAGCGCTTCATCGAGCCCGACCTCGCCGTCAGCATCATCATCGGCAGCGATCAGCCCGATTATTACGCCCAGACCCAGTTTCTGGGACCCGTCGTGGTTGAGGGTGACGTTGTCGTCAACAATGTCATCGACGTCACCTATATCGAGCAGACTATCAACCAGCAGGTGATCGTCTATCAGCCGCAGGAAGCCACAAGTCCCGCGGAACAGTCGGTTGCAGTCGAAGCCCAGACCATCGCCGTCTTCGATCAGGATGTCGCGGCCACCGAGACCGAAGCCGCCCCTCCCGAGGCTGTCGAAGAGACCGAAGCCCCCGAGGCGATCGAAGCAGCCGGCGGCACGGCTGGTGCGACTGCCGAGATCGCGGCAGAAGGCGAGGCCGACCTCGAAGCTCAGCCGGCAGCGCCCGACGAGGAACAGCCGGCAATGCCGGCCGAAGGCGACACCGAAGCTGCACCGCCATCCCCTGACGCTGCAGCTCCCGAAGCTGAGCCCGCTGCTCCCGATGCAGCGGCCCAGTCAGACGAACCGGCTCCGGCAGATGCCGAGCAACCTGCCGCGACGCAAGAGCAGCCCGCCGCCGATGAGCCACCTTGCCCGCCCGAATCCATGGTCGATGGCCAATGTCCAGTGACCGACGAACAGGAGCCGGCCGAACAATCCGTGGCACCTACAGAAGAGCCTGCGGCTCTGATGCCGGAAGAGACGGCCGCGCCGGCCGCGACAACGGAGCAGCCGGCGGTACCTGAGGCGGCACCCGCCGAACAGCGGGCCCCTGCCGAAGAGACTCCTGCCGATGAAGCAGCTGCCCCTGCTGAGGAAGCGGCTCCTTCGGAAGCACCTCCGGCGGAAGAAACTTCCCCTGCGCCAGAGGCACAGCCGGCCGATGAGCTCCCCTGCCCGCCCGAAGTCCGGGTGGATGGAAAGTGTCCTCCCGAGGCACAGTAATCAAAAGCAGGGGGCGGCTCCCGCCGCCCCTTCTTCTTGCTCGCGCCCTTTCCTGACAATTGGCTTACGACAACAATAATCCAAATATCACAATAAACTCAGTTACTTAAAGCAACTCAGGCTTGATGCAGCCGTTTACCTTCCATCACCAAGACGGAGGCAAGCATGCCAATCGAACGTGAAACCATCATCGAACGTCCTTCCAGCACCGAGACCGTTGTCGTCGACAGCGGTAGTCCCTTTGGCGTCATCGGCGGGATCATTGCCGCCGTGTTTGCCGTGATCCTGATCGTCTGGCTGGTCAATGGTGGCATTTCCACCAATGGCGACACCGTCAACGTCGATCTGCCCAACGTCACCGTCACCGAGTGACGCTTTTTCTTCCTTCAGATTTTGACGATTGCACAGGTGTCTGACCTGCGCCGCAAGGAGATTTCAAATGACAAAGCATCTCACCCTCATTGCCCTCGCTGCCCTTTCCTCCGTCGGTTTTTCCGGCGCCGCCCTCGCACAGTCGACCATGGCTACCGCCACAACTGAGCTCAACATACGCTCCGGCCCAGGGCCGCATTTCCCGTCCGTGGGCTTTATCGCGGCTGGCGGCAGCGCCACCGTGGAAGGCTGCCTTGACGCCAGCAAGTGGTGTCAGGTGACGGCTAATGGCGTCAGCGGCTGGTCGTATTCGGACTATCTCACCGCCGACGTGTCGGGCAATGTCGTGGTCCTCACCGAGCGCTCTCCCTCTGCCGGTATCGCCACCGTGACCTATCAGGATGATGGTTCCGCCGCTGGCGGCGCCGTAGCTGGCGCAGCGACTGGTGCTGTAGTCGGCGCCCTCGTTGGTGGCCCTGTAGGTGCCATTGTGGGCGGTGCCGTCGGCACCACCAGTGGCGCAACGGCTGGCGCCATCATCGATCCGCCGGAAGTCGCGCGGACCTATGTCACCGCCAACCCGCTCGATCCGGTCTATCTCGATGGAGAGGTGGTGATCGGTGCCGGCGTTCCCGACACGGTCGCCCTGCAGGCCATCCCGGATTACCAGTACCAATATGTATACATCAACGGGCAGCCCGTGCTGGTTGACCCCGACTCCCGTCGCATCGTCTACGTAGTCCGCTAAGGAAAATGGGCCGGCTTATGCCGGCCCATTTTAGGTTAGGGTGTGGATCTGCGGATCATGTCTTGGACGCGCAAAACGCCCCAACTGTCGTTGTGAAACGTCTTTCGACCGACCATGTCCCTTGGGGGCGAAACCAAGCGACGCCAGGCGGCGCTTCTGTTGTGGTGTCAGGGCGGGCCAGACCATGGATCGAGCGCCATTATCGAGTTCCCCGAATTCATGCTGGTGTGCCTGGCTGCGCGTCTGCACCTCGAAGACACGCCGATCGATTGGTTCCTCCAGTGCTTCGATAGCGAGGAAGAGCCGGGCGGCATGCAGCGGCGACAGCTGCAGGTTGCGGTCGAAATAGAGGGCCACTTCCAAAAGGGCTTGATCATCAGCGCCCGCCGATACCTTACGCACAATGTCCTGGCAGGTTCGCTGCTTGAGCCGTGCCGTAAGGCCGTGCACCTGGCCACGTATTGTTTTTTGATCGAGCGGTGCCCCATCGAGCATTCCACCAAGGCAATAGCGCCCGGCGCATCGCTGGCAGATCCACAGGCGCTCGGCATCGCGCATGATTTCATAACTAATGCGCTGTCGGGATTGTCCGCAAAAGCCGCACGTCGAACCGAAGGTCACATCGTCCATCAGCATCCAGCTGAAAGACCAGTCCTGAGGCCTACCAATTCCGGCATCCAGAGAGTAGCGAAGCCGTGATCCGGTCATGAGCAATCTCGCGATATCCGAATAGGAAGAGGGAGGCGGCGGCGGTTCCGCCGCCCCGGCGAGTTAGTGCACGCGCTTCTTGTGGATTAGATAGCCCACATTATCGAATTATTCCGGAGAGGCGTCAACGATGTCC
>NZ_JBEVLL010000312.1:0-7906 GCF_040509215.1 Devosia sp.
ACAGCGTTAGCCGAGGGATTTTAAGTCCCTTGTGTCTACCAGTTTCACCACGCCCGCTTGGCTCGGTGGCCCGTGTTTGTCACAAGGCGATGCGCAAGACAATTGTGCCCAGACGATTCTCAACCCCGGAGACAAGATGATCGAACGCATCGAAACCGGCATTGCGCCATCCTCCGCGCCGATCAATGACGCCGTGCGCGCCGGCAAGCATGTCTGGCTCGTCGCCATCGCCGAAGACCCGGTCACCGGCGACATCGTCGAAGGCGGCATCGAGGCCCAGGCCCGCCGCTGCATTCAGAATCTGGAGATCGGCGTCAAAGCCGCCGGCGGTACGCTCGCCAATCTCGTCATGGTGCAGATATTTCTCACCGACAGCGCCGATGCGGCCGGCATGAACGCAGTCTATCGCGAATTCTTCACCCAACAGCCGTTCCCGGTCCGCGCGACCGTCGTCGTCAAGGAACTGCTGGCCAAGGGTCTCAAAATCGAAATCACAGCCACGGCGGTATTGGACTGATGCTGCTCAAACTCGCGCTTCTCGAAGACATCAAGGCTGGCAAGGTCGACGTTATCTTCCGCCGCTGGAATCGTCCCACCGTAAAACCCGGCGGCACGCTCAAGACCAAGCTGGGCCTCCTGTCGATCAAGTCGATCACCGACATGAGTGCTGACGACGTTACCGATGCCGACGCAAAGCGTGCCGGCTTCAAGGACATGCCTGATTTCCGCAAATGGCTCGACACGATGAAGGAAGGAAACCTCTTCCAGCGCATCGAAGTGGCGTTCGAAGACTGATCAGAACGGCGTCGGCGCCACGAAGGTCATGAACTCGCCCGTGGTCGGATGGGTAAAGCCCAGTTCCGCCGCGTGGAGTTGCAGCCTGTCCGCCGCCGTGAAATCGTCGCCTTCGGCATAGAAGGCGTCGCCGAGGATGACATGGCCCAGCGCCTTCATGTGCACGCGCAACTGGTGCGTGCGCCCGGTCAGCGGCACGAGTTTCAGCCGCGTCGCATTGGCCTCGCGCTCGATCACTTCCCACTCGGTCTTGGCGTGGCGGCCATTTTCATAGTCGACGCGCTGGCGCGGCTTGTTTTCCCAATCCGTCGCCAGCGGCAGGTCGATGACGCCGCTGTCCTCGGCAATTACGCCCGAAACCCGCGCCACATAGCTCTTGGTCGTCTGCCGATGCTCGAACTGGCTGCCGATTCGGCCATGAGCGCGTTTGTTGAGCGCCAGCGTCAGAACCCCAGACGTATCCTTATCGAGCCGGTGGCACATGCCCGCCGTTGGATAGGTTTGGCGCGCGCGATATTCCACGCAGTCCCAGAGGCTCGGGTCCTTGCCGGGCACGCTGAGCAGCCCGCTCTGCTTGTCGACCACCAGGATATCGTCGTCCACATGGATGACGTTGAGATAGGGATCGGTGGGCGGGAAATAGTCGAGCAATGTGGGCATGGGACCGGGCATTTGAGCCCTCTAGCAGAGGTTCGCCTGTTTGACCAAGCGTTTGCCGCCGATAGAAGGGCGCGGTAAGGTGCCGGCATGTACAGCACCACCTTCCCAACGGCGCTCGGCGAATTTGCCCTGGTCTGGACCGACCGCGGCATAAAGCGCGTCTTCCTGCCCGGCGGCGAGCCGGCGGAAGTCGCAGGGCGCCTGGCAAAGATGGGCGCTGAACCCGGTGAGCCCACGCGCGCGATCGCCGCCGTGCTCGATCAGGTTGAAGACTATGCCGAAGGCGAGGAGATCGACTTCGCCTCGGTCAGCCTCGACCTCGAAGGCGTGCCAGAGTTTCATCGGCGTTGCTACGACATCCTCCTCACCATCGGCTGGGGCAAGACCACCACCTATGGCGACATGGCGCGCCAGCTCGGTGATGTCGGCCTTTCCCGTGCCGTTGGGCAGGCCATGGGCGCCAATCCCATTCCGCTGATCATTCCCTGCCATCGCGTGCTTGCCGCCGGCAACGGGGCAGGCGGGTTCTCAGCCCCCGGCGGAACCTCGTCCAAACGTGTCATGCTGGCACTGGAGGGCGTCAGCATGGGCGCCCCGCCCGGCCAGATGCAATTCGCCTTCTGAGGAGCACCATGGCTTTTTCGTTCGGCCACCGCAGTCGAGTGGCGCATCAGGTGCGAGAGATCGCCAGAGACCAGATCGACAAAGCACAGGAACTCAGTCAGGCGGGCGACGACTTTGACAAAACGGTGCATGAGCTGCGCCGCCGCTGCAAAAAGATCCGCGGACTGCTCCGCCTGATCCGTCCCAATTTTTCAGATTTCGACGCCGAGAACGCCTGTTTCGCCAAAGCGGCCGACTCGCTGTCCGCCTCCCGTGACGCCGCCGTGATGGTGGAGACCTTCAATCTCGTCTCCAGGGACCTGTTGCCGGACAACATTTCCGAAACACGCGGGACGCTCGAGGACAATGTCCGCCGCATCTCTGCAGAACAGGACCGCGCCACGCTCCTGAGCCGTTTCGGCGATACCATGGACGAGGCCGCAAAGCGGGTTAAGCACTGGGACCTGGACGGCCGCGGCTTCGCGCTTCTCGCGCCCGGCCTCCACGATACCTATGGGCGCATGCGCAAGCGCATCACCGCGGCCGAAGAGAGTGGCGAGGACGAAGCCTTTCACGATTGGCGCAAGGATACCAAGAGCCACTGGTTTCATATCAGTCTCCTGGCGGCCTGCGCGCCTGATGTCCTTGGTGCCCGCAGGGATCAGCTCGATCAACTCGGCGAATATCTCGGCGATCATCACAACCTCGCTATCCTCGCCGAGGGCGTCGTGACGTTGACTGGTTCGCTTGACCGGCCAGTCGCCAAGGCGATCGACAGGCACAGGGCCGACCTTGCCCAAAAAGCTCTCGCGCTCGGTCGGCAATTGACCGTCGAAAGCCCATCGGCCCTCGTTTCGCGCGTCGAAAAATTCTGGAAACTACTCCCAAAGGACGACTGATATGGCGCAGGAAATCGAGCGCAAATTCCTGGTTTCCAGTGATGACTGGAAATCGGCGGTCGAAAGCTCGGCCCGCCTCCAGCAGGGTTATTTGTCTACCAGCGCCAAGGCCACGGTGCGCGTGCGGATCTACGACGACAAGGAAGCAATGCTCACCCTCAAGGGTAAGGCCGTCGGTATTTCGCGCGCCGAGTTCGAATATGCCATTCCGCTCGAAGACGCCCGCGAGCTGATGGAAATGTCCCGCCCTAACGTCATAGAGAAGCGCCGCTACAATGTGCCTTTCGAAAACCACCTATGGGAGGTCGACGTCTTCGAAGGGCACCATGCCGGCCTCATCATTGCCGAGGTGGAAATGGGCTCGGTCGATGAGCACGTCCATCTGCCCGATTGGGTCGGCCTCGAAGTGTCGGAAGATGATCGCTACGCCAACGCCAGCCTGTCCCGAACCCCTGGAATTCCCAGATAAGTTCGCATAGCGCTTGAACAGTTCGTTCAGTGCATTTGATCTCGATCATGGTTGTGCTGTCGCGTGGGGCGCATATCTCCAGGGGAAACCAATAGGAGAATGCTATGTCCCAGGATTTCGCAGGCAAGGTCGCTTTTGTAACGGGTGGTGCCTCGGGCATCGGTGAAGCCGTGGTCAAGCAGCTCGCGGCGCGCGGAGCCAAGGTCGTGGTGGCCGATCTCAAGCTCGATGGCGCCCAGGCCGTCGTCAATTCGGTCAAGGCCGCTGGCGGCGAAGCCGCTGCCGTAGCCGTTGATGTTTCCAAGATCGATCAGGTCGAAAAGGCAGTTCAGTTCGCCGTCGACACCTATGGTGCGCTCCATCTCGCAGTGAACAATGCGGGCATCGGTGGCAAGGCCGCCAAGGCAGGCGAGTACACCTTCGAAGACTGGCACAAGGTCATCGACGTCAATCTCAATTCCGTCTTCTATTCCATGAAGTACGAGATCGCCGCCATGCTGAAGGCCGGCGGTGGCTCTATCGTCAACATGGCTTCGATTCTGGGCACCAACGGCTTCGCCGGTGCGCCCGCTTATGTCTCGGCCAAGCATGGCGTCGTCGGCCTCACCAAGGCTGCCGCCATCGACTATGCCAAGGAAGGCATTCGCGTGACCGCGGTCGGCCCAGGTTTCATCGAAACCCCGCTCCTCGGCTCCGCCACGCCGTCGGAAGTGCTTGAGGGCCTTCGCGCAAAGCATCCGGTTGGTCGCCTCGGCCAGTCCGACGAAGTCGCTGCGCTGACGCTGTTCCTGCTCTCCGATGCAGCCTCTTTCATCACCGGCTCCTACCATCTGGTCGATGGCGGCTACGCCGCGCAGTAAACCGCTTGCAGGGTAGGGGGGTGCGATACTAGACAGGACGCACCCTCCGCCTTGTGACCTCACCAAAATGCCCAAGCAGAATATCGCGGCCGCCCTCTGGCTTTCCACGGGCGGACTTGCCGTGATGTCGGCCATGTCGGCTGCTATCCACGAGGTCGCCGGCGAGGTGTCAGTCGGCCAGATCATCTTCTGGCGCAGCTTTGTCGCCCTCGCGCCGACCCTGATCTATCTCGCCATCCGGCGCGAGCTTGGCCAGTCCATCCGCACGCGCTATCCGCACAAGCATCTGGTCCGTGGCCTCTTGGGCTGTGCGGTAATGTTCTTTTCATTCGTGTCGCTGCGCTATCTTTCGGTTGGCCTTGCCACGGCGCTGACCTATCTGGCCCCGATCCTTTCCATCGTTGCCGCCATGCTCTTCCTGCGCGAGCGGCCGGGCGCGACCATCTTCGTCGGTGTGATTCTAGGCTTTGTCGGCATTCTGCTGATGCTTTATCCCACGCTCGTCGGGGCCGAGATGCGCGACGGCACCTTGATCGGGGTTGGCGCCGGCGTCGCCATGGCCGCCACCAATGCGCTCTCCCGCGTGCAGGTAAAGGATCTCACCCGTACCGAGCCGCCCGCCAGTATCGCTCTGTCCTTTGCGCTCATCTGCTCGGCCGTTGGCCTCGCTTCGGCGCTTTTCGGTTGGGTCGAGTTGCAGCCCGGCCAATTCGCGCTGCTCGCCAGTGCCGGTCTTTTCGGCGGGCTTGGCCACGTCTTGATGATGGAATCGGTTGCCCGCGCGCCTGTGTCGGTGCTGGCGCCCTACGAATACACCGGCATCATTTGGGCCTTCGGGTTCGATCTCGTCTTGCTCGGCATCGTCCCAACACCCTGGGCGCTGGCCGGGGCGCTGATCGTCGTCGCCGCCGCCGCTCTCGTCGCCTACGGGCAGGGCAGGTTCTTCAGAAAGCCCACTTAGATTTCGAGTCTCGGACGCAGCTCAGGGATGTGCACGCGGCCATGGCCGAGACGCTCCAACGCCGCAAAGATGGTCGGCCCGTCGATGACCTGATGGCTGTGATTCACACCCTGCGTCACGCGGTCTGCCAGAACCTCCTCGACCGCCAACGCCGCTACGGCCGCAGTCACCGCCGCCTCGCGCCGGCCGAAAAAGAACGCATCCTGCGCCACGTTTCGTCCTTCGCGCGTGCCATGCGCCGTCACCGAGAGCACGCATTTGTCCGACCCGAATGTCGGCATGTGGCTCACGCGCTCAACCAATTTCTCCATGGTGGCATTGCCGGCAAACGTGCGGCCCAGCCAGAAGAGCAGGCCCGAAAGGAGGGCGGAGTCATAGGTGACACGCGTGACGGTACGGACACCCGGCATCGTTCGAGCCAATGCATGCTGGTCGGCAAAGTTCATGAAGTAGGCGGTCCGCCTGCCAAAGTCCGGACCGAAATCGATGAGACTGTCATCTCTTGGAGCCAGTGGGTCAAACATGTTGTGGGTGGACCAGGCTATCGCGGCCGCTCCATGATCGTCTCCGGTACCCATCAAGATGCCGATCTCGATACTGCTGACGTCGTCCAGCTCCTTCGAAGCGGCGGCCGCCAGCAAATTGGATAGTCCGGGCGCCAGCCCCAGTGAGAGCACCACCGGAGAACTCACGGAGAGCGCCTCGACCTTGCGGAAAAACGCGTCCCCAGCGGTAACATCAATGTAACCGATCCTGCGCCGAGCGACCTCCGAAGCGAAGTTGGTATCGGTCTGGTCGATGGAGACGACAACGAGGTCAACATCCTCCAGCGCCGCGCCCCATGTGTCCGGTGCACGAAGATCGATCACGCGCGCCTTGAACCTCGTAGCCTGTCCCTTGGCCATGCTCCGGCCGGCGACGATGACGCGGTTCTCTGGCTTAGCGGCAAGCATCTTGGCGATCTGGCTGCCCACGGCGCCATAGCCGCCGACGATGAGGATGTCTGGCATTTTGTAACTATTCCAGTGCGTTGCCTGCACCGAGATAGGTATTCGAAAGCACCTTGGTTGGCCGATGCTACGAAACGCCGCTCCAACGTGGGAAGGTTTGCTTATTGCCAGCGCTTGAAGCTTTTGAGGTGCCCCAGCGAGCCTGTCACGGTCGTGACGATACGATTGACCGGGTCGGTCACCGGCACCACCATTACGTTCTCGACCGCAGGATCAGGCACTTCCAGCGTCGCAAACTGGCTCTCGAGCAGGCTCGTCGGCATGTATTCGTGGTTGCGCTTGGCCATCCGCTCGGCGATTACTTCCCGGCTGCCATCGAGATAGACGAACAGCACCGGCTCGCCGGCCTTTTCGGTGATGAAATCGCGATAGGCTTTCTTGAGCGCAGAGCAGGCGCCGACGGCGACACCTTTCTTCTTCTCGGCAGCTTCCTTCAGCGCTGCCGCCAGCGCTTCCAGCCATGGCCACCTGTCGTCATCGGTGAGCGGAATGCCGGCGCGCATTTTCTCGACATTGGCTTCCGGATGATACTTGTCGCCATCGAGAAAGGGGGCATGCAGTGCTCGCCCGAGCGCAGCGCCAACCGTCGACTTTCCCGATGAGCTGACGCCCATCACGATGATGATGCGGGCTTGTTCAAACGACTGCGGTGAAGGCGCCATCGACATAGAGAATGTGTCCGTTCACAAAACTGGAGGCATCGGATGCGAGGAAGATGGCGGCGGGCCCCAATTCTTCCACCTCACCCCAACGTCCCATCGGAGTACGCTGTTCCACCCAGGCATTGAAGGCCGGGTCGGCGATCAGCGCCTCGTTGAGATCGGTCTTGAAGTAGCCTGGCGCAATCGCGTTGACGTTGAGCCCCTTGCGGGCCCAGTCCGCCGCCATGCCACGCGTGAGATTGGCAATCGCCGCCTTCGCCGCGCCATAGGGCGCTGCGGTCGGGCGAGCGTGATCGGTCAGGATCGAACAGATATTGATGATCTTGCCGCGCCCGCGCTCGATCATGCCCAGCGCCACGGCCTGGCTGACCGAGAAGGTCGCCGTCACATGCGTCGCCATGATCTTCTCGAAGTCGTCGTGCCGAAAGGTCTCGAGCGGCCCGCGAATCTGCATCCCGGCATTGTTGACCAGAATATCGATCGGCCCGATTTCGCTTTCGCAATGCCGCACCGCTTCGCCAACGCTTTCGGGGCTGGTCACGTCGAAGGCGAGGGCGGTTACATCCGCACCGGTCTCGGCCAGATCCGCAGCCGCGGCGCCCAGCGCAACCTCATCGCGCGCATTGAGCACGATCTTGGCGCCGGCGCCGGCCAGCGCCTTGGCCATGGCAAATCCCAGTCCGCGACTCGAACCGGTCACGAGCGCGCGCCGTCCAGTCAGGTCGAATGGCGAACGTTCGCCCATGCTCTTGTTCCTCCGCACGTCGTGCCTTCATAGCCATCGGCCATGGCGCAAGGCAAGTCATGCTCAAATCTTCCATACAAGAATGTGAAATGGTCGAAATTTGCACGATCCGCACTTTCATCATCTTTCGCTTTGTGGTCATTGTCGCCCCCGAGTGCTATGCACCCTGCGCATGGCCCAAAACGCCTCGGACGGCGACGAAGACCTCGGAAGGAATGCTTCATGGCAACTGCGGATATCGG
>NZ_JBEVLL010000313.1:0-11801 GCF_040509215.1 Devosia sp.
CCGATGACCGGGTTGATGCCGCCCGGGGCGACCAGCATGCCCACGAGTGCCGTGAACACGACCAGCGACATGACGCGAGGCTTCAGCAGCGTGAGGTAGTCTTCTACCCGCGCCTCGCCTGTCAAAGCAGGCATCCCCTTGCTGTCGTCGATATAGGTCACTGGATTTTTTCCTTCTAGAGCGGATCGCACATAGCGCGATCCGCCCTTTTTGTCGCCGCGACTTAGTGCGCGTTGGTCGAGTCGATCTTGGGCAGCGTCGAGAACTGGTGGAACGGCGGCGGGGAGCTCAGCGTCCATTCCAGCGTCGTCGCGCCATCGCCCCACGGATTGTCACCGGCCGGGCGCTTCTTACGGCTGGCTTCCCAGGTCGCATAGAAGAAGATCAGCATGGCAACGAAGGTCACGTAGTAACCGACCGAAGAGACGCGGTTCCACAGCGTGAAGGCATCCGGGTAGTCGATGTAACGACGCGGCATGCCGGCGAGGCCGAGGAAGTGCTGCGGGAAGAAGATCAGGTTCACGCCGACGAACATGGTCCAGAAGTGCAGCTTGCCCAGGAACTCGTTGTACATGTAGCCGAACATCTTGGGGTACCAGTAGTACCAGCCAGCGAAGATCGAGAACACGGCGCCAAGCGAGAGCACGTAGTGGAAGTGCGCCACGACGTAGTAGGTGTCGTGAAGGGCGCGGTCGGCACCGGCATTGGCGAGCACCACACCGGTCACACCACCAACGGTGAACAGGAAGATGAAGCCGATGGCCCAGAGCATGGGCAGGCGGAAGGTGATGGAGCCGCCCCACATGGTGGCGATCCAGGAGAAGATCTTCACACCCGTCGGCACGGCGATGACCATGGTGGCGGCAACGAAGTAGCGCTGCACGTCGAGGCTCAGGCCGGTCGTATACATGTGGTGTGCCCACACGACGAAACCGACGAAGCCGATGGCGACCATGGCGTAGGCCATGGCCATGTAGCCAAAGATCGGCTTGCGGCTGAAGGTCGAAACGATGTGCGACACGATGCCGAAGCCCGGCAGGATCATGATGTACACTTCGGGGTGACCGAAGAACCAGAACAGATGCTGGAACAGCACCGGATCGCCGCCGCCTTCAGGCGCGAAGAACTTCGTGCCGAAATTGCGGTCGGTGAGCAGCATGGTGATGGCGCCAGCCAGAACCGGCAGGGCCAGCAGCAGCAGGAAACCGGTCACAAGCACCGACCATGCGAACAGCGGCATCTTGTGGATGGTCATGCCCGGAGCGCGCATATTCAGGATCGTGGTGATCAGGTTGATCGCACCAAGGATCGAGCTCACGCCGGCAACGTGCAGCGACAAGATCGCAAAATCCATGGCCGGACCAGGGTGGCCGACGGTCGAGAGCGGCGGATAGACGGTCCAACCACCACCAAAACCGGTCGTACCCGAGGCGCCTTCAAAGAAAAGGCTCATCAGCAGCAGGATGAAGGCGGCAGGCAGCAGCCAGAAGGCAATGTTGTTGATGCGCGGGAACGCGGTATCGGGAGCACCAACCATCAGCGGGGCAAAGTAGTTGGCAAAGCCGCCCATGGTCGCCGGCATGACCATGAAGAACACCATGATCAGGGCGTGCGCCGTGGTGAAGACGTTGAACATCTGCTTGCCGGCATCGATCGAGCCGGACGGATCGGAAATGCCATAGACCATGGATGCGAGGCCATGGAAAATCTGGATGCCCGGCTCCTGCAGCTCCATGCGCATGAAGCCCGACAGGAGACCGCCGACGATGCCGGCGATGATCGAGAACACGAGATACATGATCCCGATGTCCTTGTGATTGGTGGACAGAACCCAGCGCCGCCAACCCGTCGGTGTGTGGTGGTCGTGCGCGGCGTGGTCATGCCCGGTGGCATGGGCCTCGAGGTGTGCTGCTTCTGACATTATGGTCTCCCCTGACCCTATTACTGAATAGCCGGCAGCACGGCGACGGCGCTGGCATAATCACGGCTTTCCTTGAAGGCCGTGATAAAGGCTTGATATTCTTCGGTGGTGACGACGCGCACGGCGATCGGCATGAAGGCATGGTCCTTGCCGCACAGTTCCGAGCACTGGCCATAGAAGAGGCCGGTTTCGCGCGAGTTGAACCAGGTTTCATTGAGGCGACCCGGAACGGCGTCGATCTTGATGCCGAAGGAGGGAACCGCAAAGGCGTGAATCACGCCCGAGGGGCTCGAAGTCACCTGCATGCGCACAGTGGTATCGACCGGAACGATGAGTTCATTGTCGACTGCCAGAAGGCGTGGCTGGCTCGGCTTGACCGTCTGGACATAGCCGTCAACGGCAGCACCAAGAATATTGGAGTCGAAGGCAACGCCTTCGTCGACATATTCGTAGTTCCAATACCACTGCTCACCCGAGGCCTTGATGGTGAGAGAAGCGGCCGGAACCTCGACTTCGCCGAACGAGAAGATGTTGGAACCGAGGAATTTGCGTTCGCCATCGGGCACGGTGAGCTGGTCGGACAGCACGCCGAAGGACGGGATGGCGATGATGATCAGAACGACGATCGGCAAGACCGTCCAGATCACTTCGATCAGCGTATTATGCGTGAAACGCGCCGGCACAGGATTGGCCTTGGCGTTGAAACGCACGACGATGATAATAAGCAGTGCAAGCACGAAGAGCACGATAAGCGTAATCGTCCACATCAGCGGGCCGTCGTGGAAAGCCACGATCGAATCCATGATCGGCGTAACCGACTGCTGCAGGTGGAACTGGCCCGGCTCCGGATGGCCCTTACCGATTTCCTGGGCGGAAGCGAAAGCGGGCATCAGCGCCAGCATGGCCGTCGCGGCGGCACCCAACTTCCTCACGAACTGACCGGTCACCATAAACCCCCTGTTAACCAATTCTGGTGGCGCACACCAAGAAAGAGAGTGGAAAACAGCGGCATAGCTCACGCCGCCCCGACTCAACCTCGGAGCGCAAAACTCGAATTTGACCTAAATCACATTGCTGGGACCGAGTCTATCGCGGCTTCGCACACTTCCGACTGTTTAAAACTGGACAAAATCGGAAGCCTTTGCCTCAAGCGCGCCGCAGTTTCGCTGCCTGATCGCCGCGAGCGCGCCCTTTGGTTGACAGGGCTTTAAGGATAACTCAAACAGGTCCGAACGCCCCGCGCCCCGAATTCGGCTGGAGACGAACAAGAGTGATGGAATTTTCGAAGCGGCTGATCGGCCTGGCCCTAACTGTCGCCGCCCTTGCCGGCGCCACCCCTGCCCTGGCCCAAGGCACCGTGCGCGGCGAATACGGCGACTGGCAGATGAGCTGCGACACCCCGCCGGGCGCCAGCTCCGAACAATGTGCCATCATTCAGAACGTCATGGCCGAAGACCAGCCCAATGTCGGCCTCTCGGTCATCGTGCTGCGCACGGCTGATCGCGAAGCCCGGCTCCTGCGCGTCCTTGCGCCGCTGGGCGTGCTGCTGCCGAATGGCCTTGGTCTTAATGTCGACGGCACCGATATGGGCCGCGTCGCCTTTGTGCGGTGCTTGCCCAATGGCTGCGTTGCCGAGGTTGAACTCGACGATGGCCTGATCGACGTCCTGTCCAAGGGCACGAGCGCCATTTTCGTTGTTTTCAAGACTCCTGAAGAAGGTGTCGGCATTCCGGTGTCGCTCGAAGGATTCTCCGAAGGCTTTGCCGCCCTGCCCTGAGTCAGGACAGAGTATGGAAGACGACCGCCGTAAATCGCATCGCAATCGCACGCTCAAGGGCGGGCGCATCGTGACCAATGACGGGCACTCGACCTTCGATTGCACGGTGCGCAACCTGTCCGACGAAGGCGCCAAGCTGGTGGTCACCAGCGTCATCGGCCTGCCGCACCGATTCCGCCTCTCCATGATCGATGGGCGCGATTTCAATTGCGAAACGATCTGGCACACCGAAACCGAACTCGGCGTTCGGTTTCTGTAGGAAGCCCTAACGCCGAATTCCTCGTCCCATCGTCATTGCCGGGCTCGTCCAGGCAATCCATCTCGCCTTCGCATGGGAACCACCGGGACAAGCGGCTGGCGCAGTACTGACGATCAAAAACCAAATAAAAAAACCGGGCGAGTGCAAGCACAAGCCCGGTTAAGTTTTCAGGAAACGGGACCAGCGGCAAAACTGGCCCGGGAGATGGAACGAGCACATCGTGATCGGTCCAAGAGAGACATCCGTACCCGAGGGGCGCGGACGAATGCTTTAGCGCAGAGCCTGGCGGGCCCTGGCGGTGTTGAGCACCATGGTGGAGGTGCGCGCATTCTGCGCGCCCATGGCGTCGTGGATATCGGCATGGGAGAGGCCAAGATCGCGCAAGCGATCGGCATCGAGATCGAGCAGGCTTTTCAGCACGGTCCGGCGTTGACGATCAGCATTCACCTTGGCGACAAAGGCAAAAAAAGCGCGCAAGGGGGTAGTCGGCATGGCGGCCGAAACTGACCGCTCGCCGGGCAGCGAGAGAGCCATCTCAAATCTCCAAAATGTTGTTGTGCCGAAGGGAGGTCGGCAGGAAGGACGCCTTTTCCGGCGATGATGGTGAGATAACCCGCTGGACTTCCATTCGTCCAACAAATAGATTTCATCCATTCAATCAAAATGAGTGATGGGAGACCATCGGTGGCTGCTCCGCTCGATCTCGACCAGTTGCAAAGTTTCTGCGCCATTGCCGATTGCGGCAGTTTCACCGAGGCGGCCCGCCGGGTGAACAAGACGCAGTCCGCTGTTTCCATGCAGATCAAGCGTCTCGAAGAGCGGCTGGGCCACGCCCTCCTGTCGCGCGATGGCCGCACCGTCACCCTCACGCACCATGGCGAAGTGCTCTATGAGCGGGCGCGCAAAATGCTGCGCACCAATGCCGAGATCCTCGACCATTTTTCCGATGGCGATCTCGCCGGCTCCATCCGCTTCGGCGTGCCGGACGACTACGCCGTGCGCCTCTTGCCGGTAATCCTCTCGAGCTTCCAGCGCACCCATCCCAAGATCGTCGTCGACGTGTCCTGCATGGCCTCGGAACACTTGCTCGAAGGCATGCGCGCCGGGCGCTACGATCTCATCGTCTTCACCCAGGGCACCGAGCAGAACTTTGGTGAACTGTTCCGCACCGAAAAGATGTTCTGGGTTGCAAGCCATGGCGGGCGAGCGCTCGCCAGCGAGCCAGTCGCCATTGCCTGCGGGCCGCAATATTGCATCTGGCGCAAGGATGCCATGGACGCCCTCGACCGCACCGGCACCGACTACCGCATCGCCTATACGTCTTCCAACGCAACGGCCATTTCCTCGGCGGTGCTCTCCGATCTCGCTATCGGCTTCCTGCCGGAAAGCGCCCTGCAGCCGGGCATGCGCGTCGTCTCCGACGAACACGGCCTGCCGCACCTGCCCGATGCGCAGATGGCATTGATGCGCGGCAGCCACGCCTATGGTGGCATCTATGATGCGCTCGCCAATCACATCGTCCAGTCGATGGGTAATCTTGACCACCCGCACCAGGCAGAGGCGGCGGAATAGTATTGCTGCGCCTGAAACCGCTGGACTCAAGCAACCTGCCGATTGTCGAACCATGGTTTGACGATGCGGAAACTCAGCGTTGGCTGGGAGGGCGCGAGTGGCCCGCTTTGGGTTTCAGTTTGCGGGGCCCTGATCGCCAGCTCTATCTCGCTCTCGACGAAACCATCTCGGTTGGCCTTCTCGATTGCGAGACCTATCCCGACAAGAGCGCCAGTTTCGCTGTGGTCACCGCCCCGGAAATGCGCAAGCGCGGCATCGGGCGCGCTATTCTGGCCGCGCTCATGGCCGAGCCATCCTACTCTCACATCGTCCGCTTCTTCGCCGGCATTGAGCGGAGCAACGTGGCCAGTGCCGCATTGATGGTGCGTTGCGGCTTTGTGGAAGGTGAGGAAGACGGGGACGGCTTTACCGACTTCGAGTACCGCCGGTCTTGACCCGGCGCGGCATTTACCGCACCAAGTCACCATGCCAGAAGTCCTGACCAACGCTGCCGAATTTACCGTTTCCGAAATCGCCCAGGCGGTGAAACGAACGGTCGAAGACGAATTCGGCCATGTCCGCGTGCGCGGCGAAATCTCCGGCTTTCGCGGCCAGCATTCCTCCGGCCACGCCTATTTTACCCTCAAGGACGACGCAGCCTCGATCGATGCCGTCATCTGGAAGGGCAGTTACGGCAAACTGGCCTTCAAGCCCGAGGAAGGCCTCGAAGTCATCGCCACCGGGCGGCTGACGACCTTCCCCCGCTCGTCAAAATACCAGATCGTCATCGAGCAGATTGAGCCGGCCGGCGCCGGCGCGCTCATGGCGCTCCTCGAAGAGCGCCGCAAGAAACTGCTGGCAGAAGGCCTTTTCGCCCGCGAGCGCAAGCGCCCCCTGCCCTATTTGCCGCGCGTCATTGGCGTCATCACCTCGCCGACGGGCGCCGTCATTCGCGACATTCTCCATCGCCTCGACGATCGGTTCCCCAGCCACGTCCTCGTCTGGCCGGTGCGCGTGCAGGGCGACACCTGCGCCCCTGAAGTCGTCAACGCCATTGAGGGTTTTAACGCCTTCCTGCCAAACGGCCCGATTCCGCGCCCCGACATTCTGATCGTTGCCCGCGGCGGCGGCTCCATCGAAGACCTCTGGGGCTTTAACGAAGAGGCCGTGGTGCGCGCCGTCGCTGCATCAGGCATCCCCGTGATTTCCGCGGTCGGCCACGAGACCGATACGACGCTGATTGACTATGCCTCGGACATGCGTGCCCCGACGCCAACGGCCGCCGCCGAAGCGGCCGTGCCTGTCCGCGCCGAACTCATCGCCTATGTCGATGATCAGGGCAGTCGCCAACGCCAGGCCGCCCGCCGCACCCTTGCGAGCCTGAAGGATCGACTGCGCGCCGCCAGCGCCGGCTTGCCGCGTCCCGCCGATCTCATCGCCACGCAGCGTCAAAGCCTCGATATGGCAGGAACCCGTCTCTCCGGTGGCCTTCGCCATTTCGTGCAGGATCGGCGTCTCGCCTTTTCGCGCCTTGCCGGCGCCATCCAGCCGCGTCTCGTGCGCCAGCGCCATGCCGAACTTCTGAGCCGCATCGACAATCTCGACCACCGGGCTCTCGCCGGTCTGCACAAAACCACCGAGCGGGCGCGGTTGACCTTCGATCCGCGCGCTGCCCGCCTCATGGGTTCAGTTGGCCAGGCGCTCGAACGCAAGCGCACCCAATTCGTCCGACTGGCGCCGCGCCTCTCGCCCCAGCCGCTCCGCGCCGAGTTGCGTCAGTTGCAGGGTCAATTCGGCCCGCTCACCCAGCGCCTCGCCCTGGCGCCGGACCGCATCACGGTCGAGCGCCGGCAGAAGCTGGAACAACTAGAAAAACTGCTGAAAACCCTGAGCTATCACAGTGTTTTGGCCCGCGGCTATGCGCTGGTGCAGGACGAGGCCGGCGACGTCGTCAGCGGCGCATCGGGCCTGAAACCTGGCGATGCGATCAAGCTGACCTTTGCCGATGGCGAAGTTGGCGCCAATGTTGCGGGCGCTCCGCCCCAGAAGCGCAAAACACCGCGTTCACCATCGGACGACGGGTCGCAGGAAAGTCTCTTTTGATTGTCCGATTTCCGCTCTATATCGGAATAATTCGGAAGGACACGGACGATGAATATCTTCGATAAGGGGTTTTCACCCTCCGAAGCGACAGTACGCTACCTCGATGGGGACTATGTGGTCCTCAAGCAGGGAACGTTTGTGCGTTGCGCCATATCGGGCAAGCCCATTCCTCTCGATGAACTCTTCTATTGGAGCGTCGACCGGCAAGAGCCCTATGTCGATGCATTGACCGCCCATGAGGCCTTTGTCCGCTACGGCCGAGGCAATTGAGCGTGACAGAGGCAGCGACGCGTCAACGCTACCTCGTCATTTCCAATGGTCATGGAGAAGATGCCATCGGCGCCGCCCTCGTCAGGCGCCTGACACCTCAAGCCCACGTCGAAGCCTATCCGATGATCGGCAGCGGCAAGTCCTATGAAGGCGCCTGCCGCATCGTCGGTCCCCGCGCCACTCTGGCCTCGGAAGGCTGGCGCAATGTAAAGGGCTCGCTGCGCCGCGATGTCGTCAGCGGCGGTCTGCTCACGGTACCGCCGGCGCTGAAATTCCTGCGCTCGGTGCGCGGGCACTATGACAAGATCATCGTCATCGGCGACATGGTCGGCATTCTTGCCGCGCTGCCGACGGGCCTGCGCGATCTCATTTATCTCGACGTCTACAAGACCGGCGCCGCCCGTCTCTATTCCGCCGCCGAAACCTGGGCGATCAAGCAGACCTGCCGCACCGTGTTCTGCCGCGGCGACAGCCTCAGCGAAAAGCTTCGTGCGGCCGGGGTCGACGCGCGTTGCGTGGGCAATATCATGATGGATGCCATCCCCCACGGCGACTATAACGCCAATGCGCGCCGTCGGGCGCCGCTCGCCGTCACCCTCCTGCCCGGCAGTCGCGCCCTGACATCGGAGAGCTTTGCCCTTCAGGTCGATGCCCTGCGCCTGATCCCGGAAGAAGAACGTCCCGACGTCTTTCTGGCCGTCGCGGGCAGCGTCAATGTCGAGGAGCTGGGCAAGGCAGCAAGCTTGCGGCGCACGTCGCTGCTCAGTACTGAATCTGACGATCTCGGCGAATTGAGCGACGGTAACCTCACCGTCCACATGGCCCGCGGCGTCGCGATGGGCAATCTCGTCGAGACCTCGGATGTGGTCCTGAGCCAGGCTGGCACGGCGACCATCCAGTCGCTCGGCCTCGGGCGGCCCGCCATCACCTTCATCAATCCGCGCGATCGGCGTTCGCGCTTCAACGATGAGCAAAACCTCTTCGGGGAAGCCCGCATCGTTACGGAAGCCAGGGCAGCGGACGTGTCAGAAGCCCTGCGCGGCCTCCTGACCAACATGTCAGAGCGCCTGCGCCTTGCAGAAATCGGCCGGAACCGGATCGGCGGCCCCGGCGCGATGGAGGCAATCGTGGCCGAGATCGCAACCCCGGCCACTTCAGAACATTAAGCGCCGGTCGCTTCCGGATCGAGCAGGCGATGCAGGTGCACGATGAAATAACGCGTCTGCGCGCTATCGACGGTCATCTGCGCCTTTTGGCGCCAGGCGACGAGCGCCGAAGCATAATTGGGATAGAGTCCGACAATATCGACCTTGTCGAGATCGGCAAAGGTGACGTGCTCGATGCTCGAAAGTTCGCCGCCGATCACCAGGTGAAGAAGTTGCTTGTCAGTCGCTTTGCTGTCAGCCATCGCTCAAGGGTCCACTGAGTTGGGAGGAGGAGGAAATCTCGGCCTCTGCCAAGGGCTCGGCCGGGCAGCCATAGACCTTGATCAGTGCCGCATGGACGAGAGGTTTTAGGCTCATGTCGGAAAGCGCCGCAAGCGCCCCATGGCGCACATCTCGTTTGTTAAATTGTGGGAACCCGCTGCACACATCAGCAAGATCGTGCCCGGCTTCCCTCAGGATCACGGCTGCAGCCGCAATATCCCAATCCTGACTGCCGCGCCGCGCCACGGCCGCGTCGAGTTTCCCCGTCGCCACCTGCAAAAGCCGGTAGGCCAACGAGGGATACATGGGCCCGCGCGTATAGTTGAGGCCGCCCTCCTGCAGTTCCTGATGCACCGCGCCCGGCGCGGGGATCATCGGCGGCGCTCCGGCCCGGCGGTTGCGCACCAGCGCCTCGCCATTAAGCCGCGCTCCACCGCCGATAGAGGCTTCATACATCTCATTGCGCGCTGGCGCATAAACGACGCCCGCCACCGGAACGCCCTTCTCGACGACCGCTAAACAGACAGTCCAGCAATCCTCGCCCTGAAGGAACGCGCGCGTGCCGTCGATGGGATCGACAATGAAGACACGATCGCAATCGAGGCGGCTGGGATTGTCGGCCGTTTCCTCGCTCAGCCAGCCATAGGCCGGCCGCGCGTTAAGCAGGCTCGCCGCAAGATAGCGATCAACGATGATATCAGCTTCGCTGACCGGGGAGGCATTGCCCTTGGTCCAGCTCTTTATGTCGCGACGAAAATAGCCCGAGGCAATGATGCCCGCGGCCACGGCAGTGGCGCGAAGCAGTTCAAGATCGTCCTCATATGGCGGTGCAAAGGCTGGCATGGGCGGCTTTTATGCCTCGTACGACCTTTGGACAAGACCCGCGCCGCGATGGGCCATTGTCGAACTGCGAAACCCCCAAATATGGCAGGGTAAACAACCTCACACGCGATTGGGTAAACTGCTCGTTGCAGTGTGCAACACCCCGCTAACCACCCGCTGAAGACAAGATAAACTTAACCGAACCCATTAAGGCGCTGGGTAAGGGGACGCGGTAGATTGCCCTCACAAACGGAGCGCAAAAAACAGCTCTCGAAGTTACAGGAAGGCTACAAAATGGTTCATGGCGTTGCGATGGAAGGATCGTCAGTCGTCCTTGCTTTCGGTAAGCCCGCCCTGGCGGAACGCCGCTTCGTTGCGGCAAACGACAATGGGCCCCGTGATCCGGTAAAAACCGTGACAGTGCGCAAGCAGCTCGAACAGAGTGGCGTTGCCATCAAGATCAAGGTGCCGGTTACCGAATTTATCGGCGTGGCCGTGGCCACTCGAATTTCCGAAGAAGGCGTGCTGACAAGCGCGATCGAACTCGTCCATCCCGATGGCGAGCTGACCTACAAGGTGTTCGAAGAAGAGGGCAACCAGAACGTTGTCGCCGAATGGCAGAACTGGGGCAAGAAGCTCCGCCTGCCGCTGTTCATCAAGGCCGGCGACGGCTCCTATCTCCCCTATAGCCAGCAGGTTGATGGCGTGATGGTCGGTGAAACCGCACCTCGCCGCAAACTGGCTGCCGACGCCGCCCGCCGCCCGCGCTTCCTCAATCGACGGAAGCCCGGCGACGCCGACGTCCACTAAGAATCCCCCTCCAAGGGCAACGTCGATGGGATCAGCTGGTGGTGCGGCTGGTCCCTTTGGCGTTTTTGGGTCAGCCACTGAACGTCATCCTCGGGCTCGACCCGAGGACACTTCACTTTATCGCGGCAACGGCAAGTGTAGAGCCCTCGGGTCAAGCCCGAGGGTGACGGTCTTTGGCATAGGCCGCATGAGCCATTACCAGGCCCAGTCGGCCAGCAGCGCCAGCGTCAGCGCAATCCCCACATAGTGGTTGTTCTTGAACCGGACCAACGGGTTCTCAAAAATCTCGGCATCGAGCGTATAGACCTGCCATGCCAGCAGCGCCGCCGGCACCAGCATCAGTGCCATGGCGATAAATCCGCCCCCCGCGGACATCACCGCCATCAGCCAGAAGATCACCGCGCCGACATAAAGCGCCGAAACGGCCGGCTTCACATTGGAGCCAAACAGCCGCGCCGTGGATTTGACTCCGACCAGCGCATCGTCCTCGATGTCCTGCAGCGCATAGAGAGTGTCATAGCCAATCACCCAGAGGATGGTGCCGAGATAGAGCAGGATCGGCGGCCAGGAGAGACCGCCGGTTTCACTCGTCCAGCCGATCAGCGCACCGTAGGAAAAGGCGAGGCCAAGAAAGAACTGCGGCCACCAGGTGATCCGCTTCATGAAAGGGTAGATTGCCACGAGCACCAGCGAGGCAACGCCCGCCCAGACGGTGAAGCGATTGAACTGGAAAAGGATAATTGCCCCAAGCAGCGCCTGGGCAACCAGAAAGGCCAGCGCCTGCTGCGAAGTCACCTGCCCCGAGGGAATCGGCCGCAGCCGCGTGCGCGCCACCTTCATGTCGATGTCGCGATCGACGAT
>NZ_JBEVLL010000314.1:0-10784 GCF_040509215.1 Devosia sp.
GGCAAGCTAGGTGTCCATCAGCCAGTCGCTGAGGTCGTTCCAGTCAGGATTCGTCGCCTCAATCAGATTGATCTTCCACTGTCGCGGGTACTTCTTGATCGACTTTTCACGCTGGATGGCGTCGGCGACCCAATCATGTTCTTCGAGCCAGACCAGGGTTTTGACGCCGTAGCGTGAGGCGAAGCCAGGGGCGAGCGAGTGTTGGTGCTCGAAGAGGCGACGAGAGGGATTGGACGTTACGCCGGTGTAGAGCGTGCCGTTCTTCTTGGACGCAAGAATGTAGACGTAGCCCTTCATGCATCGAGCTTGCCTCGAGATGGATCACCGGGACAAGCCCGGTGATGACGATAGAGGGGAGAGGCTGCGCGTGGGTGAGTGGGGGACGGCGCTAGGTGCGGTTGAAGTGGTCGTAGACGAGCTGGGCCATGGCCTTGGAGATGCTTGGGACGGATTCGAGGTCGAGGAGGCTGGCGCGGGCGACGGCTTTGGCTGAGCCGAAGTGGTTCAGGAGCGCGCGTTTGCGCGTTGGGCCGATGCCTTCGATTTCGTCGAGCGGGTTTTTGACCACGTCCTTCTTGCGTCGCGCGCGGTGAGTGCCGATGGCGAAGCGGTGGGCTTCGTCGCGGAGGCGCTGGACGTAATAGAGGACGGGGTCGCGGTGGGGGAGCATGAAGGCGTCCTTGCCTTCCATGAAGAACTTTTCGCGGCCGGCGTCGCGTTCTTCGCCCTTGGCGATGCCGATGAAGGTCACCTCCTTGGGGAGGTTCAGTTCGGCGATGACTTCCTTGACGGCGTTGAGCTGGCCGGCGCCGCCGTCGATGAAGACGACGTCGGGCCAATCGGGCATGCCGGTCGCTTCGTCTTCGGCGTCGGTTTCGCTTTCCGAGGCGAGGCGGGTGAAGCGGCGGGTCAGGACCTCGCGCATCATGCCAAAGTCGTCGCCGGCGGAAATGTCGGATTTGATGTTGAAGGTGCGGTAGTGCTTTTTGGAAAAGCCTTCCTCGCCCGCGACGATCATGCCGCCGACCATGTTGGTGCCGGAAATGTGCGAGTTATCGTAGACTTCGATGCGACGCGGGGTTTCTTCGAGACCGAAGATTTCGGCCACGCCTTCGAGGAGAGCGCGGTGTGAGGCGCCTTCGGCGAGCTGGCGGCCGAGGGCTTCGCGCGCGTTCTGCAGGGCGTAATTGACGAGGTCGCGCTTTTCGCCGCGCTGCGGGGTTTCGACGCGGACTTTTTGGCCGGCGCGGGTGCGGAGGGCCTCCTCGAGAACGTCGTGCTCCGACATTTCGTGGCTGAGGAGCACGAGGCTTGGCGGGGTGCGGTCTTCGTAGAACTGGCCGATGAAGGCTTCGAGGACTTCTGCGTCGGAAAGCGAGTCGTCGGCCTTGGGGCGGAAGGCGTGGTTGCCCCAGTTCTGGAAAGCGCGGAAGAAGAAGACCTGAACGCAGAACTGACCGCCTTCGTGATGAATGGCGAAGACGTCGGCTTCTTCGACATTGCGCGCGGTGGCGTCGCCGCCCTGAGACTGGACGAGGGCAAGGGCGGAAAGGCGGTCGCGAATGAGGGCGGCGCGCTCGAAATCGAGATTTTCGGCGGCGGATGCCATGTCCGTTTGCAGGTGGTCCCTCACGGTCTGGGACTTGCCGGTGAGGAAGAGGCGGGCGTCCTCAACCAGTTCGCCATATGCTTCCAGGCTGATTTCGCGAGTGCAGGGGCCGGCGCAGCGCTTGATCTGGTACTGCAGGCAAGGCCTTGTTCTTGCGGCGTAAAAGCTGTCGGAGCAGTTGCGCAGCAGGAATGCCTTTTGCAGGCTCGCAATGGTGCGGCTGACGGCGACGGCGGAGGCAAAGGGGCCAAAGTAGTGACCCGGACGGCGGCGGCTGCCGCGGTGTTTGGTCAGTTCGGGAGCTTCGTGATCGGTGGCGATCAGGATGTAGGGGAAGCTCTTGTCGTCGCGAAGGAGGACGTTGAAGCGCGGCTTCAGGCGCTTGATGAGATTGGCTTCGAGGAGCAGGGCCTCGGCTTCGGTCTCGGTGCGCACGAACTCCATCGACACCGTGGCCATGATCATGCGCTGGATGCGCACGGAGAGGCCTTCGGGGCGGGTGTAGTTGGTGACGCGCGACTTTAGTGAGCGCGCCTTGCCGACGTATATGACCTCGCCGTTTTCATCGAGCATGCGATAGACGCCCGGCGCCGATGGCAGGGTGCGGACGAAGTTCTTGATGACTTCGGGGCCGGCGGGAAGCGGGGCAGGAGGCTTGGTGTCGGTCATTTTCGGGGCGTGGGGCCGCGGCGGCTCGGGTAATCGAGATGCTTGCCGCCATCAAGGGCGAGCATCTGGCCGGTGAAGGACGGCATGGAAAGAATGGCGAGGACGCCCTGCGCGATGGCTTCGGGGTCGGCGTGGCGTTTGAGCGGCAGGGTTCTTACGCTCTGCTCGAAGTCGTCGTCGCTCTGGCCTTCATGCGGGAGGACGGGGCCAGGGCCGATGGCGTTGACGCGGATGGCGGGCGCCAGGGACTGGGCCATGGTCTGGGTTGCAGTCCAGAGCACGGACTTCGAGAGCGTGTAGCTGAAATAGGCCGGGCTGGGTTTGAGAACCCGTTCGTCGATCATGTTGATGATGTTTCCCTCGACGCCACCGGGAAGCTGGGCGGCAAAGTCGCGCGAGAGAAATATGGGCGCTTCGGCGTGGATGGAAAAGTGTTCGTCCCACAGCTCCTCGTTCACATCACTGATACTGTCGGGATGAAAGACCGAGGCATTGTTGACGAGGATGGTCAGCGGGCCGAAGGGCTTTTGCGCCTCGGCGATCAGGCTGGCGCGGTCGGCGCGGTTGGCCAGATCGGCCTTGATGGTCGCAGCGCGACCCCCGCTTGCGGTGATCTCGGCGGCGAGGTCGTGCGCGCGCTTTTCGTCCGAGCGGAAGTGGATGACAACGGCATGGCCAGCGCCGACGAGGGCGCGTGCAATAGCGGCGCCGATGCGGGTGCTGGCGCCCGTGACGAGGGCAATGCCGGGGTGATTTG
The DNA here is from genome assembly GCF_040509215.1 of Devosia sp. Classification (GTDB taxonomy): domain Bacteria; phylum Pseudomonadota; class Alphaproteobacteria; order Rhizobiales; family Devosiaceae; genus Devosia. Next base: position 3,036 of record NZ_JBEVLL010000314.1, read on the forward strand.
GATAGATTCGGGGCGTTTCGGACATCGGGCGGACAATAGGCCGGATTGGCCGCTTCCTTCAATCGGTGCGTGGCGGGGTTGGTGAAGCCCGGAGGCCTCTTTGCGCCCAGTTATCTCAAACTAAATGACAGAACCCGGCAGTAGCTTTGTGCTTTCACTGCGCCGCGAGGAGGACTAACGTTTCCGTGTACGGAAGTTGGAGCTTCCGTCAAAAGGAGGGGGACTACAATGGAAGTGTTAGTGCCTTTATTGGTGCAATTGATCGCCGGCGGTGCGGGCGGCAATGTCATTGGACAATTGGCCAAGAACCTCAACCTCGGGACCACCGGCAATTCTATTGTCGGTGCAATCGGGGGCCTTGTCGGTACGTGGCTCGCCGGTATGATTCCGGGTCTCGATACGCTGGTGGGTGCAGCCGCCGGCACGGGGGGCCTGGATATTGGTGCACTGGCGGGACAGGGCGCGACGGGTCTTGTCGGCGGTGGCGTGTTGACGGCAATCGCCGGCATCATCAAGTCGGCGATGGCCAAGGGCTGAGACCGAAGGCATTTCGGTTCGTCTGGAGCTGATGGTCGACTTGCCCTGTTTCCTGCGATAGCGTTCCGGCGCCCCGCGAGGCCGATATTTGCGAGGCGCCACACTCTTCTCTCCGGTGACCATGTCCTCCCCCCTTCAACCACGCGCGGATAATCTCGGCCGCGCGATTGTGCTTACCCTCACCACCATTGCCGTATTCGGCGTTCAGGACGCGGTCGCCAAGCTGCTGGTGCAGGAGCACTCGCCCTTCCAGATCACGATGATGCGCTACTGGGGCTTTGCGGTCTTCGCGCTTGTCATCGTCATGCGGCAGGGGCCGCTGCGGCAGGCACTGCACTCCAAGATGCCGAAGCGGCAGATTCTGCGCGGCGTGTTGTTGATGGTCGATATCTGGTGCTTCGCCATTGCGCTGCAGACCGTGGCGCTGGGGGAATTGCAGGCCATCGTCATCGTCTATCCGCTGCTGGTGACGGTTTTTGCGATTCCAATTCTGGGCGAGAAGGTCGGCATATTCCGTTTCGCGGCGGTGGGTGCGGGGCTTTTGGGGGCGCTGATCATCTTGCGGCCCGGTGGGGTGCCGCTGGAATGGGGCGTGGCGTTTGCGCTGGCCTCGGCTGCGTCCTACGCGCTCTATATCGTGCTGACGCGCCAGGTTTCGGGCAGCGATAGCGCGGCCACGAGCCTTGCCTATGGCGCTGTTGTCGGGCTGGTGATGTCGAGCGGGGTCGGCATCTTCTTCTGGCAGCCAATGCCATGGACCGATTTCGCGCTCGTGGTCGTGACCATGCTGACGACCTGCGCCGGGCATGGCCTGATGGTCTATGCGCTGACCATGGCGCCGGCCAGCGTGTTGCAGCCGTTCAACTATTTCTCGCTGCCCTGGGCCATCGTGCTTAGCATCGTGGTTTTCGGGCAGTGGATCGATCCGATCTCACTGATCGGTGCGGCTGTTATCGTGGCGGCGGGGCTGGTGGTGATGGCGCGCGAGCGACAGAAGCGAATCCCCACCGTGGCGGCTGCGCCTGTGGGCGAGGAATAGGCTGGGCTTGCAGGTGTGCCCGCGAATGGGCATGTGATGCGAAGGAATAGGAGGCCCGGCCATGTTGCTACAAATCGCGCTTGTTTTGCTGCTGATCGGTGGTGGTTGGACGCTGCTGACGCGCGGGAAGGTGACCAAGGAGCGCGAGGCGCTGACGCTGCGGCGGGTGGACGCCTATATCGAGACGATCCGGCGTGAGCGCCGCAACCCTGAACTGGTGGCGATGAGCGACAGCGAATTGCGCGACCTGCTGCATGCGGGGGCGCGGAATTTTCGCGTAGCAAGCCAGAAGCGTGGCTGGTTTCTGCTTGGGGTGGCCGCGGCGACGCTGTTTTCGGCTATCGCTATTGCCAGCCAGGACGGCTGGCGCGGTTTTGGCATTGCCGTGGCCGTGGGCGCCATCGTGGCCTATGGGCTCAACGAATTTCTGGTTCGCAAGGCGCGGGCGCCGCTGGAGCGGCATGGCGTCGATGTCGAGCGGCTGACGGTGGAATGAAAAACGCACCGGGCGGGGGCCCGGTGCGTCTGATTTGTGTATCTGCCGGAATTAGCTGCCGGCGCAGAAGTAGCCATTGGGGCCATTGAAGCAGAAGCTGGCGCCCGGATTGACCGGATAGGGCTGCGGGTATGGACGCGGTCCATTGCCACCCCAATGCGGGGGACGCGGATCGGGGTTCCACACCGGCGGACGCGGCGGGCGCGGGTTCCAGTGCGGTGGGCGCGGCGGGGGAGCGGGTTTGTAGTAGTCGTCGTCCCAGCCACCACCCCATCCGCCGCCATTGCCGCTGGACAGATAATTGGCCGAAACCCAACCATCGGGACCGCGCTTCTGCACAAAGCACCAGCTGCCGCGGCAGTATTGGATATCCACGCGTTCGCCGCGACGCAGCGCATCGACCACACCGTAGCCGGTGCCCGGACCGGAGCGCACGTTGACATTACCGGTGGCGATTGCAGGCGCGGCGGAGGCCGCAGCGGTTGTCGCCAGCACTGCCAGGGTGGCAAGCGCGGAAGTGATCAGCTTGCGATTAAGAGCCATGGGAGTTCTCCTTTCCCTGTCGTTAGCTTTTTTTGCCTGTGCCCACTAAAGCGCATTGTGGATGAACCCAGACTGAACGAAGCCTTCAGACATTGATTTGGGAAATGCGCGAAGTGCCAGCGCGTTGCGGCGCGCGGCGCAAAACACTCAAATTTGCAGCAGGTCGGTGAAGCGGCGGAGGATCTGGCCGAATTTCTTGCGCTGCTTGGGCTTTAGTTCGCCGAGCAATGCTTCTTCAAGCTGGGCCCAATGATCGGCGAGGCTGTTGCGAATGCGGATGCCGCGCTCGGTGAGGGCGATACCGGGAACGAGTTCGGGACCGACGGCGCGTCTGTCGACGAGATCACGATCGATGAGCCTGACAAGGCGTGGCTCGAGCGTGTCGAGGGGGAGGCCCAGCGTTTCCGCCAGATGCTGCTCCGTCGTGCCGGAGCGTCCAAGCTCGAAGAGGACAGCGTCGTCACCGGGTTCGAGGCCGCGTTCCTTGAGGGGAACAAGCAAAGCCTTGTGTGCCAACTGGCCCGCCGCAATGAGCTGATAGAGCGATGAGCTGGGTGAAGGTTTGGCCATGAGCAGGAAAATAGTCCGAACTCCGGTTGCGCGTCGACGGTGGAAACATCCTATCGTTAATCGAGCAACGACCAAGAGCCGTTATTGTTCACTCTATGCAGATGAGTTATGCGTCGATTGGTGGTGTTCAACGGTGCAATGCCGTGTGGACGATTCCCGGCAATGGAGGCCAATTTGCAGGATCTTGCCCGCATTCGAGCATTCGTGCAGGTCTTTGATGCCGGTGGATTTTCTTCCGCGGCGCGCTCGCATGGCCGATCAAAAGCACTGCTCAGCAAATATGTGACCGACCTTGAGGATTATCTCGGGGTGCGGCTGATGAATCGTACGACGCGAAAGCTGAGCCTGACCGAGGCGGGGGAGGCGTATTATCGCGAGGCTTCCTCGCTGTTGCAGCAGCTTGATGATCTCGATGCGACGATAACCGACCAGACGGCCGAGCCGCGCGGCATGCTGCGGGTTTCGGCGCCGCGCAATTTTGGTGAGTCGACGCTGGCCCCGGCTATCTTCGAGTACCTCAAGAAGTTTCCCAAGGTGACGCTCGACCTGCGGCTGGAGGATCGCTATGTCGACCTCGTGGACGAAGGGATCGATGTGGCGCTGCGGATTTCGACGCTGGCCGATTCCTCGCTGATTGCCCGCAAGATTGCCGATATGCATGTGGTGGTGGGGGCTTCGCCGAGCCTGATCAAGACGATCGGCGCGCCACAGCACCCCGACGATCTCCGGCATTTGCCGTGCATCATCGACGTCAACCTGCAGGGTCAGTCGAACTGGCGTTTTGTCGAGAACGACAAGACCATTTCGGTGCCGGTGAGCGGGCCATTGCGGGTGAATTCGCCGCTGGCGGCGCGCAAGGCGGCGGCCATGGGTCTCGGTTTTGTCGTATTGCCGTCCTATCTGGCTGACCCGCTGGTGGCGAGTGGCGAACTCGTGCCGGTGCTGCCCGGCTTCCTGCCGACGGGGCAGACGCTGCAGGCGGTCTATCCGCATCGGCGGCATCTGGCCGGCAAGGTGCGGGCACTGATCGACCATCTGGTGGACTGGTTCGCAGTGCACCCGATCAACTGACGGGTTTGGGGCGTGGGTTTTTCGCGTTTTGGGGCGTGGGCTCTGCGGTTTGCGGGGCTGGTTCTGGTGCTGTTCGGGCTGGCTCAGCCGGCAATGGCGCATCCGCATATCTTTATCGATGCCAAGGTAGCCGTGGTCTTCGACGATGCCGGGCGCATCGCGACGCTGCGCAATAGCTGGACTTTCGACACGGCCTTTTCGGTGTGGATGGTGCAGGGGCTCGATACCGATGGCGACGGCGTGGTCTCGCCCGAGGAAATGCAGGACCTGGCGGACGAGAACATGGTCGGGCTTGCCGACTATGGCTTTTATACCGTGGCCGGCGATGGGGTGCATTTCACGCCCGTCGGCGACCAGCGCATGCGCTACGAAGACAACAAGGTCACGCTCGATTTTTCCATCGATGCGGCGGAGCCGGTTGTGCCTGGGTCGCGTTTCGAGCTGGGGATTTTTGACGCCGAGTATTACGTGGCGATCAACTTTGCCGATGTCGGGCATGTGACGCTCGAGAATGCGCCTGCAAGCTGCAGCACCGAGCTGGTGCCGCCGCAGCCGATGGATCGGGCGACGGAAGACCGACTCTATGCACTCGGGCCGGATGTGCTGGAACTGCCGCCTGATCTGGCGGCGGCGATGCGTGGCACGCAGGGGATGATCGTCATCTCCTGCGGCGCAGCACCGACGCCCGTGACGGCTCTCGAAGCGACCGAGCATGTAGCGCAGGCGCGGCCGGCAGCGCCCTTCGGTGGACCGCCGCCGGAGCCGGGGCTGAACCTGCCGCGCACGGGCTTTTTCGGCTGGCTGCAGGAGCAGCAGCGCAATTTCTATGGCGCCATGACCGATGCGCTTGACCGCATGCGCACGGACTGGACGGCGTTCTGGGTGCTAGGCGGGCTGAGCTTTCTCTATGGGATTTTCCATGCGGCCGGGCCGGGACATGGCAAGGTGGTTATCTCGTCCTATGTGCTCGCCAATGAGCGGCAATTGCGCCAGGGCATTGCGCTGAGCGCGCTCTCGGCGCTGTTGCAATCGCTGGTGGCTATTGCGTTTGTGCTGGTACTGGCGGGTGCCTTGCGCCTGACCAGCGTGGCGCTCGGCGATGCGGCGCACTGGGTTGGCGTGCTGAGCTATGGGCTGGTTGTGCTGCTGGGGCTTTGGCTGATTGCGCGCAAGGTCTTTGGCTGGGGGCATCACCACCACCATCATGAAGAGCCGGCGAAGCGGGATATCTGGCACGATCATGATGGGCACGATCACGGCCATGACCACCATCATGACCATGATCACGCACACCATCACGAACATGACCCTGCGCATGAGCATCATGGCGAGCACATGCATCATGCTGTCGGGCCGGCCGATCTCAAGGGGAACTGGCGGGAAAAGCTGGGCGTGGTGCTGGCGGTGGGGCTGCGGCCCTGCTCGGGGGCGCTGGTGGTGATGGTGTTTGCACTCTCGCAGGGGGTGCTGGTGGCGGGCGTGGTCTCGGTGCTGCTGATGGGGCTGGGGACTGCGATTACCGTGGCGGTGCTGGCCTCGCTGGCGGTGGGAGCCAAGGGGTTGGTGGGGCGGCTTGCCGGCGGCGACAGTGCGCTAGCGCAAGGCATTGTCTGGTGGGCGGAACTGGCCGGGGCAATCTTCGTGCTGCTGTTCGGCGTCCTGCTGCTGATGGCGAGCCTCTAGCCGGCCTTGACCTTGCGCAAGCGAGAGCGCGACCCATCGCCGCCTTGCGGCGGTGCGAGAAAGGGCTATGTTGCCGGGAACTCTGGAAGATTTCCAAACTGGCGCCCCACCATGTCCGACCATCTGCCCCCCAGCCATCCTCCCGTTGTCGCGAAAAAGATTGGCGTTGTGCTGCTCAATCTCGGGACACCCGATGCGACGGATTTTTGGAGCGTTCGGCGCTATCTCAAGGAATTTCTCTCCGACCCGCGCGTTATCGAAACGCCGAAATGGCTTTGGTGGCCGATCCTTAACCTCGTCATCCTCAATTTTCGGCCGCAGAAGGCCGGGCATGCCTATGACATGGTCTGGGACAAAGAGCGGAACGAGAGCCCGCTGCGCGTGATCACAAGGGGCCAGGCCGAGGCGCTTGCGGAGCGCATGAGCGGCGATGGCGTCATGGTCGAATATGGCATGCGCTATGGCAATCCTTCGACGCAGAGCGTGCTGGAAAAGATGCAGGCGGCGGGCTGCCAGAAAATACTCCTCGTGCCGCTCTACCCGCAGTATTCTGCTACAACGACGGCAACTGCGAACGACAAGGCATTCGACGCGCTGAAGGAGATGCGTTGGCAGCCGGCCGTGCGCACGGCGCCGGCCTATTTCGAAGATCCGAAATATATCGAGACGCTGGGCAATTCGATCCGCGACGGTGTTGCAGCGCTCGATTTCGAACCGGACGTGGTGATCACCAGCTATCACGGCATGCCGGTGGAATATCTGCAGAAGGGCGACCCGTACCATTGCCAGTGTCACAAGACGACGCGGCTGGTGCGCGAATATCTGGGCTGGCCGAAAGAGAAGCTGATGGTGACGTTCCAGAGCCGCTTCGGGCCGACGGAATGGCTGCAGCCTTATACCGACAAGACGCTGGAAGCGCTGCCGGGGCAGGGGATCAAGAAGGTCGCGATTTTAGCGCCGGCTTTTTCGGCTGATTGTATCGAGACGCTCGAGGAAATCGCCATGGGTGGCAGGGAGACCTTCCTCCATGCCGGGGGCGAGAAATATGCCTATATCCCGTGTCTCAATCACAGCCCGGCAGGCATGGACATGATCGAGGATATGGTGCGGCGCGAGCTTAGTGGTTGGCTGTAGGCTTTACCAGCCGGGGCCCAGAAAATCGGGTGGGGTGACGCGCATTTTGGCGGACCAGCCGACGAGCCAGGAGGCGTCGACCCAGCCGGTGTCGGTGACGAAACACCAGCGGTCGTCGCGGGTGCAGTAGTCGAGGGTGACTTCGGTGCCGTTGGGGAGGCGGCCGATGATGCCGTAGAACATGCCGGGGCCGGAGCGGACGGCGACATTGCCGCCGGAGACGCGGGCGGTGGATTCGGCAAGAGCCGGAGTGATGGTCAGGGCGGCGAGGGCCGCGACGAACAGGATGCGCATGGGGCTAGTTTTGCCTCTGCACGGTGGCGGTTACAAGGCGCTTAGTAACGGATGGGGCGGTGACGTTTGATTTCGGCGATGCGGTCCACGTCGGCCGTGCCGAGGTGGCGGCCGCGCTCGAGGATTTCGAGTGTATATTCTTCGTAGGTGAGGCCGATGAGGGCGGCGCGGCGGGCGCGGAGGACGGCGACGTCGTAGGGGGCGTCGAAGGCTTTTTTCTTTGCCGTTGCCCATTCGAAATACCGGCCTATGCCGTTTCGACCCCAGGGTGGGGTGTGGTCGTCGTCGTCGAGGGGTGGGCCGCCATTGGAGAGGAGTTCGGTCATGGGGCGAGTTTGAGGCCCCGGCCAGATCGCGTCCAACGAAGGTTTTTTATCGTGGC
>NZ_JBEVLL010000315.1:0-10660 GCF_040509215.1 Devosia sp.
GCTGAAGGCAATTTGTGGCTTCGGTGACCCGCCCAACCTGCTTCAAGGCGTTTCCGACACCCGACCAGATCTCGGCGTTATCGGGTGCAAGCTTCAGCGCCTGATCGAACGCCTTGACAGCCTCATCATGCAAACCAGCTCCTTGAAGGGCCATCCCAAGGCAGGTGATATATTCGGCCTTCGGCTCCCGCTGGATCGCGCGTGTATGCCAGTCGATGGCTGCCTGGTAATTCTTGCGGAGCTGTAAAAGAGTACCCATCATGTTCAGCGAATCGGCGTGACCGTCGTCCGTCTCGATCGACTCCTCGCAGCACATTTCGGCCGCGTCGATTTCCCCGGCTTGTAGATGACGACGAGCGCCATCATAGAGCGCTGTTGCCGTAAGGCGAGACATGGTCATAGTCCTGATGAGTCGTTCCTATGCCTCATGAAATGGATGTTCCATGAGGTCAGCGGATTGCCAGATAAGATAGATGATTATTTGGGTTTCGGCGGGCGCGGTTGCCGATGATCGAAGGACCGGGTCAGCCGCCGCCTTCGGCTCCGCGCGCAAGGCCGTCATGCTTGCTGGCAATGTAATCGAAATAGCGGGCCGCTCCGACCAGCTCCCGGGCCATTTTCCTCAGATGTGCGGCGTGCGCGGGATGATCACCAAGGCTATTGGTCAGTTTGTGCCACCGCTCCCAGATGTTGGTTCCCCTCATGAGAAGAACGGCACCAAAGTAGGCGCCGGCTCCGTAGTCGTAGAGCTGGACGCTGCGATCGGCTTCGGGGCTGTCTTTTTTCCTCTGATGATGATGATAGACGCTGAAGCCCGGAAGCAGCGCGCCGGTGAAGCCATTCCACGATGCCCTCGCCGCCATTTCGATGTCTTCACAGCCCATCTTCGTGCCGGCCCCCATGGCCTCTTCGAACATTCCCGCTTTGTCGAAGACCCGGCGCAAGAAGAACATGTTGGCCCCCTGAATTGCGCCGGGGGGGATCAATGGGTAATTTTCCGGAATAATGATCTTCTCCGACACCCGGTAATTGGCCACCCGAGGATCATCATCCTCGTCGTAGAGCAGGATCTCGCCCATGCCGTACTGAAAAGCTGACGGCCTGACGGCGGCCAGAATATTCACGAAATGGTCGGGCTGGATGTAACAATCATCATCCGTGAACATTAGAAGCTCGCCCGAGCTAAGCTCGACTCCGCGATTGCGACCGGCGCCCAGGCTGTTTGCATCGGTATAGCTGGATTTGACTGGCCATTTGCCCGATGCGGCGAACTCCTTGAAGACATCCTGGGTGTGATCGGTTGAGCCCATATCAATCAGAACGATCTCGACCGGGCAGTCGGGAACGATGGCGTCATTGATTTTCGCCAGGGCGAGACGAAGCTGCTCCGCACGATTTCGCGTGCAGAGAACAAGAGACATGGATTTTACGGAATCAGCCGTATCCCCGGCGTGCTTGTCCTCGGCGTCCTTGCCTGCCGCCTCATCGCGCTTTTTCACTTCGGCCAGCGCGGCGGCCAGCTTCTTGTGGGCCTCTTGCCAGAACGGCACCAGGACGATCGCCCTTCGGAAGATGGTGACGGCTGACTCGTACTGATGCAAGTCCATCAACACGACGCCAAGATTGAAGAGAGCCTCGAGGGAGGTCTCTCGGGCGAGAAGGTCGCGGTAGGTCAAGGCCGCTTCTTCCAGCCTATTCTGACCGGTCAGCAGCACTGCAAGGTTTAGGCGGGCCTGGGTGTTCGAGGGATTGAGGTCCAGCGCGCATCTGTAGACTGCCTCTGCCTCCTCGAAACGCTGCAGGTCGCGCAACGCCCCGCCCAGCTTCGCGTGAAGGCCGGCATCGTTTACAGTGATTGCAAGCGCCTGCACGAAGGCGTCGACTGCCGCCTGCGTATCGCCCTGCCTGACCAGCGCATCGCCCAACGTTGCAAATGCCTGTGCGTTGTTGGGGGAGAGCGTGAAAACGCGTTGAAGCAGGCTCGCGCCTTCGGCGGCGCGGTTGGTGATAAAGGCAATCGCGGCGGACAGGTGCAGGGCGTGGACGTCGTCGGGATTGGATCGCAACAATTGATCGCACAGGGTTTCTGCGGACGTAAACGCCCCGGCCTGATATTCCGAGAGCGCCTGTGCCACGCTCGCCTTGACCGTAGAAAGCACCACCATTTCCCGAGCCCCATCCCATTTTCCCAGAAACTTTAACGCGGGAAATCCGGAAATCAGGCAGAGAAAACGGTCGCGCGTGAGCGCCTAAATCGCAAGGCGACGGTGCCGGCGAAACTGGACGTCGGTACAGCGAAATGGCTAAATAGCCAAGGGATGATTCTCTGCCCGGAGAATCTGGTGGGCGAGAATCGCATGGGATCGATACCATATTTCCCCAGCTCCATCTTCGAGGACGCTGGCAGTTATGCGGACGCCTATTTTGGCTTGTGCGCGGCGGCGGCCGCCACGGTTGAGCGAGAAGCGCTCGCGAAGGCTGGCCGCTTGCTGGCCGAACGAGCTGCTGCAGGCGCGCTGATCTTTTCTTGCGGCAATGGTGGTTCCGCGGCCATCGCCAATCACCTGGTCTGTGACTGCATGAAAGGCGTGCGGACCGGCAGTTGGCTGAAGCCGAAGGTCGTCAGCCTGTCCGCGACCGTTGAGCTCATTACCGCGATCGTGAATGACATTGGGCCGGAGCAGATGTTTGCGCACCAGCTCTCGTCGCTGGCTTCTCCCGGCGATGTGCTGATTGCCATCAGCTCGTCCGGAGCCTCGCCCAACATTATCCGCGCTCTTGAAACGGCGCGGGCGATGAAGCTGACCACGATCGCCATGACGGGGTTTTCCGGCGGCGAGGCCGCCAGGCTGGCTGACATCACGCTGCACGTCGACGCTCAAAACTACGGCGTCGTCGAAGATGTGCATCAGTCCCTTATGCATATCATCGCGCAGTATTTGCGGCACAGCCATCTTGAGGATTCCTCCTCGCTCGGATCCGTGAAGTTCTGAGGGATGCGGGAGGTCCGGCGGTGACTGCAAGGGACTGGCGAGACGACAGTGAGGAAGACGGATGGGGCTGCATCTGATCTGTGGCGGTGCCGGCTTCGTCGGCGTAAATCTGGCGCGCCGGCTACTGGCGGATGGCGAGAGCGTGCTTGCCGTTGACGACTTGTCGCGCGGCCGGCGCGAGCTACTCGCCGAATTCGACTCGAATCCGAATTTTGCTTTCAACCGTGTCGATTGCGCGAGCGCCGATGCCGTTCTCGCGACGATCAAAGACGCCGGTGAGCCGGTCGGTCATCTTTGGCACATGGCGGCCAATTCCGATATCCCGGCGGGTGTAGCCGATCCCTGCATCGATCTTGAGCGTACTTTCTTGACAACCTTCGGCGTGTTGCAGGCGATGCGTCACGCAAGAATCCCGGAGCTGCATTTTGCGTCGAGTTCAGCCATCTACGGCGACTTCGGCGAGGTGGAGATCCACGAGGACATCGGGCCGCTTGAGCCGATCTCGAACTATGGCGCGATGAAGCTTGCATCTGAGGCTCAGATTCGCGCCGCAATTGAGGCGTATTTGCCGCGCGCGGATGTTTTCCGCTTCCCCAATGTGATTGGTGTGCCCGCGACGCACGGGGTGATCTGGGATTTCGTTCGCAAGCTGAAAGCCACACCCGAACGGCTCGACGTGCTGGGTGACGGCTCGCAGCAGAAGGCCTATCTCCACGTAGATGATCTCATAGAGGCAATGCTGCACATCAGTCGCCTGGAAGGGCGCTACAAGGTGTTCAACATTGGTCCGGTCGATGCAGGCGTGACGGTAAGAGCGATCGCGGAGACCGTTCGCGATCGTGTGGCGCCAGCCGCGGTCATCGCCTATGGCGAAGGAAATCGCGGCTGGGTCGGGGACGTACCGCGCTTTCGCTACTCCGTCAGCAAACTCACCGCGACGGGCTGGACACCGAAGCTGGGTTCGGAGGGCGCCTTGCGAAAGGCCATTGCGGAGATCGCCCTTCAGGAGATCGGCGCTTGACCCAGGCGGTGATCCTCGCGGGCGGCAAAGGCACGCGGCTGGCCGAACGATTGAATGGACGCCCCAAGCCACTGGTCGCGGTCGATGGCGTGCCGCTTCTGGAGCGCCAGCTCCGCACGCTCGCAGCCCACGGCATCAAAGATGCCGTCGTGCTCGTCAATCATGCGGCCGATCAGATCGAGGCTTTCTTCGCCGGGCGCAACTTCGGCTGTACCGTGCGGCTCGTTGACGATGGCGTACCTAAGGGCACTGCCGGCGCGGCGCTCGCTTGTTTGGATCAGTTGGCCGACCGCTTTCTGGTCATCTATGGCGATACCCTGTTCGACATCGATATTGGCCATATGATTGCCGCTCACATGGCGGCCGGCGCCGATGCGACCTTGCTCCTGCACCCGAACGATCATCCAGCGGATTCCGATCTCGCCGAGCTTGATGCGGCCGGCAACATCCGCGCCTTCCATGCTTATCCACATCCGCCGGGCGCTCTCTTTCGGAATCTCGTCAACGCGGCTTTCTACGTTGTCGAGCGGCGGGCACTGGAGCCGTGGAGGAATTTCTCGACGCCGTGCGATTTCGCCAAAGATGTGTTTCCAGCCATGCTGGCGGCGGGCCAGCGACTACACGGCTATGTCAGCTACGAATATATCAAGGATCTCGGCACGCCGAAGCGGCTCGACAAGGTCGAGCGCCATTTGCGCGAGGGCGTGGTCGACCGGGCTCGCCGCTCTCATCCTCAAGCCGCGGTTTTCGTCGACCGCGATGGCACCTTGAACGAATTGCGCGGCTACGTGCGCAAGCCTGAGGAACTGGAGCTCTTGCCCGGCGTCGCAGAGGCCGTACGGCAGTTGAACGAGGCGGAATACCGGGTCGTCATGGTGACCAACCAGCCAGTCATTGCCCGTGGCGACTGTACGGAAGACGACTTGCGGCGCATTCACGACCGGTTGGAGGGCGCACTTGGGGCCGCGGGCGGCTATCTCGACGCGACCTTTTATTGCCCGCACCATCCGGACGGTGGCTTTCCGGGAGAAGTCGCTGCGTTGAAAGTCTCTTGCGAGTGCCGCAAGCCGGCCACGGGGCTGTTCCGTCGCGCAATCGAGACGATGAACATCGACACACACCGTTCCTGGATGGTCGGGGACAGCACCGCCGATATGCGGGCTGCCGAGCAAACCGGTCTGCGCTCCGTGCTCGTTGAAACAGGAGAAGGCGGCGCCGATGGCAAGTACCCCGCCGCACCCGATTTCGTCGCCCGTGATTTCGCTGCCGCGGTCGACCTGATTGTCGGTCTTTATCCCCGCCTCGTTGCCGAGGTTTCCGATGTCGTGTCGAAGGTTCGCGCGGGCGAGCTGGTTTTGGTCGGGGGCCTCGCTCGCAGCGGCAAGTCCACTCTGACAGGGGTGTTGAAGTGGGAGCTTCGAAGACACGGGCTGAGCGTGGAATCGATCTCGCTCGATCGCTGGATACTGCCGGCAGCCGAGCGAGGGCCGGGCGTGCAAGGGCGATATGGGCTCGCCGAGGCGCGCGCCGTTCTTGCCGACTGGCTTGCCGGAAGGGATGGCACGCTCTCGCTTCCCGCCTATGACCGGCGCAGGCGTGCGCGGGTCGACGGCGGACGGCTGCTGCTTTCGAAGGACACCGTGCTGATCCTGGAAGGCGTGCCGGCGCTCCTCGATGCCTGGCCGACGCCCCGTTCGACCCGGCGGCTCTACGTGGAGGCTGACGAAGGCGCGCGGCGGGCGCGCGTGATCGCCGACCTCGTCGATCGTCGGCTAGCTGATGCCGGGCAAGCGACTGACATCTATAGCCAGCGTCAATCGGACGAAGCGGCCTTGATCGAGGCGACGAGGTCACGGTCGGACCAGATATTTTCGCTCGATTCTTTGACACTGGTTGAACAGGAATCCCAATGATCATCAGTCGTACACCGCTGCGCATGAGCTTTGTCGGCGGAGGCAGCGACTTGCCGAACTTCTACCGCCTCCATGGCGGCGCAGTCCTTTCGACGGCGATCGACAAATACATCTATGTGAGCGTGAACCGGCACTTCAACGGGGGAATTCGGGTCGCCTATTCCAGGACAGAAGAGGTCGAACAACTGAACGAGGTCGAGCATCCTCTGGTGCGAACGACAATGGAGTTGTTGGGTCTTCAGGGCGGCGTCGAAATTACGACCACGGCGGACATCCCCTCTCGCGGGACCGGGCTGGGCTCCTCCAGCACGTTCACCGTCGGCCTCATTCAGGTGCTGTCGGCCTATCTTGGCCGACACGTCTCGGCCGCGGAACTCGGCCGAATGAGCTGTGAGATCGAGATCGATCGCTGTGGCGAGCCGATCGGAAAACAGGATCAGTATGCCGCGGCTTATGGCGGCCTCAATCTCATCGAGTTCAATCCGGATGACAGCGTCAATGTCATGCCGCTCATTCTGCCGAAGCAATCGCTCAAGGCGCTCGAGGAGCGAATCCTGGTCTTTTATACCGGGATCACCCGCAGCGCCTCCGGCATTCTGGCCGAGCAATCGGCAACGGTGGCCGATGATGCGACGAAGCAGGCGATGCTGAAGCGGATGGTCGCACTGACCTACCAGCTTCGCGACGAACTGCACCAGGGGCGGCTCGATTCAGTGGGCGGTATTCTCGATGAAAACTGGAGCCTGAAAAAGGGTTTGGCGGCCGGCATCAGCAACGGCGCCATCGACGATTGGTATATCGCCGCCAAATCGGCGGGCGCGCTGGGCGGCAAGCTCCTTGGAGCGGGCGCAGGAGGCTTCCTGATGTTTTACGCGCCGGTCGAGCGGCATGAGGCAATTGCGCGCGAGATCAAACTGCACCGCGTGCCGCTGAGCTTCGAACCGCTTGGCAGCCGTATTCTGTTCTACAATCCCTGATCGTGCCACCGGGCGGACGCGCGGATCGCTTGGCAACTTTCTACTCAGCCTTCAATTCGAAAGAACATCATCGGCATGACAACTCTGACGAAGCTCGAAATTGGCTGCGGCCAGCGTCCCACTCCCGGCTATATCCATAACGACATCAACGCCTTTGAAGGCGTCGATATCGTCGGAAACCCATGGGAAATCTCTCTTCCGGACGCCAGTCTCGACGAGATAATCGCTCTTGCGATCATCGAACATCTTACTTTTGAGCAGGTTCACAAGACATTCGCCAACTGCAAGCGGATGCTTCGCCCTGGCGGCGTGTTTCTATTTGACGTTCCTGATATCCCCGTATGGTGTGGCTACGTGACCGACCATTTCAAGGGTAAGCAGATCCCGTGCACCATAGAGCATGCGATGTCGACCTTGTATGGCTGGCAGCGTTGGCCGGGTGACGAGCATAAATCCGGATGGTATCGCGAAACACTGGATGCGGCCGTGGAAAAAGCTGGTTTCAAAAACCACAGTTATGGCGTCGAGGCCTTCCTGTCTCGTGGTCTTCAGCGAAACAGAATGACACGCGATTGGGATGCCCATCTCTATTGCGAGGCGAAGGCATAGTCATTGCGTCGTCGTGGTCTGTGAACTTGGTTCGCAGAACGGCGGATGCTTGAACCGGATTCCGGTCGATGCCGGCGCACCGCGCCGGAATGACGAGAGGGGAATCGGATCTATGACCAGAGTTAGCGGGTCCGTTTTTCAGACGGGCAGTGCCGGGCAGTCGCTAGCTCAGCGGCGACTCGCCTGAAACTCAATAAGCGACTGGCTTGATTGGTACAGTTGGGTGGGCTCGAACCACCGACCTCCTGTTCCACAGACAGGCGCTCTAACCAACTGAGCTACAACTGCATCGCATGGCCGCCGCGAAGGGGGGGCCGAACGGGCCGGAAACTAGGTGCAACGCGCGGATTTGGCAAGGCCGAGACGTTGCAAAGTCGGCCGCCGCGAGCGGGTATTTTCAACATGGTTTTGCAGACGCAAAACCCGGGCACAGAGCCCGGGTCTTGTCTCAACTCGCGCCGGACGACGTCGTGATCGTCGTCACATCCGGAAGGTGATGGCGGCTCAGGCCGCGGTCTTGAAGATCTTGGCCGCGCTGGCCTTGATCGGCTCGACCGCCTCGGTCGCGAACTTCTGGGTCAGCTCGCCAAGCTCCTTGGTCTGCGCGGTGTAGGTCTCGATCTGCTTGCGGGTGAAACCCGTCCACAGCTCGAACGCCTCGGTCGGCGACTTGATGCCGAACAGCTCCTGGGCAAAGTCCAGGTTCGACGTGGTGTTGGCCTTCACGAACTCCATCACCTTGGCGGAGTACTCGCTGGCGCCTTTGCTGGCGTTGACGAAGAACGCCTCGATCGCGCCGTTATGGCTCTCGGCGGCATCCTTGAACTTGGCATAGCTGTCGCGGGCCTGCGAGACGCCCTTCTCGGCGAAAGCGCGCATCTGCTCGGGAACTTCGAACGGAATGATGGAGGCAGAGAACGGATCGTTGGTCATGGCATGCATCCTTCGAAACAATGGAGATGGCCGGCCCCCGGCATGGTGGCCAAGCGTCGAATTTCGGATCACGCAGAGGAGATCGCCCCTGAGAGCAACCTCTCGTAGATGTGTATAGTGGCAATTTTGTGCAATGCAATGCATTTTAATGCATTGCCGCACGAGCGGGTAAAGAGGCTGTTTTTGGCTGGGTACGTCCGGTGGAGGTCAGGTTTTCGGTTTGGCGGCGTCCAAGGCGGCCTTGCTGACCACCTGGCCCATCTCGCTGGCCTGCTCGGCCAGGGCCCGCAGCTGGGCCTGGACGAATTCGCCGTGCAGCCGCATCACCTCGGGCAGATCCTTGGCGTGCACCAGCGACTGGGCATAATCCAACGAGGCCTGCACATTCTTCTCGGCGTAAGTCATCACCCTGGCGCCGATATCCTTGGCTCCGGCGCGCACCGTCGCACCGCGCTCCTCCAGCGTTCCAGCGGTCTCCTGCGCACTGGCGAGAAATTTCTCGAAAGTCCGGCGTGCCTGCTCGAAGCCCGCCTCGGCCATCGAGCGCACTTCCTTGGGGATCTCGAATCCACGCCCATTCTCGTTCATGGTCCACTCCTGTCCCGTTTGAGTTTTTTGCACCGGCACTGCGCCCAGGCCGGCCTATTTTTGATGTGACGTCCCGATGGCCGGCTCGCCCGGACCTGCCATTCCAGACGTTTTCAGACTATCCAACAATGGCTGCGCCGGTATGACGGGTGCGCCACGGTCGGACGCCCTCATCGTGAACCACCGCCGCGGAATTGCAATATGCAACTCTAGATAATCACCGCGGCCTCTCGTCCCGCTCGACGAAATGCCGGACACATTAAGGTTATCCAAGCATTAACCAGGCTCAAGCCGCCCCAAAAGTGGACCTTGAGATCGGAAACGGGCGATACTAACGGCTTGTTAAGGCTGCCATTCCTTTAAGGCCGCCGCCCACGGGACCGGAAGGCACCCTTGCTCGATCGACCACGCTCATGAGCCAAACCGACTTCCAGTTGCTGGGATTCAGCGATCCCCGGCTCGCCATCCACGCGGCCGGCGCGCTGCCGGCATGGTTGTGGTCAGCCGACGGCAGTCGGGTTCTGTGGGCCAATCCGATCGGCGCGAGAATCTTCGGCGCGAGCAATGGTGTCGCCCTCGCGGCGCGGACCTTCGGCCCTACCGACGCGCATCGCCGCCAGATCGCGCAGCTGGCACCACGACTGCCCGAGAACGGCGCGGTTCGACTTGAACGGCTGCGCGGCTTCGGCGCTCCGCTCGGCACGATGGCGACCTGCGGCTACGCCCGGATCGATCTGGCCGACGGCAGCCATGGGATTCTCGTCACGACGGCCGACGCTGGCGTGCGCACGATGCCGCTGGTGGAGCGCCTGCAGCGCCTGGTCGATGACAGCGCCGCCACGCTGGCGGCCTTCACCGCTGACGGCCTGATCGCCGGCGCGAGCGCGTCCGGGCGAAAATCGTTCGGCTTGCAAGATCTCAGCGACGATCACCTGGCGGAAGCGTGCGCGACGGCGCTTGCCGACGGCCACGCGCAGGCCCAGCTCGCGCTCGGCCGCGTCATGCTCTATCGCGTCGGCAGCGGCGCCGATGTCGGACTGATCGCCTTGTTGATGCCGGCCGGGGCACGCGCGGGCGAAACGGCATCGGCCGCATTGTCCGACGACGCAATGCCGGTGCAATCGAACCCGGTGTCGACCGAGATGCCTGCAGACCGACCACCAGCCGACGTCGCGCATGGCGAGACGGAGGCGCAGGATCGAATCACTGACGACGAGGCTCCGCAGCCGGCAATCGAAGCGGCCGCTCCATGCGACGCGCCAAGCATCGTCGAACACCGCAACGAGAGCGGTGCCGAGCCCGCCCCACCATATGCCGAGTCGGCTGCCGTGGGAGAAGCGAAAGCCGGCCAGACGCCATCGCTCGTAGACGAGCCGCACGTCACGCGCCGTCATCCATTGCGTTTCATGTGGCAGATGAATGCCGACGGGCGTTTCTCGCTGGTCTCGGACGCCTTCATTCACCTGATGGGCGGGCGCAGCGCAGCGCATCTCGGCCGGCCATGGCCGGAGCTAAGGGATGCGCTGGGGCTGGACCCGCACGGTCACGTCAGCGCGGCGCTTGACAGCCGGGAGACCTGGAGCGCCGTCATGGTGCCCTGGCCGGTCGATGGTGGTGGCAGCCTGC
>NZ_JBEVLL010000316.1:0-19594 GCF_040509215.1 Devosia sp.
CTCTTCGGCAATAGCCACGGCCAGCGCCATGGCAAAGGCCATGCTGGCCGAGAGCGACCGGAACCCGGCATGGTCGGCTTCGACCAGCTCGAACCAGATGGTCGAACATTCCGCCAGCGGCGAGAACGCCGAGTCGGTCAGCGACACCACGGGAATACCCCGCGCCGCCAGCGCCGAAGCTTGCGCGATCGTCTCCGAGGCATAACCCGAAAAGCTCACCGCAAAAGCCGCGTCACCCTCATCGGCGAGCGCCAGCAGATCGTCATCGATCCCCGACGCTGTCCCGGCGATCTGGCAGCGGATTTTGAGCTGGGAGAGCGCATAGGCCATGTAGGTCGCAATCGGATAGCTTCTCCGTCGCGCAATCAGGTGAATGGTGCCGGCAGATGCTAACAGTCTGCTAGCGGATTCGAACTTTTGCGGGTCGATTGCGGCACTCAAATTGTCGAGGCTGCGATGTGCCGCGGCGACAAACGAGTTGAGAATCGCCGCCGACCCGGCAGCCACCGCGTCCCCGCCCTCAAGCTCCGCCAGCCGGTCTTCATAGCTCGAATTCCGCTCGCGAAGCCGCGCGCGAAACACTGCCTGCAGTGCAGAAAAGCCATCAAAACCAAAGGTTTGTGCGAACCTGACCAGGGTCGAAGGCTGCACTTCGGCGTCGGTCGCAATACTCGCCGCCGTACCAAAGGCGATCTCGTCGGGGTTATCCAGCGCAAAGGCCGCCACCTGCGCCAGGCGCTTGGGCAATTCGCGTCGCCTTTCCAGGATAAGTGTCCGCAGCGCCTCGAAATTCTTCGGCGCGCCCTGAATCTCTCCCCGGTCCATGCGAGTCCCCTAAAATGCCAACGCCGGCAATATCGCATTGCCGGCGTCAGATTTGGAAGGATTATTCTACGCTTGGAACGCTACGCCGCCGCGAAGTTGGAGGGCCGGTCCCGACCCTCCACGAGATAGAGGAACAGCGACGCCAGGATAATCAGCGCGGCACCCGGCCAGAACCAGATCGACGGCACCTGGCCGAGCACAACCCAGCCCACGATCGCCCCGAGCGGCACCTTCAGGTCGCCGAATGGCTGCAGGAAGGTCGCATCGGCCGCGCGGTAGGCAAAGCTCAGCAGATATTGCGCCGCAGCCGTCAGGGCGCCGAGCAGCAGGAGCAGCAGCAGGCCGGTACCGGAGGGCAGGGCCAACGGAAAGCCGGGGGCCGCGCCAGCCGGCAACACCCACGAAAAGAGGGTGACCAGCAGCAGAATGGCCAGATGGTTCGGGGTGATCAGCACCAGCAGCGAGATGGTCAACGTCTCGGGGCTTTCACCCTTCTGCGTCAGGTACTTGGTGAGAATGTCAGTGGTGGCCCAGAGCGCCGCCGCAAGGATCGGCACGAAGGTTTGCCAGGTAACCCCGTCTGCACCAACGCCCGAGACGATGATCGCACCGGCAAACCCCATCAGCGCCGCCCCGATCCGGGCCGTGGAGGCTTTTTCGCCCAGGAACAGCGTGGAGCCCAGAATGATGAACAGCGGCCCGGTGGCAAGCAGTGTCACCATCTGCCAGATCGGAACGCCCGAGGCAAAACCATAGACGAAAACATGCACGCCCAGCGCCGAGGCAAAGGCGCGGATTTCATGGGCGAGGGGATGGCTGGTACGTAGGTTCTTGAAGCCGATGCGCAGGATGATCGGCAGCGCCAGGATAGAGGCAATGACATATTGCCAGAAGGCCATGCCGGTCGAGCTCATGCCAAACCCGCCATATTCGATCGGCGTCGGCAGAACCGATTGCAGCGTATTCGAGCCGGCAAAAGCCAGGCTTGCTGCGAGCATGAAGATAGCGCCGGCCGTGGCGCTCGTGTGGGTAGAAGAGGAAATCTGGCTCATGTGGTGTCCTTTCCGTAACCAGTTTCCCCAGGGTTACGAGAAGGCGACACAAGACCGCTCGCGACAAAACGCGAGCGCCGTCAAGCGCTTACCAACCCATTCTCTTTCATCCGGACTATGACCGTCGGCTCCGGAATCACACCGGATCTGCTGACCTTCCCACCGAAGTAGAAAGCGCTCGCGGGCTTGGCGTCGCCGCCTTACCGCCGGTGGGGAGTTGCACCCCGCCCTGAGAATTGCGTGAGATCGTAATCTCACGATGGATAACATAGGGCAGGCGTTCTGACCTGACAACCACGCTTCAGGGCACAAACTGTCTTCTTTGGGTGAACAGCGAAGATGAATTCTCTACGGCGCGATGAGAAATTATTGCTGACATTCCAGCCAATGAAAAAGGGGCCCGCTGCCGGACCCCTTGATTTGCCTGAATTTTGCGGCGTTTAGCCTTCCAGCCACTTCACCTGTTCCGGCGTCAGCTTGATCTCGAAAGCCTTGAGGCTGTCTTCGAGTTCGACCAGACGGCGCGGCCCGATCAGCGGCACGCTGGGGAAGGGCTGGGCCAGCACATACGCCAGTGCCACATGGATCGGATTGTGCCCGATCTGCTTGGCCAGTTCGATGGCCCGGTCGCGGCGGCCAAAGTTCTGCTCGTTGTACCAGACGCGAACCAGTTCCTCGTTGTCCGTCTTGTCGCGACCAGCAAGGTCGGTGAAGAACCCGCGCGCCTGGCTCGACCATGAGAAGTTGGTCACTTGGCGATCAATCAGCCACTGCTTGAAGTCAGGCGTCGATGAGGTGACGCAGCCGCCCCAGATCGGGTCGAGCATTTCGGCCAGTGCAAAGTTGTTGCTCAGCGCCTGCGGCTTTGTCTTGCCGGTGCGCTCGGCATAGGCAATCGCCTCGTCCATGCGCTCCTTGGTCCAGTTGGACCCACCGAACGGCCCACGGATACGGCCGGCTTTCACCTCGGCATCCATCGCATCGACGAATTCACCCACCGGCACGTCGGTGTTGTCACGGTGCATGAAATAGACGTCGACATAGTCCGTCTGCAGGCGATCAAGCGTCTGCGTCAGTTGCTTGGCGATCACGTCAGGATAGACCAGCGGCGAGTGCGCGCCCTTGCCGATCACCACGGCCTCTTCGCGTACGCCACGGCTCTTCTGCCATTCACCGAACAGCTTTTCGGTATAGCCGCCGCCATAGATGAAGGCGGTATCGAAGATATTGCCGCCCTTTTCCCAGAACGCATCGAGGAGGATCGCGCCCGAGGAGAAGGTCTTGAAATCTTCAAAGCCGAGAGCAACGGCCGAGGCCGGCTTGTTCAGTCCCGGAATAGACCGCTTCGGAATGACGCCGGTATTCGGGCCAAGCTTGCGATTGTCCAATGTATTCAGGCGATTGGTGTATTTCTCGACCGAGTACTCAATCCCGGCATCCTTGCGCCACTGGTCGAGCACGCGCGCATTGCCAAGGCTATCCGCCCAGCTCATGCCCGGCGCCGGAAACTCTTGCCGTCCTTCGAGAATCGCCAACGAGGCAGCATCAGCCTCAAACGAATAGACATGCGCCGTTTCGTTGACGCTGACCGTCTCGGTCTTGCCGCCCTTGATGATGTCGATGCGGCCAAGACCCTGGTCACGATTGCCATTGGCAAACCAGAATTCCGGCACTTCGATCCGGCCCTCGGAGCCATGGATACGCAGCACATTGTCGAGGTTCGCCATCACCGCACAGGAAACCTGCGCCACGATGCCGTTCTCGAACGTGAGCAGCGCCGCCGCCCAATCGTCGGTGCCTTCTTCATTGAGCTTGGCCGTGCCCGAAACCTTCACTGGATCAGCAAACGGCTTACCCAATGCGGCGCCTGCAATCAGTCGCGCCATCGAAACCGGATAACCACCAACGTCCAGGATACCGCCGCCTGCCAGCGCCGAAGCGAACAGCCGGTGCTGCGGCTGGAACTTGCCCATCGAGAAACCAAAGCTCGACTGGATCATCCGTACTTCGCCGATGGCGCCGGATTTGATCAGGTCGATCAACTGCTTCACCTGCGGGTGCAGGCGATACATGAAGGCTTCGCCCGCAAAGGTGCCGGCCTTCTTGTGCGCGTGGAACACGGCGTCAATTTCATGCGCCGAGAGCGCCAGCGGCTTTTCGATGAGGACGTGCTTACCCACTTCGGCGGCCTTGATCGCCCATTCGGCGTGGCCGGTATGCGGCACGGCGATATAGACCGCGTCGATCTCCTTGTCGGCGAGAAGGGCGTCGTAGCCGTTGACGACGCGCACGCCCGGAAAGTCTACAGCCAGGTTTGGCTTGCTCGGATCACGCGTCGCAATGGCAGCCAGCACGCCGTGCTGCGATCCATTGACCCCGCCACGAAAGGCCTTGGCAATGCTGCCCGGCCCGATAATGCCCCAGCGAATTTTCTTGTCGGTCATGGTCTCGTCCTCGCGAAGGGCCCTGCCCATCAAGATGGGTGACCCAATGTTGTTCATGTCGGCACAGCCTGGGCGCCCGATCTGGCGCATGAAGCGCGGATGATCCCATGGATCCCGCGCATTCTCCTCCCTTGCTCTTGTGCCGAGCGATACCTAAGCTATCCACTCCTCATGAGCCGTCGCTCTTATCGGGTATTTCAAATTGGCGGATAGTAAGATGGTGGAGCGCGGCTACTACGAGCCGGCCCTCGACGGCGTGGAGAACCTTCCCACCGAACTCAATATGTTCCATGCGTCCCCGCTGCTGATGCGCGCGGCGCATTGGCATGCGCAGGTCGAGGTCAATTTCATCATCCGCGGCTGGGCCCACTATGCCATGAGCGGCTACGAAGTGCGCTTTGGCGCCGGCGATCTGGCCCTCTTCTGGGGCGGCCAGCCCCATCGGCTCGACGACGCATCCGAAGATCTCGTCTATGCCGGCGGCCACCTGCCGCTGGTGCATTTCTTCCGCCTGCGCCTGCCGCAGGATGTGCAGGCCGGCCTCATGCAGGGCGCCGCACTGGTGACAAAGGCCACCGACGCTTCCGACCCCGTCAATTTCGCCCGCTGGAACGACTATGTCCGGTCCGACGACCCGCTGAAGGTCAGCATGGCGGTGGACGAACTGCTCCTTCGCATCGAACGCATCCGCTTCGCGCCCTACGAGCTGCTGTCCGGCCACCACGCCCGCTCCAACAGCCACTCCACCGACCAGCACATCTCGCCCATCGTCGTGCGCATCTGCGACTACATCGCCGACAATTTCCGCGAGGATATCGACTCGGTCGACATCGCGGTGGCTGCCGATGTGCATCCCAAATACGCGATGACGGTCTTCAAGAAGTGCACCGGCATGACGCTCAATGACTATGTCAGCCTCATGCGCCTTTCCTACGCCCAGGCCTTGCTCATGCGCGATGAGGCCAATGTGCTCCAGGTCGCAATGGATAGCGGCTTTGGCTCGCTCAGCGCCTTCAACAAGCTCTTCCGCAAGATTGCCGGCATGTCGCCCAGCGATTTCCGCCGCGATCTGCGCTCTCGCCCAAGCTCGGTCCTGCCGCAACGCGTCGCGGCCTGCACGCCCTATAATTGAGGGCAGGGGCCATGGGCAGGCGGCTTGCGGCGCTTACTCTGGGTCTTCTCGTCATTCTCGGCCTCGTTGCGCTCCGGGTGGCCGATCCCTATCCGGTGCAGGTGGCGCGCGAGACCAGTTTTGATGTCTTCCAGCAATGGCGGCCGCGTCAGGCGCCACCGGACCTGCCGGTCCGCATCATCGATATCGATGAGACCTCCATGGCCGAAGTCGGCCAATGGCCCTGGCCGCGCGAAACCCTGGGGCGTCTCTCGGAGCGACTGACCGAGTTGGGCGCTGCCGCGATCGCCTTCGATATCCTCTTCAGCGAGGCCGAGCGCTCGACGGGGAAGGGCGACGCCGATCAGAATTTTGCGAAAACCTTGGCGGCGGGGCCTACCATCCTGGGCCTCGCCCAAAATGGCAGCGCACTCCCCGTGACTGCGCCAAGCAAGACGGGCCTTGCGACCACCGGCAGCGATCCACTCGCCGCCGTGCCCGAACTGGGCGGTGCCGCCCAGCCCTTGCCTATCCTCGCCGAAGCCGCCAGCGGCCTAGGTGTCGCCAGCCTCGACCGTCAAGGGGCCGGCGTCGCGCGACGATTGCCGCTGCTCTGGCGGGTCGATTCCGGTGTCCTGCCCACCCTGTCGGTCGAAGCCCTGCGCGTCGCCACGGGCGTGCCCACACTGGTCGTCATGGGCGACAACGTGGACGGCCGCACCGTTGAGGCCATCAGGGTAGGGGACATAGCCATTCCCACCGGCCCCACCGGCGATCTGCGCCTCTACTATCGCGAACTACCGCCGGAAACGTACATTCCGGCCACCGACATCCTCGACGACGACTATGCCGCGCTCGCCCCGCTGATCACAGGCCACATCGTCCTCATCGGCAGCTCCGCCAGTGGCCTCAACGACATTCGCGTCAGTCCTCTGGGCGCCCCCGTTCCCGGCGTCTCCATCCACCTCCAGGCGCTGGAACAAATCCTCACGCAAATCTTCCTTGATCGGGCCGATTGGGTGTCCGGACTGGAGCTGGCGCTGCTTGTCGCCTCAAGTTTCATCATCGTCCTCGCCGTCGTCATCTCTGGCCCCCTGGTCGGGCTCGGCGTGTCGCTCGCCGTCGCCGCGGCCTCAGTCTCCTTTAGCTGGTGGAGCTTTTCGAGCCCCGGCCTCCTGATCGACCCCAGCTATCCGCTCTTTGCCGCCCTCGTCAGCTACGCTACCATGGCCTTCTTGCGCTTCACCGTCACCGATTTCGACCGCCGCCGCATCCGCCGCGCCTTCGGCTACTATGTCGAGCCCTCGGTCCTCACCCAGATCGAAGCCGATCAAAGCCTGCTGCGTCTCGGCGGCAATGTGCGGGAATTGACTGTGATGTTCTCCGATGTCCGCAATTTTTCCGCTCTCGCCGAACGGACGAGCCCCCAGCAATTGGTCAGAATTCTCAATGGCCTGTTCGCTGCCCTGGGCGGCGCCATCATCCGCCAGCGCGGCACCATCGACAAATTCATGGGCGACTCGGTCATGGCCTTCTGGAACGCCCCGGCCGAGGAAAAGGAGCATGCCCTCCTCGCCGGCCGCGCCGCCCTCGCCATGCGCAGCGCCCTGCGCGCCCTCAACGAGGGCAGCGACGACCCGATCCACATCGGCATCGGCATCGCCACCGGACCCGCACTGGTCGGCAATATGGGCTTCGAAAAACGCTTCGACTATTCCTGCGTCGGCGACACCGTAAATGTCGCCAGCCGCATCGAAGGCGCCTGCAAGCCGGTCGGCTACAGCATTCTGGCGACGGCTGAAATGGCGGCCGAGGCACCCGCGCTGGCCTTCCTCTATGCCGGTTGGGTCGAACTCAAGGGCATGTCCGGCCGCGAGCCGATAAAGCTGCTGGTGGGTGATGAGGCGGTCAAATCCAGCGCGGCTTTTGAAGCCTTGCTAATCAGCCATACCGAATTGGTCTCGGCGCTGACCGCCGGCGTGCTCGACGAAGCCCTGTTGCAGCGCTGCCAGATGCTGGCCGCAGCAGTAGAACCGGAACTCGCCCAATTCTACGCCTGCTTGCCGACCCGTCTCGCAGATTTTCCACCCGCCGAGACAAATATGGTCTCAGACGCTCGCCTGGGCGATGAGACCCACTCGGGCCGAAGCAATGTGCCGGCGCATCAGGATTTCCGATAGCTCCGCATCCCGATCGGCAATCGCCTCGACGATCCGTTCATGCTCCGCCAGTGCGCGCTGCGCACGACCGGGCACGATGCGATGCTGCATGCGATAGAGCCGGAACAGGGTGTAATATTCGCCGCAGAGCAGGTCGAACAGATGCTGGTTCCGGCCGATCCGGGCGATCATGAAGTGAAAGTCCGAATTGGCCGTGGCCTGCCAATAGACCATGGCATCGGGCTTGGAGAGCGCATCGCGGTGGTGCGCCAGCATGGCGCGAAGCTGGTCGATTTCCGCATCGGTGGCGTTCTCGGCCGCATGCCGTGCGGCCAGCCCCTCCAACACTTCACGGATGGTGAAAAGCTCCAGCGCATCGCCGGGCGTCGGCACCACCACGCGCGCTCCTTGGCGGGGCGCGCGGGTTACGAGCTTTCGTTCTTCAAGGCGCCGAATGGCCTCGCGCAGCGGCCCCCGGCTAACGCCATATTGGGCGGCAAGTCGGGGTTCGCTGAGCTTGGTGCCGGGGGCGAGAGTGCCCACGACGATGGCCTCGCTCAGTTGTTCGAACAACTGGTCGGTCAGCAGCACGTCGTCGGCAATCTCGATCGTTTCGGCGTCTTGATCCATCATCGTCACGCTGGTCGCCGCTCCATGAGTCTCAGCAAAGGGCCGGCTTCCTTAGCGCATTGACCTCTTCTATTCGAGGCCGTGATCGAAAATGCCCTGGCCGGTCGGCTTGGCGGGCACGACCTGGCCCGTTGGCAGCGCCGGAATCAGCACATCCAGCTTGCCCGCGGCGAGACCCGCAAAACCCTTGGCCGCGTCGAGAAACGCCTTGCGTTCGGCGTCCGACAGTTCGCCCTTGGTGAGGCTATTGAACTTGCCGGCATAGTCCGGCCAGGTCCAGGGATGGGCGCCATTGGGATGCGCATCGGCCACGGCGCGTTCGCCGGTGATCACCCGACCGTCTTCCAGCGTAACGATGATCTTGCCACCAAAGGCGCGCTTGTCGGGATTCGGGTCGAGATACCTAACGGTCCAGGACGGCTCTTCCACCGTACGAATTTTGTGCCACAGGGCCACCGTCGAGGCCGTGCGGGCACGTTCGCGCGTATAGGAGTCGACATGGTGCCATTTGCGGTCTTCGAGGGCGACCGCGAGGATATACATGATCGAGTGATCGAGCGTTTCGCGTGATGCTTCCGGGTCCATCTTCTGCGGATCGTTAGCGCCGGTGCCGATCACGTTATGCGTGTGATGGCTGGTTTCGAGCAGAATATCTTTCACCTTGGAAAGGTCGCCAATCTGCCCCGAAAGGTCGATCGCAAGGTCGATCAGCGCCTGCGCCTGATATTCGGCCGAATGCGCCTTGGTATAAGTTTCCATGATGCCGCGCGGGCTTTCGCCGGGAGCGGGCAGGGACACCTTGTAGGCTTCGTTCTTGCCGCCGAGCATCCAGGCGAGCACCGATTCCTCACCTTCATAGATCGGCGAGGGCGACGCTTCGCCGCGCATGGCGCGATCGACGCATTCGATAGCGAGCTTGCCCGAGAAACCAGGCACATAGGCCTTCCACGAGCTGATCTCGCCCTTGCGGGACTGGCGCGTCGAGAAGCTGAGATGCACGGCCTGGTTGACCGCCTGGAAGATCACTTCGGTCGAAAGACCCAGCATGGCGCCAATGGCGGCCGTGGTTGCCGGCGCCAAGTGCGCCACATGGTCCTTCTTGTACTTGTGCAGCGAAATCGCCTTAACCAGCGCCACATGCACTTCGTAGGTCACGGCAATGCCGCGCGCCAAGGCGCTGCCATCGAGACCCATCTGCTGGGCCACGGCAACCAGCGGCGAAATCGCGTCGCCCGGATGCGAATAGTCGGCGGCAAGGAACGTGTCGTGGAAGTCCAGTTCACGCACGGCCGTCGCATTGGCCCAGGCAGCCCATTCGGCATCGACGCGCACGCCGCTACCGAGACCATAAACTGTCGCGCCACCCTTGCGCGGATGCGCCAGCGCCATGGCGCGAGCGGCCGCGACCGGGGCACGGTTGATGGCCGCCAGACCAACACTGGCATTATCGACGATACGGCAAGCGATCATCTCGGTCACATCAGCGTCGAGCGGCCCGCAATTGGCAGCAAACTCGGCAATGTGCCAGGCAAGCTGTTGCTCGCGCGGCAGGTTGGCGGCGGAGGGGTGAACCTTGACGTCGTAAGTCTTCATTCTTGCAAGTTCCTTGGTCGAAAGGGGGCCGCGGCACACAAGCGCCGCGACAATTCAGGCATTGGCGCGGAGGCGCTTGAGTAGGATCGGGAGTGCCAACAGCAGCACGGCCAAAGTGATGAGAATGGCCGATAGCGGCGTTGAAACCAGCACCATCGGATTGCCCTGGCCGGCAGCCAGCGCCGTACGGAGTTGCGTTTCCGCCATCGGCCCGAGGATCAGGCCGATCAGCACCGGCGCAATCGGGAAGTCGTAGACCCGCATCACATAGCCGCCGAGCCCGACGACCAGCATGATGGTCAGATCGACCCACGAGCCCGCGAGGCCCCAGACCCCGATCATGGCAAAGACCAGAATGCCGGCATAAAGCTGCGGGCGTGGAATGCGGAGGAGCTGCACCCATATGCCGACCAGCGGCAGATTGAGCACCAGCAGCATGACATTGCCCACATAGAGCGATGCAATCAGCCCCCAGATCAGCGCCGGATTGGACGTGAAGAGGAACGGCCCCGGCTGCAGGCCATAATTCTGGAACGCAGCCAGCAGCACTGCCGCCGTCGCCGAAGTCGGCAGCCCCAGCGTCAGCAGAGGCACCAGAATACCCGCCGCGGCCGCATTGTTCGCCGCCTCCGGTCCGGCGACACCTTCGATGGCGCCCTTGCCGAACTCTTCGGGATACTTGGTGAGCTTCCGCTCCAGCGTATAGGACAGCATGGTCGGAATTTCCGAACCGCTGCCGGGCAGGGCGCCCATGGGGAACCCGATCGCCGTGCCGCGCAGCCAGGGCTTCCATGACCGCGCAAAGTCCTGCTTGGTCATCCAGAGCTGGCCCTTGATCGGCGCCATTACCCCCGGCGTCGAGCGATAGCGGCTCGCGACATAGAGGATTTCACCGACCGCAAAGAGCGACACCAGCACCACCGTCAGCGCAATGCCGCGCAAAAGCTGCATATTGCCAAAGGTCAGGCGTGGTTGCCCCGTCATCGTATCGATGCCGATCACGCCAATGGCAATGCCCAGGAACAGCGAGACGAAGCCGCGCGTGCGCGACGTGCCCATCACCACAGCCACCGAGCAGAAGGCCAGCGCCGTAATGGCAAAGTAGTCGGTCGGCTTGAAATAGAACGCCAGTTCCGCAACGGCCGGCGCCGCAAAGGTCAGAGCCAGCGTCGCAATGGTACCAGCCACGAACGAGCCGATGGCTGCCGTCGCCAGCGCCGCTGCGCCTCGCCCGGCCCGGGCCATTTTGTTGCCCTCGAGCGCGGTCATCATCGACCCCGCTTCGCCCGGCGTGTTGAGCAGGATCGAGGTCGTCGACCCGCCATACATCGCGCCGTAGAGAATACCGGCGAACATGATGAAAGCGGAAGTCGGGGCGAGCGCGGTGGTCACCGGCAGCAGCAGCGCAATGGTCAGCGCCGGGCCGATGCCGGGCAAAATACCAATAGCGGTGCCGAGCACCGAACCAACCAGCGCCCACATGAGATTTGTCGGCTGCAGCGCAACGCTGAAGCCATGCAGCAGAAGCTCGAAAGTTTCCACGTCTTACACTCCCAGAGGCGGGAAGAACCGGCCCAGTTGCAGCCCGAGCTGCTTGAACAGGAACCAGGCGGCGCATGCGAGAATGAGGCCGCAAATGAGGTCGAGCAGCCAGCGGCGCGAGCCAAAGGCATTGGCAACCAGCACGAAGGACAGCGTAGCCGTAAACGGCATGCCCAGCGGTCCCATGGTGACGATCGGCAGCGCGACAGCAACGAGCGCGGTCAGAAAGGCCCGCTTGTCCATTTTGGTCGAGCCGTCGGCGTCTTCGGCGTCCTGCGCCTCAAAGCTTTCCCCGCGCCAGATCTGCAGCACCAGGATGGCCCCAAGAATGAGCAGCCCACCACCGGCGAGGGTGACGAACAGGCCCGGCCCGACCGCGGCATAGCGCGCGCCTTGCGGCAACCCGAAGCCGTTGTAGAGCCACACCGCTCCCATCACCATCAGCCCGATGCCAATCCAATAGGGCTTTGGCGAAGCGGGGGCAGCCGCTGGGCTGCCCCCTTCAGTTGTGTTGCGCCCGTCAGTTGACAAGGCCGGCGTCCTTCAGGATCTGGCCCTGGCGTTCGGTTTCTTCGGCAATGAAGGCGCCGAATTCGTCGCCGGCGAGGAAGTAGTCTTCCCAGCCCTGCGCTTCGAGAACGGCCTTCCAGGCGTCGCTCTGCGAGAGCTTGGTGAAGTTCTCGACCCACATGGCATAGTTGTCGTCCGGAGCGCCCGGAGCGGCGAGGATACCGCGCCAGTTGGCCATTTCGACGTCATAGCCGGCTTCGTGGAAGGTCGGCACGTCAGGCAGGTTCGGGCGACGTTCGGCCGAGGTCACGCCAAGGATCTTGATGCGGCCCTGTTCGGCGAACGGGGCAAATTCGGACGTGCCCGAAACGCCAGCCACCAGAGTGCCGTTGACGATTGCCGTCACGGTTTCAGCGCCCGAGGTCTGCGGAATGTAGTTGAGGTCTGCCACCGGAATGTCGCCAGCCTGCGCCAGCAGCGCCAGCGAGATGTGGTCGACGCCACCGGCCGAACCGCCACCGAGCGCTGCCGCACCCGGATCTGCCTTGATGCCTGCAACAAGGTCAGCCAGCGTGTTGTATGGCGAGTCAGCAGCAACCGCGATCACCAGATATTCCGCGGTCAGGCGAGCGACCGGGCGGAATTCGGCGAGATTGATCGGCGAATTGTTGAGCTTGATCGCGCCAACGGTGATCGCGCCGAACACTGCCAGCGCGTCCGGCTGGCCGGTGGAGGTGCCGAGGAATTCGGCAAGGCCCACGGTGCCGCCGGCGCCGCCCGTATTGGTGAAATTGACGCCACCGGTATAGATGCCGGCGTCATTGAGTGCCTGGAACGCCTGACGGCCCGTGCCGTCCCAGCCACCGCCGGGATTGGCGGGCAGCATGACATTGACCTGGGCGCTGGCAGCGCCAGTCCCGAGCACAGCCGTCATGGCCAGAGCCGCAAGCGTCTTTGAAAACTTCATTATGATCCTCCCGAGCCTCCGGTTTGCGGCCTCATGCCGTCTCCTCCGGGAATGCTCAAAACTGTCGACAGATTTTGCCCATAAACCTCATCACATTGCTGATTGGGCGTCAACATCCTTAGTTCTGCCGACAGAATGTGAAAGTGCGACCTTAGTTGGAGGCGGCGGTGGAGCCCTCTGCTTTCGTTGGCCGCCGACCCTAGCTCCGCCAAATTTGCCGGATTTGCTCACGGCCCAGGTGCAACCGTCTCGCATTTGCTTTAGTGGGCCAGATAGCCCCGCCGCAGCGAGGGACGGGATCGCTTCCGGGAGCCATCATGTTCGCCGAAATCCTCATCGTCATCATCGTCGCCATTGGCATCACCGCCTTCGCCGAGCGCAGCAATTTTCAGCCCGCTCTGCTGGTCGCCATTGTCGGCCTTGGCGCCTCGTTCATTCCCGGCCTGCACCGTCTCGAACTCGAGCCTGAAATCATCCTGGGCATCGTGCTGCCGCCGCTCCTCTTTTCCGCGGCCTCCGATTTTTCCTTCACCAGCTTTGCCAAGCGCCTCGGCTCGATCGTCAATCTCGGCGTCTTCCTGGTGTTTGCCTCGGCTGTCACGGTGGCTGTCGTTGCGACCTGGACAGTGCCCGGCATGCCGATCACTGCCGCTCTCGTGCTCGGTGCCATCGTTGCGCCGCCCGATGCGGTCACCGCCATTGCCATCGGCAGCAAGGCCGGTCTTCCATCTGGCCTTATGACGGTGCTGAAAGGCGAAAGCCTCATCAATGACGCGGCGGCGCTGACCCTTCTCGCCGTGGCCGTCGCCACCACGGCCGGCACGCATGCCTTCATCGACAATACCGCGCTCTATTTCCTCTATGCCGCGGTGGTTGGCGTCTTGCTCGGCCTTGTCATCGGCCACAGCGCCCAGTTCGCCCGCCGCCGTCTCGCCAATCCGTCCCTCGCGACGGTCATCTCCGTCCTTGTGCCTTTTGCAGCCTACCTCATGGCCGAAGAACTCCACGCCTCCGGCGTTCTCGCCGTGGTCGCCGCCGGCTTCGCGCTCGGACATCATGGCACTCAATCGGGCTATGAGGAGCGCATGCAGGAACGCCAGTTCTGGCGCACCATCGACACGCTGCTCGAAACCTTCGTCTTCGCCTATATCGGTCTGCAACTGCGCTTCGTCATCGACGATGCGTTTGATGCCGGCCTCGATATCAGCGATCTGCTGCTGGCCGGCGTCGCCATTTTCGTCACCACGGTCGCAGTGCGCTTCGCCTGGGTCTTCGCCACCGCAGTGCTGGCCCGTCGACGCCACCGAGCCGTCATGCAAAGGCTGGCCGCACCGCGTCGACACACCGAGCGCTTGCCGCCTCCGACACCCGAAACGCCGCTGACCTGGAAAGAAAACGCCGTCCTCTCCTGGACCGGCATGCGCGGCGTCGTCACGCTTGCGGCCGCCGCCGGTATTCCCTTCATGACGGTGTCAGGCGATTCCTTCCCCTACCGGGAGGCCATCATTGCTCTGGCCTTCCTCGTCACCATCGCCACTCTTCTCGTCCAGGGCATCTCCTTGCCCTGGCTCATCGAGCGCCTAAGCCTCGAAGACGAGGACGACAAGGCCTATGCCGAAGTGCAGCACCAATTGGCGCGTCGCCTCGCGCATGAGGCCAATGCCGATGCACTGGCCGAATTCCGCCGCACCCACACCTCGCCCCGCGCCCTGCGTCTCGCCGACGCCATGGCCAAGCGCGCTGATCGCACCTCGGTCGAAGAGGAAGAGGATGAAGCGCAGGAGCGGGGTTGGGGCTTTGATCGCGAGGAAGCGTTCCGGCTTGGCCAAACTCTGCTCGACGCGCGCCGCAAGCGGCTGATCGCCGCCCGCGATGCGCGCGAACTCGACGATATGGTCCTGCGCGAAGTGCTCGAACAGATGGACCTTGAACAGGCCCTCATGGATGGAATGACCAAGGGCGCCAATCGGCTCTAGCGCCGGAATTGCCGGGGCAGTGAGGCCCCGGCAAGTTGCTTACTCTGCTGCTGCTACCGGTCGATGCGCGCCTGATGGATCGGAGCGTAACGGTCCCCCTGGATCGCAATTCCGGAAACGGCGGCCTCGATTTCCGCCAACTCCTCAGCGCTGAGCTCGACTTCCGCAGCCCCGATATTCTCCTCAAGCCGGTTCAGCTTGGTCGTCCCCGGTATCGGAGCCATCCATGGCTTCTGCGCCAGCACCCAGGCCAGGGCCAACTGTGCGGGCGTGATGTCCTTGTCCCCCGCGATGCGGGTAACGGTCTCGACCAATGCCATATTGGTCTGGCGACTTTCCTGATCGAAACGCGGCACCGTGTTGCGGAAATCCTTCTCGACAAAGGTGGTGTTGGCGTCGATCGTCCCGGTGAGGAACCCCTTGCCGAGCGGGCTGAAAGGCACGAAGCCGATCCCCAGCTCTTCGAGCACGGGAATGATCTGCTCCTCCGGCTCTCGCCACATCAGCGAATATTCGCTCTGCAGCGCCGCAACCGGCAGCACTGCATTGGCCCGGCGGATATTGGCAACGCCAGCCTCAGACATGCCAAAATGCTTCACCTTGCCCTCGGCAACCAGCTCCTTCACCGTCCCGGCCACGTCTTCCATCGGCACATTATGGTCCACCCGGTGCTGATAGAGCAGGTCGATATAGTCGGTCCGCAGGCGCCGAAGCGAGCCTTCGACGGCCTGCCGAATGCGCTCCGGCCGGCTGTCCGGTGCACCACCGCCATCGATATCGAAACCGAACTTGGTGGCAATCACCACCTGATCGCGGATCGGCTCCAACGCCTCGCCAACGACTTCCTCGTTCTTGTAGGGGCCATAGACCTCGGCGGTATCGAAAAAGGTGATCCCGCGCTCGAAAGCCGCGCGGATCAGTTTGACGCCCTCCGCCGTCTCCAGCGGCACGCCATAGGACTGGCTGATACCCATGCAACCAAGGCCGATCGCCGAAACTTCCAGACCGCCTTTGCCAAGAATACGCTTCTTCATTTTGGTTCCTCCAAAAGGCCATGCGCCATATCGGCGGCTCGCTTCTCGCTCACCACCTTCTGCCAGCACTCTAGACCTTCCGCGTCTCGCGATAATCCGCAAAGATGTACGCGACCTTGTGAGTGAAATTCATCAATGATCGGCGTCCATCGCCTGTCCATAACGGACGTTTGTCATTGCAAACGCTTGGGTCTTCTCCCAATCTGGTTTGGCTCGCCTGAGCGCGCCAAAGGCGCCGCTCGCTCCTATTGTTCGCTCTATCCGCCTCCGCCGATGCAGCGAAAACACCAAGCCGATTTCAGCCATGACCACACTTGATGCCGTTCTTGCCCAAGCCGATCTGCAACTCGATGCCAGCCTCGAGCGGCTCTTCGAGCTGATCCGTATTCCCTCCGTTTCCACCGAACCCCAATATGCCGCCGATTGCCGCCGCGCCGCCGAATGGCTGTGCGATGAACTCTCCGGCCTCGGCTTCGATGCCACGGTCCGCGACACGGCCGGTCACCCCATGGTTGTCGGCCACGGCCCAGTCACGCCCGGCCCCCACGTCCTCTTCTATGGCCACTACGACGTGCAGCCGGTCGATCCGCTGGCCCTCTGGAACACGCCGCCCTTCGAACCCACCCTCGTGCCTCAGTCCGATGGCGAAACCTTCATCACCGGCCGCGGCGCCTCCGACGACAAGGGGCAGTTGCTGACCTTCATCGAAGCCTGCCGCGCCTGGAAGGCCGTCACCGGCAGCCTCCCCATCCGCATTTCCATGCTGTTCGAGGGCGAAGAAGAAGCCGGCTCCCCCTCGCTCGGGCCATTCCTCGCCGCCAATTCCGATGACCTCCGCGCCGATACGATCCTCGTCTGCGACACCGACATGTGGGACCGCGAAACCCCCGCCATCACCACCATGTGGCGCGGCTTCGTCTCGGAGGAATTCGAGGTCACCACTGCCGACCGCGACCTCCATTCCGGCATGTTCGGCAGTGCCGCCCGCAATGCCGTGCAGCTCATCTCCACCATTCTCGGCCAGCTCCGCAGCGAAGACGGCAGCGTCGCCATCCCTGGCTTTTATGACGGCGTCGCCGAACTCCCCGCCGCCAATAAGGCCGAATGGGAGCGTCTCCCCTTTGACGCCGAAAAATTCCTCGGCGATATCGGCCTCTCCATTCCCGCCGGCGAACAGGGCCGCTCCGTCCTCGAACAGGTCTGGGCCCGCCCTACCGCCGAAGTCCACGGCGTCTGGGGTGGCTATTCCGGCGACGGCTTCAAGACCGTCATCCCGGCCAAGGCGGGCGCAAAGATCTCCTTCCGCCTGGTCGACGGTCAGGACCCCAATCGCATCCGAGAGATTTTCCGCGATTTCGTCCGCGCCCGCATCCCGGCCGATTGCTCGGTCACCTTCAAGGCCTATGGCACCGCCGCCGCCCGCTCCATGCCGCTCGACGGCGTGCTGCTCACCAAAGCCAGGCACGCTCTGACCGAAGAATGGCAGCGCGAAACCGCGCTGGCCGGCACCGGCGGCTCGATCCCGATCCTCGGCGAGTTCAAGGAACGCCTCGGCATGGACAGCCTCCTCATCGGCTTTGCCCGGTTCGACAACCGCATCCATAGCCCCAACGAAAAATACGACCTATCGAGCTTCCACAAGGGCATTCGCTCCTGGGTGCGCATCCTCCACGCTTTCTCCGAGGCCTGAACCATGGCGATTACCCGCTTCTCCGTAGCCCCGCTCCACAGCCAGATCACCACGCTCGCCGCCGTTGCCGGGGGCAGGGCGCCTGCCGATCTCGTCATCACCGGCGCCCGTATGCTCTCTACCTATTCCGAGCGCATCGCCAGCGACAAGGAAATCTGGCTCTCCGGCGGCCGCATCGCCGCCGTCAAACCCGCCGGTTCCTACAAGCTCGGACCCGCCCCCAAGGCGATCTACGACGCCCAGGGCGGCATCATCGCGCCCGGCCTCGTCGATCCCCATATCCACATCGAAAGCTCGATGGTCACCGCCTGCGCCTATGCCGAGGCGGCCCTGCTCAATGGCACAACCACGATCTTCTGCGACAGCCACGAGATCGGTAACGTCATGGACGTCGCCGGCGTCGAAGCCATGCTCGAAGACGCACGCCTCGCCCCGCTCTCCATCTTCCTCACCGTTCCCTCGACAGTCCCCGCCACCTCGCCTGAACTCGAAACCGCCGGCGGCGACCTCACCCCCGAAAAGATCGGCGCCCTCTTCGACAAGTGGCCCGAAGCCGTAGCCCTCGGCGAAAAGATGGACTTCGTCCCCGTCGCCATGGGTGATCCGCGCAGCCACGCCATCATCGCCGAAGCCCTCAAACGCGGCCGTCCAGTCTCCGGCCACATCTACGGCCGCGAATTCGTCGCCCCCTATGCCGCCGCTGGCGTCACCGACACCCACGAAGCCAGCGACCGCGACATTTCCGACGATTTCGTCGATGCCGGCATCTGGGTCTTCCTCCGCGGCGGCAATCCGGCAACGCCGTGGAATTCCATCGTCGAAGCCATCAAGCCGATCACCGAACTCGGCGTCAGCCACAAGCGTTACTGCGTCTGCACCGACGACCGGGACGCCGACGACCTCCTTAGCTTCGGCCTCGATTGGGTCGTGCGCGAAGCCATCCGCTGTGGCGTCAAACCCGAACAGGCCTGGTCCATGGGCTCGCTCCATGGCGCCACCCGCTTCGGCATGGGCGATGAAATCGGCGGCCTCGGCGGCGGTCGCCGTGCCGATCTCGTCCTCCTCGATGACGACCTGAAGCCGGTCAATACCTGGTATGGCGGCGCCTTGATGGTCGAAGACCGCAAGGTCACGCCCTTGTTGGAAGACACGCTCAACCAGCGCTACCGTTACCCCGACGCGGCCTACAACACCGTCCACCTGCCCAAGTCGATCAAGCTCGTGCCCGACCTTCCGAGCGGCGCCGTCACGGCCAATGCCATCGGCATCGAAATGCCCGGCATCATCCTGCCGCATCGCAAGATCGACATCGCCCCGGCCAATGACTGGGAAACCATCCTCGAACGCGACAATCTCAGCTTCGTCACCGTCATCGAGCGCCACGGCAAGTCCGATGGAGGCATCGCCTATGGCCTCCTCCACGATTTCGGCATCAAGAACGGCGCCGTCGGCTCCAGCGTCGGCCACGACAGCCACAACATCATCCTTGCCGGCACCAACGAAGCCGACATGCAACTGGCCCTTAAAACCATCGAAGCCGCCAATGGCGGCATCGCCGTGGTCGAGAACGGCAAAGTGCTCGCCTTCGTCGCTCTCCCTGTCGCCGGCCTCATATCCGACAAGCGCGTCCACGAGGTCGCGACCGAAAACCAGGCCCTCAAAAAGGCCTGGCAACAGGTCGGCTGCACCATCCCCTATATGGGCTTCAACCTCATCCCGCTCTCGGTGATCCCGGAAATCCGCATTACCGATAAGGGTCTGGTAAAGGTGCCCGAAATGACCCTAGCGCCGCTCTTCGACTAGAGGGAAAACCCATGAAAACCTCGGCCAACCACCGCGTCTTCTCCATCAGCGTCGCGAGCGTTTATCCGCACTACATTACCAAGGCGGAGAAGAAGGGGCGGACCAAGGCCGAGGTCGACGAACTCATCTGCTGGCTGACCGGACACAGCCAGCAGACCCTCAATGAGGAACTGGAAAACAAGACCACCTTCGAGGACTTCTTCAACCACGCCCCGCAGTTAAACCCGTCGCGATCGCTCATCAAGGGCGTCGTCTGCG
>NZ_JBEVLL010000317.1:0-4190 GCF_040509215.1 Devosia sp.
GAACACGCCGCCGTCGCCAAAATACTTCGGCTGAGCTTCACGCCAGCCACCGAAATCCTCGATGGTCACAAGGTTCAGGTCGCCAAAGCGCGCGATATCTTCCGGAGCGGCAGCGTCCGGACGGAACGGGCGGTAGTAATGCTTGGCAGCAATCGCCTGGCCGGCATCGGAATAGAGATAGTCGAGATAGGCTTCAGCCAGATCGAGGTTACCCTTCTTCTCGGCATTGCCCGGAACCAGCGCGACCGGCGGTTCGGCAAGGATCGAGAGCGATGGCGTCACGATATCGAAGGCATCCGGGCCAAGTTCTTCTAGCGCGAGATAGGCTTCGTTTTCCCAGGCGAGCAGAACGTCGCCAATGCCACGCTGCACAAAGGTAGTGGTCGAGCCACGCGCACCGGTATCGAGCACCGGAACGTGCTTGAAGAGATTGGTCACGAATTCCTGCGCCTTGGCTTCATCGCCGCCATTGGCCTGACGAGCCCAGGCCCAGGCAGCAAGGAAATTCCAGCGCGCGCCACCCGAGGTCTTCGGGTTCGGCGTGATCACTTCGACGCCGTCGGCAATCAGATCGCCCCAGTCCTTGATCCCCTTGGGATTACCCTTGCGGACGAGAAACACGATGGTCGAAGTGTAGGGCGCGTTGTTGTTTTCGAGCTTGCCGCGCCAATCGGCCGGGATCAAAGTGGGATTGGCGTCGGAAATGGCGTTGATGTCGCTTTCGAGCGCCAGGGTGACGACGTCGGCTTCGAGCCCGTCGATCACGGTGCGGGCCTGCGAGCCGGAACCGCCATGGGTGACCTGAACAGCGACAGTCTCGCCCTTTGTCTCCTGCCAATGGGCGATGAACGCCTCATTGAAGTCGCGATAGAGCTCGCGGGTCGGGTCATAGGAAACGTTGATGAGCGTCCGGTCCTGCGCATGGGCAGTGACGGAGAATCCAACCGCGAGCGATGCGGCCAGGGCGGCATAGGCGAAGATCTTGGCTGTCCGTTTCATTGGAACCTCCCGGTAGCGAATACATAAACCCTATCAACTCAGTCGTGATTGGGAAGGTTCATGCTTGCGAGGCTAAGCCCCTAAGGAGAAAATAATGCTCCAACACAACGCAGTTGCCAAGTTTGTCGCAACAGGGTTCCGAAACAGCGGCTTTTGCCTGCGTTTCGTTGCGCCTTTTTCAAGAGATTTACGGGACCTTAACGGCCCACACGCTCAGGCCTTGGGCGTCTGATTGGCCTGCGTCACCAAAATACCGGTGACGACACAGATGACAGCATAGGACACGGTGACCGTCAGAATGCCGAACATGGCATTGGTCAGCCCCATGATGAAATAGCCGGCAACGAGGGTCGAAGCGAGGATCAGGATACGCGGCTTGGTCGCAGAGCTCTTCACCTGGAGAGCCTCAATAATCGGCGCTAGGAGGAACAGGGCATAAGAAATGAGCCCGACAACACCGGCGCTAGCAGCAAAGTCCGCAAGATCGTTGTGCAGATGCGGCCAGCTTCCGAACGGCACACCGGCCAGCTCATTAGCGAGATTGACGAAGGCCAGCGGCCCATGACCGAAAATCGGCGCCTGCTGGAAAGCCTGTATGCCACCCGAAATCATCTGCAGCCGAATGGCCGTCGACTCGTCGGTCGGCACGCCGTGCTGCAGCACCTCCCCGATATCGATCAGCACTCGCTGAATCCCCGAGAATTGGCTTGCACCCAGCAGCAACGCAACCGCGCACCCGACTACCAGAACCGCCAGCGCAATGAGCGCCCTTTTCACGGAAACAACCCGCAGCACGACAAGCCCGATCGCTGCCACGACCAGCATCGCCGCAATGGCGACAACAGCGCCGCGTGTACCCGACAACACGACAGCAACGGTCGCGAACACTGGCCCCAGCAGGAACAGGAACCGCCACCGCGTCACTTTGCCAACAAGCCCCGCACAGGCCAGAAAGCCCGCAATCAGCGCCACATCGGCAAAATGGATCGGATTGGCCACGCCGCCACCGGCTCGCACCGTGCCCGTTGCCACAACCTCCATCACCGCCACCACCGCAGCCCCGGCAACGCCAGCCAAGGCAAGAATCGCGATGAGAACCGAACTATCGTCGGACTTCATATCCTCGGCAGCAGTAAGAAGTGGCCAGATTGCAAAGAGCGGCGAGAAGAACGCTAGCCCGATAAGCCCCTCGAAGGACTTCGCCCCAATGCCATAGGAGAGCGCGATGAGCCCCAGCCCCAGCAACGGCATCCAGACAATCGGACGCTGCACCTGATCTCCTGCCCGCCGGAACATCAGCGCTATGGAGAGCCCGCCCAGCGCCAGAAAGATGACATTCCCCGCCTCGGGCGCCACGGGAGACATGGCAAGCGTGGCAACGAGGGCAAGGAGAACGGCAGAGCTGCGGACTGAATAGAGCATATGGCTCAACTACAGAACCAAGCCGCCAGAGACAAGCGTGGCCGGCGGCTCAGACGCTCGACCGACCCCAGCGCGCCTGCAGCGAGCGCCCGAATTCGCCCATGAAAGGGGCAAAAACCAGCACGATCGACCGGAAATAATGGATCAGCAGGAAGAGCACGGTCAGCACCGCGGCACCCACAATGATCACCAGTTCCAGCGACAGCCCGATGGACTTGAGCCACGCGGTCAGCAGCATGCCCGGCAGGATATGGGCGGCCGCCCAGGCAAAGGCGGACGAGACATTGATGATGGTAAACCAGCGATACTGCATGCCCATCATCCCCGCGATTCCGGGGACCACGGCCTTCACACCCGGAATGAACCGGCCGATGAACACCGACTTGCCGCCATGCTTGGCAAAGAACGCTTCGCCTCGGCTCAGGAGATCAAGATAGTTGCGGAACGGCCATATGGTCTTGATCCGGTCCTTGAGCGCAAAGCCCACAGTGTATGAAATCGCGTCGCCGATCACCGCGCCGAGAACGGCCGCCAGGTAGATTTCCCAGAACGGCAACTTGCCCGTGGCGATGATGCCGCCAACGAGTAGCAGAACCGGCGTCGAGGGCACGAAGAGGCCCAGGATGAACACCGCCTCGCCAATGGCGACCAGAAAGATAAACCCGATCGAAAGCCAGAAATTGTCCGAAACGGCGTTGAGCAGCGTCTCGAGCCACACCGACATGGAGTGAAGAAATTCGATCATAGGGCGTGAGAACCAGAAGAATTGAAATTGGGCAGAAACGGCGTCGCATCCGCGTAGCGCCGGCAGTTTGCGTCGATTTCGTTCACGAATGCCCCTCGATCACCCGGTTCGCTCGTATATGCGCACCGCGGAACTGTCGGGCCAGACTACTCCTGCCCCCATGAAGAAAGCTAGCCACCTCACCGGCCCGTCGCGATGATTTGCTTTATGCGCCACGGCAGCCGATGCCACTGCGCAACTCTCGTCAAACGCTCGCCCGCGCCACGCTGATATGGATTTTTTCGCCCGCATGTGTGAGACCCGCCGCGGCGCCCATCGCGCTGACCCAATTGCATACCGGCCACCTCCGGCCGATGCCCCGACCACATGCCCGAAGGATGACCTCCGATGACCGCGAAATCGGATGAAGGCAAAGCCCCGCCACGCATCAGCCCCGCCACCCTGCTCACCGGCTTTGCCGTGCTGATCGCCTGCCAGTTGGCGGGCGAAACCCTGGTCAGCGTCGGTCGCCTTGTCGCGCCATCCTTCGTCTTCCCCGGCCCCGTCGCGGGCATGCTGCTGCTGCTCGCCTTTCTAGGCTGGCGCCGCCGCCTGCATGCCGGGTTGGACGCCACCGCCACTGGCCTGATCGGCATCCTCTCGTTGCTTTTCGTGCCCTCGGCTGTGGGCATCGTCCAATATGGCGGCTTGATCCTCGAATGGGGTCCGCCCTTGCTGCTGGCCCTTGTCGTCTCGACGCTGCTGACCCTGCTGGTCACCGTCGGCACCTATCTGGCGCTCGCCCGCCTGTCGAATGGAGCCAAGCAATGAGTGGCATCTCGGAAATCTGGGTCTATCTCAGCGCCAGTCCCCTGCTCTGGCTGACGGCAACAATTCTCGCCTACCTCCTCGCCCTCGCCATCTCGGCAAGACTGGGCGGCACGCCGCTGGCCAATAGCGTCCTCATCGCCGGCATCCTGATCATCGCCCTGCTGCAGGTGACCGGAACCTCCTATGCCCAATACTTCGAGGGCGCCCAGTTCGT
>NZ_JBEVLL010000318.1:0-5509 GCF_040509215.1 Devosia sp.
GCAGGATTTTCTTGAGCGCGATATCGCAGATATGCGGGCCTTCATAATTGCCCCAGCACACATGCATGCGCACCTTATCGCCCGGCACATTGCGCAGGGCGTGGTTCATCACCTCGATATGCTTTTCGGCCGCCGTGACAAAGCCGGCGTCATCGAGATCCTTGTACATCATGTGCCGACCTAGCCCGAGATCGGGCGCATCGAGCTGCAGGATGAACCCGGCTTCCACAATGCCCTCGTATTCAACGCGCATGCCCTCGGCGACGGCTTCGAGATACTCGTCCTGGCTCTTGTAGAATTCATTGGGCTGGAACAGGGCGATAACGCCCGGCGTCGCCGAGTTCATGAATCCCTTGGCATAGCCATTGGCTGAAAGCGCCGCCTGGAAAGCGTCGACATCATCCTTCAGCGGCTCAAGGCTTTTCACCTTGATTTCGCTGACACATTTGGGCCGGCGATAGGACGGCGTGCCGCCCGAGGAGGCCTGGCGCTTCAGAAAATTGGGAAAGAGTTCAAGGTCGGCCGGCGGTCGGCGAGAGCTATCGCCATCAAAGCCTGTCAGCCGATCCTTGATGTAGGTGGCGTAGGAAATCTTGCTCATTTCGCCATCAGACGGCAGGTCGATGCCCGCCGCCTTCTGCTGCGCAACGATATCGTTCACCGCCGCCGCAATGATCTCGTTGAAGCCGGCTTCCTCGATCGGGACGCCGGCCTCCTTGGCGAACACAAGATCGGTCACCTGTTTGCTGCGCGGCAGCGAGCCAACGTGAGTGGTGAGGATCTTGTGTGCCATAGGGCTTACTCCGCGGCTTGAGCGGTTGCGAACTGCGGGGCGGCCGGCGAGGCAGCACCGCGGATAACGAAGGTGATCGCATCGGCCGAGGCCGGATTGCGGAAGCCGTGCATCAGGCCGACCGGTACGGTCAGCGTGTCGCCGGCTCCAAGGATCAGCGAACCGCCATCCCAGGTGAATTCGAGCGTACCGGACTGCACGAACAGCACTTCCTGCTCGGAGCGGGCATGCGCCGGAATGGTCGCACCGGTTTCGAGCTTGAAGCGACGCAGCGTAAAATCGTGCTTCCAGTGGCCGACGATCGGGCCGGCCTTGATGCCGTCCTGGCCATCGACATCGCCGATAACGCCAGCTTCTTCAACGCCTTCGCCTGATAGCGGCGAGTTCGGGTCGCCCTTGATATCAGCCGCCTTGATGGCGTATTTCGCCAGCTCGGACATCGGCGGGGTTGCCAGTTCCTGCATCTTTTCAGCGTTCGGCGGCTGCTCGAGTTCAGCGCCTTCCGGCACCGTTTCACCCAGCGTCGTATCGACCAGTTTACCGCCTTTGAGCAGTTTCAGGCCAAAATCCTCGGCCATCTTGAAGACGCTTGGCGCCCAAACCACCTTGCCCGGATCGTCGTGACCGAGAACCACGGCGAGAAAGCCCGTGCCCTCGTCGCGCTTTTCAAAGCCGCGGAACATGTGGGTCGGCACTGTCGCCACGTCGCCGGGCTCGACGTCGAGATAGCCCTCGTCCTTGTCGGCGCCGAAGACGAAACGCCACTTGCCGGTATGGACCAGGAAAGTCTCGGCGGTCAGGTGCGAATGCTGGGAATTGGTGCAGCCGAACGGCTGGCGGGCGGCACCAAAGTTGAAGCCGTGGGCCTCGGGGATATGCACCATCTGCGCCTTGTTCTCGGAAACGCCCGGCCCGATGATGGTAAAATTTTCCTTGCGGTCCGAACCCGGCGTCCGCGCGTCGATAAACGCGTTGCGCAGGCCCTTGAGATCCGCATAGCGCACCAGGCGCTTTTCCATATCGGCCTGGGTCCAAGTCTTGGTTTGGGTCATGATGACATCCTCTCTCCGGTGGCAGGATAGCAGTTTTGCATTCGTATGCAAGATGAAGCACAAAGAGGGCGGAAGCGTGTCTGGAGGGACATGCCGGTCAGCTCTGTGCGGGTTGGTAGATGCGCCGGCCGTCGACTTCAACGACGCCGGATTTGGGCAGGCGGGCGGACGTGCGCACCACCAGTTCGCCATTGAGCACGCAGTGCTGGGCCTCGATTTCGCCGCTGGCAATCTGATCCATC
Source organism: Devosia sp. (assembly GCF_040509215.1). GTDB lineage: Bacteria > Pseudomonadota > Alphaproteobacteria > Rhizobiales > Devosiaceae > Devosia. Next base: position 2,088 of record NZ_JBEVLL010000318.1, read on the forward strand.
AGGATGCCAACGGTGGCCTCGACCATGGGCCCCAGCGGCTGGCTCATCGAGGTGATGCCATAGGAGGTCCAGCGGGCAGGACCGACATCGTCATAGCCGACGATGGAAAGGTCCTCTGGGATGGACAGCCCGAGTTCGTGCCGGGCGACATCCATCACGGCGACAGCCATGTGGTCATTGGCCACAAAGAGCGCATCGGGGCGATCCGGACGCGACAGCATCTTGCGCGCGGCCGCTTCGGCTTCGGCCCGGTCGTAGTTACCGACTTCGAGCATGATCTCCGTATAGCCAGCTTCGGCCAGGCCTTCGCTATAGCCGCCGAAACGGTCGCGATTGGTCGAGGAGCTTTGAAGGCCCGAAATATACCCGAACCGCTTGTGGCCGCCGGCAATAAGAAATTCCGCCACGCGCCGCCCACCCTCGCGATTGCGCGTGGTCACGCTCGAAACCGCATCGCGTTCAGTGGTGCGGTTGAACAGCACTACGGGGATTCCCGCCGCAGCGCATTCTTCGGAAAGCTCGGACGAGAGGGAGGTCGAAGCAAGCACGATGCCGTCGACCCGATACTGCATGAGCTGGTCGAAGACCGGATCGCTGTCCCGATCCATAAAGCCGGTGAACAGCAGCAGGCGGTAGTTCTCTTTCAGAAGCAGCCGCCCCAGCTCTTCGAGCACGTCGGGATAAAAGAGATTTTCCAGATAGGCCATCACCACCGCGATGATGCGCGAGCGGTTGGTGATCAGCGAACGGGCAATGGCGTTGGGCCGGTAGCCGAGCTCCTCGGCCGCGGCCATAACCTTGGCGCGGGTTTTTGGGGAAATGGAGGCGCCAGGCGTAAAAGTGCGCGACACGGCGGACTGCGACACGCCTGCATGTCGCGCCACCTGTGACGAAGTCACCCCTGGCTTTTTTACTCCGCTGTCCATCCACCACCCACCAGGAGCGCAGCACCGCGAATGGCCACCGCACCCGAGACCGGGAAAGACACCGGCCCCATAATATCCTCCACCCGATCCAGTCTTCCGCGCTTGATCTTGGTCAACAGCTCGGTTTCGACGGTCTTCGGGCGCCACGCAATTATACGAGTATTGCTGGCGCCCGGGGCAATAGCCACGACCTTTGTCAGCCATTCAACAGCATGTTTTCCGGCGGCAGAAGCGCAGGACCCAATGGCACTCAGAGCTGCGCGCTCCTTGCGGCTCGCCCTCACCTGCCCCTCGATCGCTTCGCCATGCTTCAGCCAGACTGACACCGGACGCCCTCTGCGGTTCAACTCACGATATGGCATACGTATGCAACACTACAAGGGTGTGACCTTTCACACCCCGGATTTTGCCCGATCAGCTCGGCTGTGGCGGCTGCTGCAGGCAAAAGTCCGTGGCCTGCTCAAAGGCATGACCCACCTGGATCACCCGCGCCTCGTCATGGTGGCGCCCAATGATCTGCATGCCGATCGGCAGGCCCAGATGAAAACCGACGGGAATAGCCAGGACAGGATGGCCCGAGACGTTGAAACCAATGGTCCGCATCGGCGTCCAGACGGCTTCCTTCTCGAACGGCGCCGCTTCCAGCGCTGTGGTCAGCGCGCCGACGGTGATGATGACATCATGCGCGCTGAGAACTCGGTCGATCGCCTGGGTAAAATCGCCACCAATCCGCCGTGCTGCTGTCAGTTCGGCATCGGTGATGGCAAAGCCGGCAGCAAGGCTGAGGAAGGCGCGGCGACCGTAAGCGTCGGGGTGTTCGCGCAGGTCTTCGGCATGGAAGTCAAAACTCTCCTTGTGGAGAATTGCGGCCGCCGCGATCTCGATGGACGGATAATCCGGCAGCTCGATCTCGCTGACCAGAGCACCAAGTTCGCTGAGCTTTGAGAGCGCGGCATCCATGGCGGCAACGACGGCCGGCATGACTTGTGGGTCACCCGCAAACCAGTTGCGGGCATACCCGATTTTCAGACCAACAACCGGTTGACCGAGAAGGCGCGTCGCTGCGTCAGCGCCGCTTTTCGCGGCAATGACATCAAAGGTCAGCGCTGCTTCAGCAACCGTTCGGCTCATCGGGCCGACATGGTCCATGCTGGGAGACATGGTCAGCGCGCCATGCTTGGGCACGGACCCAAAAGTCGGCTTGAAGCCGACGACACCACAATAAAACGCCGGCCCCCGAACGGAACCGCCGGTATCCGTGCCGATAGTCGTTCGCACGAGGCCACCGGCTACAGCCACGGCACAGCCGGAGGACGAACCACCCGTAATGTGCTCAAGGCTCCAGGGATTGCGCGCCGGCGGAAAGAGTCCGCGCTTGTCGGGGCCGACAGTCCCCCACTCATACGTCGCGAGTTTGCCGATAATGACGGCACCTGCCTCGCGCAGTCGCTTGATGATTTCAGCGTCTTCTGTCGCCACTGCATTGCGGCGCCCCGGGGCATTGGCCGTGGTCGCGAGACCGGCAACATCGATCATGTCCTTGATGCCGATGGGAATGCCATGCAGCGGGCCGCGATCCTCACCCGCCGCCAGCTCGCCATCAGCCTTGGTCGCATCCGCCCGAGCCCGATCGGCAGCAACGGCATAAAGCGCCAGATAGTGAGAATCCCGTTCCGCGATCCGCCGCAGCGTCGCTTCAACCAGCGCAACCGAGGTCAGACGCCCATCACGCAGGCGCTTGGCAAGTTCAACAATGTCGAGGTCGAGAACCTCTTCGTCCGACACCGCACCGACGGTCCCCGCCAGTCCATCGCTCATCCAGGCGGCAAGCCCGAACAGCCCCTTGGCCTCCGCCTCACTCAGGCTCAGCCCGGCCGCCGTCGCGCGGTCGTGGAAATAGGCGGTCTGCTTGGACGTGTCGTCGCTGGACATCTTTAGGCGATCCGGGCACCAGTCGAGTGGTCGAAGAGATGGCAGGCCGAAGCGGGAATGGCAACGCGCGCCATCTCGCCGATCTCGGCGCGATAGTCCTTGCTGACCTTGATGGAAACCAGTTCGCCCGCTACGCGCATGGACAGCATTGTCGCCTCGCCCAACAGTTCCACCGTGTAGATCGGCGCCTCGATCTGCCCATTGGCTTGGGCAAGGCTGGCGTCTTCGGCACGGAAGCCGAGCGTTACCGGCCCCTTTGTCGCCGAGCTTAGCCCCTCGATGCGAATGCCCGCAGCCGTGAACACGCCGCCCTCGATCGAGCCCTTGATCAGGTTCATCGCAGGTGAGCCGATAAAGCTCGCAACAAAGGTATTGGCCGGACGATCATAGATCTCCATCGGCGTGCCGACCTGCTGCACCAGCCCCTTGTTCATCACCACCACGCGATCGGCCAGCGTCATGGCCTCGATCTGGTCGTGGGTCACATAGATTGTGGTGCGCTTCAGCGTATGATGCTGATTCTTGATCTGGGCGCGCGTCGAAACGCGGAGCTTTGCGTCGAGG
>NZ_JBEVLL010000319.1:0-2924 GCF_040509215.1 Devosia sp.
CACCTGCCACTTGACGCTGTCGAGCCAACTGGCGCCGACATTCCACTCATGCTCCAGTGCGAGGCGGTAGCGCTCCATGTCGAGGGTACGTGGATAAGCGGTACTGGTGTAACCACCAAGAGCTGCGCTTGAATCCCATACCTGCTGGATAACAGTATTCCGGTCGAAGTACTCGCCGGTCAGCGTGATCTTGTGGTCTTCATTTGGCGTGGCCACGACCTTGACCAAGCCGTTATACGCACTGGTCTCCGCCGGGAAGAGCTCGTTGCATCGGAAATAGGCCGGCCGCGTACAGCTGTTCCAGATGCCACCATTGGAGTCACCCTTGGTGAGCTTGGCCTCTTCCGAGGAAATATGCCCAAAGCTACCGAGGACCTGCACTGCGCCGAAGTCGTACGCCCCGGTGACCTGCTTGCGCCAGGAATTGTCATAGCTGTCAAACGCCGTGCGCACTTCGAGCGCCCAGTTCTTGTCCTGGCCTTCGAGCAAGTCGGCAGGATCACGCGTACGCATGGCCACCGTGCCGCCGAGGGCATCGGCGCCCCAAAGCACAGAGTTCGGGCCTCGTACGAGTTCAACAGCCTGCAAGTTCCAGGTGTCGACAAAGTCGCGGCTACCGTCGGTGATGCGTTCCTGAATGCGCGAGCCATCCACCATCATGAGGACGCGATTGCCGCCCATGCCGCGGATGGAGAAGCTGTTGAGCTGGCCCCAGGGATTGGTGATTGAAGTCTGGCGATCGACCGAGATACCGGGCTCGTAACGCACCAGATCTTGCATATCGCGCACGACGCGCTTTTCGATATCTTCCTGGGTGACGACGGTAATGGTCTGCGGGACCTCAAGCAGGCGCTTGCTTTGGCGCGTTGCCGAGATCACGAGACGATCGAGCAGGGTTATCTGCGTTGCAGACAGATTGGCTGTCGTCGACTGTGCCGCAGCAGGGCTCAGGGCCGCCGAAGTCATCAAGAGAGAAGTTGCCAGTAGAATGACGCAGGCGGACGGCGTCGGCCGGACGCGAATGCGCCCAGTCGACCTAAGTGGTCGGTTCATCAGTGCCCCCAAGGAAAGGAAAAGGCGGGGCTGGCTTCGCTGGTGATGACTGGCTGCTGGCTACGCGACGGCAGACCTATTTAAGCTGACCATCAAAGTCAACTATTATTGGAATCTTCACCTGTACATGTCCCTGCCTTCAGTCGGCGGCCCGTCAGACGTGGAAGTCGGTCATAATTCGATCGCCTATAGCGATTGAAGCTTAGGAATTAATATCGCTTTTTTCAGGATAGAGCTTGTCCAATAGTCTGCCCAATCCGGAGCCCGGAATGAGTGCGAACCGCACCGCCGGCCTCGGGGGAGATTAGGGGAGGAGCCCTCATGACCACCACATTCGATTCCGAAGACGGCCTGATTGCGGGTATGCAGCGTCGAGACTTCCTGCGCGGCATTGCCGCCTTGGGCATGGGCTTGCCGCTGACGGGCCTCGGCCTCAGCGGCGTTTTTGCACAGGATGCGGCGCCGAAAGCCGGTGGCATCCTGACCTTCAACCTGACCGCCAGCCCCTCCAATTTCGATCCGATGTCGAATGGGTCCTCGACAACCCTGGGCATCATCTCACCCTGCTACAACAGCCTCGTCCGTTTCGATCCGATGGACCCGAACACGGTCGTCGGCGACCTCGCGACCTCCTGGGAGGTCTCCGGGGACGGCAAGACCTATACGTTCCACCTCGCCGAAGGCGTGCTGTTCCACGATGGCGTGCCGATGACCTCAGCGGACGTCAAAACCACTTTCGACTGGATCCGCAATCCGCCCGAGGGGATCGTTTCCAATCGCAAGGGCATGCTCGAAGTCGTCGAGAACATCGACGCGCCCGATGAAAAGACGGTCGTCTTCACGCTCAAGCGCCCGCTCGGCTCTTTCCTCAACAATCTGTCGAGCGGCTGGATGCTGGTGCAGCCAAAGCACGTGCTCGAGAGCACTGGCGCAATGAAGGACGTGATCGTCGGCACCGGCCCCTTCAAGCTCAAGGAAATCGTCTCGGGCGTGTCGATCGAACTCGAAAAGAACGCCGATTATTGGGTCGATGGCCTGCCCTATCTCGATGGCATCAAGGCCTTCGTCATTCCCGATCAGGGAGCCACCTGGAATTACCTGCAGAACGGCCAGCTCCACATCTTCATGTCCATCCAGGGCCAGGAAGCGGGGCAATATACGACCGGCGGCGATGTAACCGTGCTCGATTCTCCCAGCACGTCCGTCATCGCCGTGACGTTCAACACCGAGATGGAGCCGTTCAGCAATCCCGAGTTGCGCAAGGCGGCAAGTCTGGCGATCGACCGTGCCACGGCGCTTGAAGTCGGCCAGCGCGGGCAGGGCGCCTTTGGCGGCGCCGTCATGCCGGGGCCCTGGAGCCTCGGCGAAACCGAGCTGCAAGCGATCCCGGGCTATGGCACTGATGTTGAAGCCAACCTGGCTGAAGCCAGGAGGATCATGGAAGAGCAGGGCTACGGCGGCGGGCTCGACGTGAAACTCCTCGTCCGCCGAATTGCGCTCTTCGAACCCATCGGGGTCCTCCTCAAGGACGCATGGGCCAAGATCGGCATCAATGTCACCCTCGACCTGCAGGAAAATGCCAGCTTCTTTGAGGCGCAGGACAAGCGCAGCTATCAGGCGGTGGTCAGCGGTGGCTCGTTCAATTCCAACGATCCCGGCGATCTGCGCGACTATGTGACCTGCGGCGCGGCCAACAATTATTCCGAGTTCTGCGTGGAAACCAACGACGTCGCCTTCAAGGCCTTCGATGAGGCGCTGGATCCAACAGAACGGAAGTCGCTTGCCAATGCATGGGAGGCCAGTTTCCTCGCCAGCCATCCGGTGTTCTACATGTATTGGCGCAAGCGCTTCATGGGCGTCCACAACACCGT
>NZ_JBEVLL010000320.1:0-5722 GCF_040509215.1 Devosia sp.
CCTGAACGGTAGAGTCTGGCTACACGAATTCAAGCGATAAAAATTCGGTCCTTTAAATCGCTTTTCTTCATTGGTTAGCGGAAGAGCAACGCTACGTGTTCAGCAAAAAAGCGATAGAAAAGCATGTTATAAATTCGCTTATCGGAATTCGATGCAGGCGCTAAATCTTTTCCCGAACGTGACGGCAGACAAGCCGCAACCCCGCATGCTCGGCATCGCGGTTATTGGGAGAGAAGACATGCCTGTTGGCCTTCGCATTGGCGCCGATAGAACCACCGTGAGCCCTGCACTGGTTGAGCGATTTGCCGCCATACCAGTTGCTTGCATCAGCGATTCCATGCGGCGCATGACCGCTGGCGGCGCGACGCTGCGCCCGATTGGCAAGGCGAAAATGGCTGGCCCGGCCATTACCGTGAAGACTGCGCCGGGCGACAATCTGATGGTGCACAAGGCCATTTCCATGGCCCAGCCCGGCTGGGTGCTTGTGGTCGATGCGGGGGGCGATGTCACCAATGCGATCATCGGCGAGCGCATGGTGGAAGTCGCTGCCGATCGAGGGCTTGCCGGCATCATCATCAACGGCGCCATTCGCGACGCCGACACGCTGCGCCAGCACGCTTTGCCGGTGTTTGCCGCCGGCATCACCCATCGCGGCCCCTACAAGAATGGCCCCGGCGAAATCAACTATCCCATCGCCATCGACGGCATGGTGATCGAACCGGGTGACCTCATCGTTGCCGATGACGACGGATTTGTCTGCGTTGGGATTCGCGATGCGGACGAAGTGGTTGTCGCAGCGGAAAAGAAATTCGCCTCCGAAACCAATGTTTCGCCCGTAGGTGAAGCGCGCACCTGGATCGACGAAACGCTGAAGCGCCTCGGTTGCGAATTTCCGGAGGGCTGAATGTCTGATCTCGTGGGCATTGACCATATCGATATCGTTGTCAGCGATCCGGAAGCCATGGCGCGCTTTTTCATCGCTGCGGGATTTTCCGAGCACCGACGCACGGATCACGGTGGCGGTTCGATCGAGCTGCGCTTTCCCGGTCCCGGCGAGCAGCCGATTCTTGAATTGACCTCGCCCGTCGACGGCAATGGCAAGACGCGGCCGCTGGGCTTGCGCCACATGGCGTTGCGCTCCAGCGACATTGCGGCGACTTTCGCGGCATTCACGGCGGCCGGGCTGCCGGTGAAAGGCGAGATGCGCGCCATCCCCGAAACGGGGCGTACGCTTTTCAACCTCAGCGATCCGGAAGGCGGCACGCTGCAGTTCGTAGATGGCGCGTGAGCGGCTGAACTGGCGACTGCTCGGTCCACTGCTGCTGTCAGCGACGCTCCTGCAAGTGACCGTGCCGCTGGCGCGTATCGTCACCTCCTACCGTGCTGTAGAAATGGCGATGCCACTGTCCCAGCTTGGCATCCTGTCCTCGGCCTTTGCGCTGTTGCCGGTGTTTCTGCTGGTCCAGATCGGCCAGCGCAATGATCGCCACGGCGAGGGTGGCACCGCCCTTGCCGGCGTCGTGCTCGTTGCGTTGGCGATCCTCGGCCTGTGGCTGGTCGCTTCCGACTTCATCACCATCTTTGCCTTCACCGCCATGCTTGGCATCGGCCAGGTCATGGTGATCTCGGCTCTGCAACTGATGACGACGCGCTGCTCGGGGCCGGAGGGCCATGACCGGGTGCTGGGTCATTTTCTTGTCGCAACCTCGCTCGGGCATGTGCTTGGTCCGCTGGCGCTTTCGCTGACGACGCCCGCGGGCGACTTGCATCCGGACCAGAGGATACATTGGCTTCTCGCCGCGATGGCCATGGCCCTCGTCCTCAGCGGGCTGGCAATGGTGCGGGCACTACCCAAACACAGCGGCGACACGAAAACCCTGCCGTCTGGCATCGGCAGCCTGTTGCGCACGCCCGGCCTCTTGGTGATCCTGCTTTCGAGCAGCCTTTGCCTGACCGCGAACGATCTCATCATCGTCTTTTTTCCCGTCCTCGGCGCTGCTCAGGGTATCGACGCCGCCACGGTTGGTGTGCTGCTAAGCCTTCGCGCCATCGCCTCCATGGCCTCGCGTTTCATGTTTTCGAGCCTGGTGCTGCGGGTGGGGAAACCCGGGCTGATCTCCATTTCGCTGGCCTCGACTGGCCTTGCGACGGCGGCGTTTGCCTTTGAAATGCCGCTCTGGCTGTTAGGCACCGTGCTCGCGGGGACCGGGTTCGGCATGGGCCTTGCGATTGCCTGTTCCATTTCGCTTACACTCGCCATTGCGCCGATCGAAAGCCGGGCCACGGCGATGTCCCTGCGGCTGACCGCCAGCCGGCTCGGCCAGTTTCTGCTGCCGCTCGGCGCCGGTACCGTTGCGGCCGCGCTCGGACCCGGCAGTATCTTTGCCGTCGTCGGCGCGGGGCTGATGGTTTGCGGATTGCTGGTCAGGGTCAGCACCCCACGGGCGTGATGCCCTCGGCCTGCCGGCATGCTAGGAACCGGCACAGTTTCAGATTTGGAGCCATGCCATGCCCAGCGTCAAACAGATCGAGGCGTTCTACTGGAGCGGCACGCTGGGCAGTTTCGTCGCCGCGGCTGATCGGCTGAACACGACCCAGTCCAATATCTCAAAGCGCATCCAGGAACTGGAGATGACGCTCGGCGTCGAGGTGTTTGACCGGACCAAGCGGGCCATCCGGCTTACCGCCAAGGGGGAGGAGCTGATGCGGGCGAGCGAGAATTTCCTGCGCTCGCACAATTCAGTAACGGCCGTAGGCGCAGGCGCCCCGAACCCGACAGGCCCCTTTCGTTTCGGAGTGACCGAAGCTGTCGCCCTCACCTGGCTGCCAAAGCTTTGCGCGGTGATTTCGGAGCGGTTTCCCGGGCTCGTGCCGATGTCTCGGGTTGATACCTCGACCCAGATCAACCTGATGCTGCGCGAACGCAAGATCGACCTCGCCATCGGGACCAAGCTCAGGGTCGATGCCGACCTGCAGGTGACCGAACTTGCGTCCGTGGAACGGGTCTGGGTGGCGAGCCCGAACCTTGTTCCGGGTGACGGTATGCTGACAGCCGAGGAATTCGCCAAACTGCCCATCCTCGGCCATGGCGACACGGCAGCGGCAGAGGTGATCATGAACCGCTATCTGCGCGAATGGGGGCAGACGGCCAATGTCGTGACGGCCTGTACCAATCTTACCGCCCTGGCGCGTATGACCGCTGCCGGGATGGGCATCACCTATCTTCACAAGGGCGTCTTTGACGAGGAAATCCGCCGCGGGCGCCTGCGTGAGGTCAAGACCGAGATCGTGCTGCCGCCGCTGCAATATGTTGCGGTCCACCGCGACGATCCGATCAGCCCGCTGACCGGGATGATTGCGCGGATCGCCGAAGAGGTCTGCGACTTCTCGCTCGACGGGCAGGTTTAGCTCAGGCCGATTTGGCCCATTCCTCGCCAAACTCCTGCACGAAGTGGCCGGGCGTGACCTCGCGCATCTGGCGGGGTGGAACGACATAGTCGATCCCGCGGATCGGGCTCTTGATTTCGTCGTTGGAGACCGGTCGCTTGATGAGCCGGCGGGCTGGATCGGGCACCGGAACGGCGGCCATCAGGCGCTTGGTATAGGGGTGTTGCGGATTGCCGAAAATGGCCGCGCGCGGTCCGATCTCGACAATTTCGCCCAGATACATGATGGCGACCCGATGGCTGAGGCGCTCGACCACGGCCATGTCATGCGAGATGAAAAGATAGGCGAGCTTGAGCTGGGATTGCAGGTCGAGAAGCAGGTTGACGACCTGCGCCTTGATCGACACATCGAGCGCCGAGACTGCCTCGTCGGCCACAATCAGCTTGGGATTAAGCGCCAGCGCGCGGGCGATGGAAATGCGCTGGCGTTGACCGCCTGAAAATTCATGCGGGAAGCGATTGGCCATTTCGGCGGTCAGGCCGACGCGCTCCATTAATTCGGCCACACGCTCCCGGGCAAACTGCCGGTCGCCCAGGCCGTGCTGTAGAATGGGCTCGGCAATGGCGTCGCCAATCCTGATGCGCGGATTGAGGCTGGCATAGGGATCCTGAAAGATCATCTGGATGCGCGAACGCATCGAGCGCATCTCAAGCGTGTCCAGCTTCCGAAGATCGGTGCCCTCGAAGAGGATTTGCCCGCCATTCGGCTCCTGCAGGCGCAAGATGGACTGGCCAGTGGTCGACTTGCCGCATCCTGACTCGCCGACGAGCGCCAGGGTCTCGCCGACACGCAGGTCGAAGGAGATATTTTCGACCGCATGGACCCGCGCCACGACCTTACGCATCATGCCTTTGTGGATGTCGAAACGTTTGACGAGATTGGTCACCTGAAGCAGTGGGTCGCCGACCCGCTCGACGGTGTCTGGCGTTTGGGTCGGCACATCAGACTCGCCCGTGGTCTTGTCGACGACGGGGAAGCGCATCGGGCGCTCGATGCCGGTCATCGATCCCAGCCGTGGTACGGCCGACAGCAGGGCTTTGGTATAGGGGTGTCCCTGATGGGCAAAGACATCTTCGGTGGCGCCGGTTTCCACCGCCCGGCCCTTGTACATGACGATGGTCTTGTCAGCGATTTCGGCGACGACGCCCATGTCGTGGGTGATGAACATCACCGACATGCCTTCTTCGGCCTGCAGTTCCTTGATCAGCTCGACGATCTGGGCCTGAATGGTGACATCGAGGGCCGTCGTCGGCTCGTCGGCGATCAATAGTTTTGGATGGCACGCAAGCGCCATGGCGATGAGCACGCGCTGCCGCATGCCGCCGGAGAAATTGTGCGGGTAGTCGTTGAGGCGCGATTTGGCCGCGGGAATGCGAACCCGTTCGAAGAGCCGCACGGTCTCGGCATCGGCCGCTTCCTGGCTTAGCCCCTTGTGCTCGATGAGAACTTCCGAGACCTGATGCCCGATGGTGTAGACCGGGTTGAGGCTGGTCATGGGCTCCTGGAAGATCATCGCGATCTCGTTGCCGCGGATCGTGCGCATCTGCGCATCGGACAGGTCGAGCAGGTTGCGGCCGGCGAAATTGACCGTGCCGGTGACGCGGGAATGCTTGGGATCGAGGAGGCCCATTATGGCAAGGGAGGTAACGCTCTTGCCCGAACCCGATTCACCGACCACCGCCAGCGTTTGCCGAGGCGCGATGGTGAATGACACATCGTTGACCACGGGCGTCCAGCCGACGCGACCGGCATGATCGATGGTCTGGAAGGCGACGTTTAGATTGGCAACGGACAGAATGGGCGTGTCGGTCATGGCTTCGATCTCTGGGCAGCAGGGCAGAAGAAGAGGCCGCCGGAGAGCCGGCAGCCCCGAGTCTATCAGGAGAGCCAGAGCTGGTCCCACCGCATATTGTTGTCAGTATTGGGGTGCAGCACCATGCCGTGGACGGTGTTGTGGACGCCCATGAAGCGCTTGCGCCAATACATGTAGAACACCGGATGGCTGGCGAGGAAACTGGCCTCCCATGCGTTGGCGAGCGATTTCCGTTCTGTCGGATCCAGCGCTTCATCGAAGGCCTTGAAGGCGGCGTCGTTGGTTTCCACGCAGAACTCGGAATAGTTGTTGGCCGCGCCGCAGGTCACATAATCGCGCAGATCGCCGGGATCGTTGGAGTTGAACGAGCCACCGCTGACCACCGCCTGGTAGCTACGCTTATCCTGCGCCTCAAAGAAGCTGGCATTTTCCTGCAGGTCGAGGGTGACATTGATGCCGATC
>NZ_JBEVLL010000321.1:0-4123 GCF_040509215.1 Devosia sp.
CAGCCAGGGCGGCATCGGTGCTCCCAAAACGAAAGGATCGGCCCGGAGGCCGACCCGTAGCATGCTGTGGTTCCAGAATTACTGCGAGACGTCTTCGCCGAAATACTTCTGCGAGATTTCGGCATAGGTGCCATCAGCCTTGATGGCTGCCAGTGCCTCGTTGATTGCGGCCAGCAGTTCCGGTTTCCCCTTGGCGAGGATGACGCCGGAGAAATCAGCATCCGCTGCCGTGGCGACGACCTTCACAGGAGCATCAGGCTGCTGCTTCTTGAAGTCGAAGAAGGACAGGCTGTCATTAATGGTGGCGTCAGCGCGGCCCTGAATGACCAATGCGATCGACTGATCAAAGCCTTCTGTGCCGACGAGTTCAGCGCCAAAGCTTTCCGCCAGCTTGCCAAAATTGCTGGTCAGGCTCTGCGCCGACTTCTTGCCCGAAAGGTCTTCGAAGCTGGCGATGTCGGCATTGTCATCACGAACCACCAGCGCCGCCTTTGAGGCGATATAGGGTTCCGAGAAATCATACTTCGCCTGGCGCTCGGCGTTGATGCCCACCTGGTTGATCACGACATCGTAGCGATTGGCGTCGATACCCGCGATCAGCCCATCCCATGGGCCTTCGACGAATTCGGGCTTCACCCCTAGGTGTTCGGCGACGACCTGGCCGATCTCCACGTCGAAGCCAACCAGTGCGCCCGAAGCGTCGTGGAACGTGAACGGGGCATAGGTGCCTTCGGTGCCGATCTTAAGTACGCCGGCCTGTTGGACCTGCTCCAGGGCCGTCTGTGCGAAGGCCGGGGTCGAGATTGCCAAAAGACCCACTGCGACGAGCACTTTGGAAAACTTCATTGAATGTCTCCTGTCCGCGGATCCCCGCTCGGGGCCGCAATTGACGCAGAAACTGCTCCCGTCTGTGTCTGGTTTCAATGACTTGGATAGATGTTTTACTTCCGTGCTTTGGGTCGACGGGAGCATTCTGATTTTTGGTCATTGGCGAGGCTGGCATTTGCCGAAGCGTGCCCAATCCAGCACGTTCTCACTATGCAGCGGCGCGTTCCGGCTGCGGCGCGGTCGCCGGTAACAGTCCTCCGCTTGAGCGTTCAAGCCGCCCTCAAGAGCATCTCATCGCCATAGCTGTTTTCGACACCGGGAAGGGCCTCCCAGCAAGAAGTTGCCGGAGTCATCGAACCGCTAGAAGGCAATACCTCAAGCCCGCCGTGCGATCGGCAATATAGTCTATTCAAATTATAGACTTAAATTCGCGCCCGGTGATTTATATCAGGCATGACGCACCGAGCCGACCAAACCATACCCTATATCCGTGCCAGAACCCTGGAATGGCCCACACTCGCCCTGGTGTTTGCGATCTATGGCGGGTGGCTGGCGCTCACCTATTTCTGGCAGTCGATTCCGCTCTGGCTGCTCATTCCGCTCGCCGCCTGGACGGTGGCCTGGCAGGGGTCGCTGCAACACGAGATCATCCATGGTCATCCCACGCGCATAAGGGCAGTCAATGATGCACTCGGCTGGCCACCGCTCTCGCTGTGGCTGCCTTATCCAATCTATAAACTCGGCCATCTGCAGCATCACCGCGACGAGCGGCTGACCGATCCGCTCGACGATCCAGAGTCGTTCTACATCACCGAGCAGGCCTGGAGTGGTGCACCTGCATGGCTGAAGGCGCTGCTGCGGTTCAATCAAACCCTTCTGGGACGCCTGATCGTTGGGCCCGCCTTCATGATCGGCTTCTTCCTCTACGCTGAGTTTGGCTTGGTCGTGGCCAACCAGGGCAAGAGACGGCGCATCTGGGCCATTCAGACGGCTCTCGTCGCCATTGTACTCTTCTGGGTACTGGCAGTCTGCCAGATGCCGATCTGGCTCTATATCCTGGCCTTCGTTTATGCCGGGGGCGCACTGACCCGTATCCGTTCCTTTGCCGAGCATCGTTTTGCCGACAATCACGAGGAGCGCACGGCCATTGTCGAAGGTGGCGGTCCGCTGGCGCTGCTGTTCCTCAACAACAATCTGCACGTCCTGCACCATCTGCGCCCGACCATCGCTTGGTATGACCTGCCGGCGCTCTATCGCGCCCATCGGGAAACGCTGGTGCAGCACAATGGCGGTCTCGTCTATCGCAACTACGGCGAACTCTTCGCGCGCTTCTTCGTGAAGCCGCATGACAAGCTGCTGCATCCGCATCACCGCGTGACGGATGCGCCCGAATGACACGAACAGTTTCACTCGCCATGTACGATCCGGGCGCCAGCTCGGTCGATCTTCTGTGGGCCGACCTGCGAACCCGTCTGGCCGCCGCAGGTTTCAATGACTTGCCCGAGACGCTGAACGGCAACCAAAACCTCGAATCTGCTTGGCTCGATAGCGATCTCCTTCTCGCGCAGACCTGCGGCTATCCCCTTCGCAGCCTGCTTGATGGCAAGGTCCGTTATGTAGGCACGCCGATCTACGCCGTCGAAGGCACCGATGGCCCGAACTATCGCAGCGCCCTCGTCGTGCGTGCCGATGACAGCGCCGAGCGCCTTGAAGACCTGCGCGGCCGTCGCGCCGCCTACAACGCGGTCCACTCGCAGTCCGGTTACAACACGTTTCGCGATGCCGTATCCGCCCATGCCGAAAACGGGCGCTTCTTCTCGGAAACTTTTGCAACCGGTAGCCATGTGGCCTCGTTGCAGTCGGTAATCGACGGACGCGCCGATGTGGCGGCCATCGATCCCGTCACACTCCAGCTTCAGCCAAAGGATGTGCAGGATGCGATCAAGGTCATCGGCTGGACATCGTTCGCTCCGGGCCTGCCATTCATCACCGTGCTGACATTATCTGACAGTGACCTGGCCAAATTGCGTGCCGTACTCGCCGACTTCTTCAGCGGGGCAGGGCGCAAGGATCATCCCGAATTTCATTTCGCTGGCTTCGAAGTCCTCCCGGACGAAGCCTACGACAGCATTCTTGCGATGGAGCAGAGGGCGATCGACCGATCCTACCCGCACCTCGCCTGAACCTTCCCAAAGACAAGCGGCCACACCGGCCAACGATCCAAGGAGATCAACGTGCGTCTACTAACCAAACTTGCCGCGGCTACTCTCGCCCTGGCCCTGACGACCAGCCTTGCCAACGCCCAGGTTGTTGTGTCGTCCAAGATCGACACCGAAGGCGGTCTCCTCGGCAATATCATCTCGCAGGTTCTGCAGGCCAATGGCGTGCCGGTGACCGAAAAGATCCAGCTTGGTGCCACTTCCGTCGTGCGCGAAGCCATCGTCGCCGGCCAGATCGACATCTATCCCGAATATACCGGCAATGCCGCCTTCTTCTTCAACAAGGCTGACGATCCGCTCTGGAACGATGCCGCCAAAGCTTATGACGAAGCCGCCAAGCTCGACCTCGAGGCCAATAAGGTCGTCTGGCTGCAGCCGGCCCCGGCCAACAACACCTGGGCCGTGGCGCTCCGTAAGGATCTCGCGGACGCCAACAAGCTCGTGACCTTCACCGACTTCGGCAAGTACGTTGCCGATGGCGGCGAAGTGAAGCTCGCGGCATCCGCCGAGTTCGTGAGCTCGCCGGCTGCCCTGCCGAAATTCCAGGAAGTTTATGGCTTCACCCTCAAGCCCGAACAGCTCGTGACCCTTTCGGGCGGCGACACCTCCGCCACCATCGCCGCTGCCGCCCAGCAGACCGATGGCGTCAACGCTGCCATGGTCTATGGCACGGATGGCGGCATCGCGCCGTCGGGCCTCGTCGTTCTCGCAGACGACAAGGGCGTGCAGCCGGTCTATGAGCCGTCGCCGATCATCCGCGAAGCCGTGCTCACTGAATACCCGCAGATCAAGGACCTGCTGGCACCCGTCTTCGCCAAGCTCGACATCACCACCCTGCAGGAGCTCAACGGCCGCATCCAGGTCGAAGGCGCCGCCCCCAAGGACGTCGCTGTCGACTGGCTCAAGGCCAACGGCTTCCTGAAGTAAGCCTGCCGTCTGTGGCAGTGATTTTGGGGGTGGGCAGGGCGACTGCCCGCCCCTAATGTTTTCCCATGCTCGCGCCAGCGCCCCTCATCGCCTTCCCCTCGCCGCAACCCTCTCCCCAGCGGGGAGCGGGGGCGCTTGCCCCCCGCCTG
>NZ_JBEVLL010000322.1:0-7557 GCF_040509215.1 Devosia sp.
CATGGAGGCCGATATGGCAGAGCCGAAGCACCGCATCGTAATCATTGGCGGCGGTTTTGGCGGCATAGCGGCGGCGCAAGCACTGGCGCGTGCCGATGTCGAAGTGCTGCTGATCGACCGGCGCAACCATCACCTGTTCCAGCCTCTCCTCTACCAGGTGGCGACGGCATCGCTGAGCCCCTCGGAAATCGCCTGGCCCATCCGCCATATCCTGCGCAACCAGCGAAATACGCGGGTGATCATGGCCACGGTGACCGGCATCGATGTCGCCAACAGACAAGTGCTGATCGAGGATGGCGCGCCGGAGCGGTACGACAGCCTGGTCATCGCCACAGGCGCGCAGCATGCCTATTTCGGCAATGACCAGTGGGAAGAGTTTGCGCCTGGGCTCAAGACGCTCGAGGACGCCACCGCGATCCGCCGGAAATTGCTGCTGGCCTTCGAGGCTGCAGAGCGCGAATTTGATCCACGGAAGCGCCGGGCGCTGCTGACCTTTGCGATCATCGGCGCGGGGCCGACCGGCGTCGAAATGGCCGGGGCGATCAGCGAGCTCGGTCGCGCGAGCCTTGCCGGGCAGTTCCAGACCATTGCACCGGAAGACCTGCGCGTGGTGCTCATCGAAGGCGCGGATCGCGTGCTTCTCAATTTCAAGCCGGAGCTATCGGCCTACGCCCTGAAGTCGCTCGAAGATCTCGGTGTCGAGGTTGAACTCGGGCAGATGGTCAAGGCGATCGATGAAGACGGCGTCACGTTCGGCGAAAAGCGCCTCGCAACCAAGACTGTCATCTGGGCAGCGGGGGTTGCGGCTTCGCCGGCGGCAAAATGGCTGGGCGCTGAGGCGGATCGGTCGGGGCGGGTGAAGGTCGAACCGGATCTCTCGGTGCCCGGACATCCCGAGATTTTCGTTGTCGGCGACACGGCGAGCATAGCCAAGCCAGATGGCAAGCCGGTGCCGGGCGTGGCTCCCGCAGCCAAGCAGGCCGGCGCCCATGCGGCTCGCGCAGTGCTGAGGCAGGTCGCAGGAGACAGCACAAGGGCGCCGTTTGCCTACGATCATGCTGGCGATCTGGCGACGATTGGCAAGCAGGCAGCGGTGATCGATTTCGGCTGGCTTGCGCTCAAGGGGTGGTTTGCCTGGTGGGTGTGGGGCATCGCCCACATCTATTTCCTCGTCGATGTGAAGAACCGCATCTTCGTCGCCATGAGCTGGCTTTGGATTTACCTGACCGGCCAGCGTAGCGCGCGATTGATTACCCATGGATTGGCGCCAACGGCGGAGCCACTCAAGGAGATCGAGCAGGAGGTCCCTAAGCCGGCTCGTTGACGGGCGTGACGTCGGGCTTGGCGAGCTGACGCTCGCGCAGCCAGATGTAGAGGCCGCTCGATATGATGATGGCAGCCCCGAGAATAAACCACTGATCGGGTGGCTGGTTGAAGATCAACCAACTGGCGATGGCTAGGTAGAGCAGGCTGAGATAGCTGAACGGGGCAAGGATGGCCGGCGTCGCAAAGCGATGAGCCATTGAATTGAGGAAGTGCCCGCCGAGTCCCGCGGCGCCCATGATGAGGAAGGCGACCCACGAAATCGGCTGTGTCGGCCAGACCCAGTCGGTAAAGGCCACCGGCGTCAGCAGGATGACCGGCGTTGCGCCCGCAAAGAACTGTTGGGTCGAGGCGCTGTCGACGCCCGCCAGTTTGCGGGTGAGGATGGAAAACAGCGCCAGGAAGAATGCGGCGCCGACGCTCAGCAGAGCCGTCGGCTGGAAAGCCTCGGAGCCGGGGCGCACGATCACCAAAATGCCGATGAAGCCGACGCCGATGGCAAGCCAGCGACGCCAGCCAACCTTGTCGCCCAGAAGCGGGCCCGACATGGCACAGATCAGCAATGGGGAGGTGAAGAGGATGGCGCTGGTAACCGTAAGCGGCAGATAGCGCATGGCCAGAAAGTTAAGCCCGGTCGTCCCGAGGAGGCAAGTGCCGCGCAGGACTTCCAGCTTCCAGTTGTTGCTCTTCATCACGGTGAAACCACTGACCGGCAGGAAGAGCAGCAGCAGGAGCGTGAGATGCGTAGCATAGCGCATGAAGACGATCTGCGTCGTCGCCATGCCCTCGACGGACAACCACTTGGCCGAAATATCGAGAACGAGAAGGACGAGTTGGGACATCAGCACAAGGCCGATGCCCAGGTTTGAGCGGCTCTCGATTGGGGAAACCGTCGATGCCATCAGGCGACCCCATATCCGGCAAGGAACAAAAGCGTGCCGAGAATACGGGGGCGAGACATGGCTGGTCCGGGCAGGAAGAAAAAAGGCGGTCCCGCACCGATGCGCGATGGGGACCGCCAAGTCAATGCTCTAGTATGGAAGAGACGGCGCTTAGAACGTCTCGGCCAGATTCCGCACGGAGAGCGACGCGGACAGGTCGGATGCGGTGACCTCAGCGCCATGACGCGGAATGAAGGTCAGTTCCACGGGGCGGCCGGGCAGTAGCGTCACGGCATTGTCCGAGAAATAGCCGGGCACATCGACTGACGCCGTGGCGAAGAAGGCGGGCTTGTCGCTCGAAAGCGTCAGCACGGCCTGACCATTCCGATCCGACCAGGAGGTGGAGACCGATGGCTGCACCAACTCGTAAGCCTTGTAGGGCTTGGGGAAATAGTCGTTTTCGCCCAGGACCGCGCCGGATGCATCCTTCCAGGTGAAGTAGAGGAATTCGTCTGCGGCCAGGTCCGCACCGGCGATAGTCGTGACACCGATGGCGGCATCGGCGCTGAGGGCGCTGTTGCCGGAGAAGATGACGCGGCTCTCGCCAGTGACTTTGGCAGCGATAACCTCGAGAGCGATCGAGACCGGGCGGCCGGTGTCGTTGATCCCCTTGAGGATGATCTCGGAGCCGTCGGCATTGGGCACGGCGACGACGTTGACGAGGCGGAAGAAGCGCTTGGCCATGTGGTGCATCAGCTTCCACTGCCCGCCATAGTCGAGGCTCGACCAGCTCGCCACTGGCCAGATGTCGTTGATCTGCCAATAGAGCGTGCCCATGCAGCGCGGCTTGGTAGAGCGCCAGTATTCGATGGCGGTCTTGATGGCGAGGCCCTGCTGGATCTGAGACAGGAACACCATCTGGTCGAAATCGCGCGGGAAGCGGAAATAGCGCGTCATCGTCTCGATGATGCGGGCATTGCCGCCATTGTTGCGCTGGTGGTTTTCCATGACCGGGGACGACGGATTGCGGTCCTTTTCTTCCGAGAAGGTCTCGATGACATTCATCGAGGTGAAGGACTGGAAGCCGAACTCGGAGGCAAAGCGCGGATTGACCGAGCGATAGGCGTCAAAGCTCTTGGCCGAGTGCCAGACGTCCCAATAGTGGAGGTCGCCGCGGGTGTCGGAGTGCCAGCCGTCGGAGAAATCCATGTAACCAAGCGAGGGCGAGGACGGCCAGAAGCGACGAGACGGGTCTTCGTCCTCGACGATCCGGTGCAGCATGGAATTGAGCCGGTCGTAATTGGCGACATAGCGCTCCGGCGCCGCCTTGGTCTCAGGGTACCAGTGGAGCGAACCGATGACTTCATTGTCGCCGCACCAGAGGGCGATGGAGGCGTGGTAGCTGAGGCGGCGCACCTGCTGGGTGATCTCGGTCTCGACCGAGGCGAGGAAGTCGCGATCGGACGGATAGCTCATGCAGGAGAACATGAAATCGTGCCAGAGGAGGATCCCGAGTTCGTCGCAGAGCTCGTAGAAATAGTCCGACTCATACTGACCGCCACCCCAGATGCGGAGCATGTTCATATTGGCGGCCTTGGCGCTCTCGAGCAGATCGCGAATGACTGCGGGGGTGACGCGCGAGGGAATGGCGTCGGCCGGAATCCAGTTGGCGCCCATCATGGTGATGTCGCGGCCATTGATGCGGCACTTGAACGAGTGGTCAATCTCGTCCTTCTCGATGATCCATTCAAGCTTTCGCAGCCCGATCTTGCGGGTCGTGACTTCGCCTTCGAGGTTCGTCGTCAGCTCGTAAAGCGGCTGGGCGCCCTGCCCTGACGGCCACCAGATCTTGGGACTGTGGATCGTCAGATTGTGGGTGAAGACGTTTTCGCCCTTCTGGACGGAGACCTTGTCGGTGATGGTCTGGCCGTCGATCGTGTGTTCGAGTTCGACCTCGCCATGGGCAAAGGCGAAGACGCGGGCCTTGATCGAGAGCTCAACCGAATTGGCGCCGTGGGTCTGTTCGACCTCGACGCTGTCCTGACGGGCGAGGCGCGATTTGCGCAGGCTCATCGTCCCATAGACGCCGACGGGCATAGTGCAGATACCCCAATCCCAACCCGCATGGCACGCCGCCTTGCGGATGAAGTTCATGTGGATGCCCTTCAACCCGTTGGTCTGGTAATTGTAGGTGAAGGGGATCGGGAAGGGATGGGCGTCGGAACGCGCCTTGGCGACATCGGGCGCCACACCGAACTCGATGCGCAGGCTGTTCTCGCCCTGATGCACCTTGCCGGTGACGTCGATATCGTTACGGACAAAGCTATTGTCGGTGCGGGCAACGACTTCGCCATTGAGCAGAATGGTGGCGATGCAGTCGACTTCCGAGAGCGTCAGCGTCAGGTAGCCGTCGATATCGGCCGCCGAAGCGTCGAAGCGGCGCTCGACATGCCACTCCGTCTCGCCCACCCACATCACGACCTTTTCGTTCTCGCCGAAATAAGGATCGGGGATGAGATCGGTGGCGAGGAGTGCGCCGTGGACGTCGCCCGGCAGGGTGATTGCCGTGGTGATATTGCGCGACGGCGCGGTCAGGCCATAGGGGCCGCTGAGATCAAGCGCGGTGTTGAAGCTCACAATGGTCAAGTCGTCCTCCTGCCAGCCGCAGCCGGCACCTCTGGCAGTCGCAAATCAACTACCGAAATCGATTTCGGAGGCGTTTGTAGCGGGAAGCGCGGCGCCTTCCAATGGGCCAGGAAAGGTTTTTTGCGGTCTATTGCATCGTTGCGAATGCGAAATTTGACGCCAAAGGCGACCATCATGGCAGATTTACTGATCTATTAGGAAATCTAGGCTTAGGCTTGTCACACAAAGGGCAGTGCCATGTCAGTATTCCGGCGCCTGGGCCGCGTCATTTTTGAATCTCCAGGGTCGGCAGAACTGTCGCTCGCCCAATGGCATGCGCTTAGGCGGCAAGTGCCGCTGATGTACGCCATGCTGGTGGCGGACATGATCATCCTGGCCGCCACGCATTTTTCCAGCGCGCCCCTCGTTCTTACCGTGGCCATTCCAGGGGTCTTCACCCTGCTCTGCGCCTTGCGCATCCTGCGTTGGATACGCGGCGACAGCGCAACGCTTACCCCGGAGCGGGCTCGGCGCGACATCAGGTCCATGGTGGTTCTGGGCCCGATCATCGCCGTTGGCTTTGCCAGTTGGGCGCTTAATCTCTACCCCTATGGAAACGCGCTGCAGCAGGCACACGTCGCCTTCTTCATGGCCATCACCACGATCGGCTGCATGTTCTGCCTGCTCAATGTGCGCAAGGCGGCCGTAGCGGTCAGCGCCTGCGTTCTCGTCCCCTTCACGACCTTCTTCGTCATGACGGGACAACCGGTCTTCATAGCGATCGCGCTGAACATGGTCCTGGTGACGGCGACGCTCGCGATAATTCTCTTCGACAACTATCGCGGTTTTACCGGGCTTGTTGCCTCGCGCCAGGAAATGGCGCGAAAGCAGGAGCAGACCCAGGAACTGCTCGACGAAAACCACCGCCTCGCCTGGCTCGATAGCCTGACCGGCGTGCCCAATCGCCGGTCGTTCCAGAACGAACTGGCAAGAGCACTGGATGAAGCCAAGGCCGGCGGCAGGACAATCGCCGTCGCGCGGCTCAATCTCGATGGCTTCAAGGCCGTGAATGAGGTTTTTGGCCAGGTCATGGGCGACCGGGTTCTGATAGAGGTCGCGCAGCGGATCGACGCGGCGAGGCCGTTTTCGTCCTTCCTCGCACGCCTCGACAGCGACAATTTTGCGGTGATCCTGACCGAGAATTCGGCAGGACCAAATCTGGAACGTCTCGGCCAACGTCTTTGCGAGGCAATCGGGCGACCGATCAAGCTCTCGTCGGGCACGACCCACGTCACTGCCTCCATCGGCTTTGCGGCATCGGGACCAGAGGACACGCCGGAAACCCTGTTCGATCATGCCGACTATGCCGGATGGCTCGCCAAGCGCGACGCGCGCGGCGGCACCATGGTGTTCTCGGCTATCGACGCGCATGACCTGCGACAGATCCGGCGCATGGAGCATCTGCTGCATACCTCCGATCTCGATGAAGAGATCTATATTCTGCTGCAGCCGCAATTCGACATCGCCATCGGCGAGACGACCGGCTTCGAGGTTCTGGCGCGCTGGCGCAGCCCGACGCTGGGCGAAGTGTCGCCGGCCGAGTTCATTCCCATGGCCGAACGCATGGGACAGATCGGAAAGATTACCCAGATCGTGCTGCGCAAGGCGCTGGCAGTCAGCGAGCAGCTTCCGCGGCGCATGCGGCTCTCGGTCAATCTTTCGGCCAACGACATTGGCTCGCCTGCCGCCATCGACGCCGTCATCGCGCAGGTGGAGGCCGCGCCGCGCCCGAGCCGCGTCGATTTCGAGATCACCGAAACGGCCATCATGCGCGATCTCGATCAGGCCAGGGATGCCCTTTCGCGCCTCCTGAGCCTTGGCGGGCGGATCGCGCTCGACGATTTTGGCACCGGACATTCGAGCCTCACCCACGTCCAGCGCCTGCCGCTGCACCGGATCAAGATCGATCGCAGCTTTGTTGCCGAAGTGACGAGCGACCCAACCAGCCGCGCAATCGTCAAAACCATGGTCGATCTTTGCCGCAACCTCGGCATGTCCTGCGTTTTCGAGGGGATCGAGACCGAGGCTCAGCTCGAAGCTCTTGCCGGTCTCGGTGGCACGGTGATGCAGGGCTATCTGTTCGGGCGACCGATGCTGCCGGAACAGGCGCTTGACCATGCCGAAAAAAGCGATGCGGGTTGGCGACCGGAGCACAGTCAGCGCTTTGGCGCGGCGAGCTGATCGAGATAGATCTCTGTCAGCGCCTGTCGAAATCCGCCGCATCGCTTCGTCGCAGAAACGAGCGGACGATGACGGAACCGCAGGAGGCAAAAATGATCAGGACTGGTTGGGTATTGAGCGCGCTGGTGACGCTCTTTCTTCTGGGGGCTTCGGCTGCACCCAAACTCATCAATTCACCGCTGGCGCTTGAACCGCTGGAGGTTGTGGGCTGGCCAGCAAAGTACCTTCTGCTGATCGGCATTATCGAGGTCGTCGTGGCGGTCCTCTACATCATACCGCGGACAGCCCTGCTTGGCGCCGTGCTGATGACGGCGCTGCTTGGCGCTGCATTGGCAGCCAATCTGCGGGTCGACAATCCGCTCTTCAGCCACACGCTCTTCAGCATCTACCTCGGCACCCTGGCCTGGGTGGCGCTTTGGTTGCGCGAGCCGAAATTGCGGGCGCTCTTCCCCTTCACCCGTTGAATGCAAAAAGGCCCGGTCGTTTG
>NZ_JBEVLL010000323.1:0-18852 GCF_040509215.1 Devosia sp.
TTCGAGAATCCAGCCGGTGACATTGTCGAGGAAGTAGCGATCGTGGGTGATGATCAGCACCGCACCTTCGAACTCGCGCAGGTGCCGTTCAAGCCAGGCCGTGGTTTCGGCGTCGAGATGGTTGGTCGGTTCGTCGAGCAGCAGCAGGTCGGGCTTCGACAGCAGCAGCGCGCAGAGCGCGACGCGGCGCTTTTCACCGCCCGAGAGATTGTTGACGTCGGCATCGCCCGGAGGGCAGCCGAGCGCCTCCATGGCGACTTCAACCTGCGATTCGAGATCCCACAGGTTCTGCGCGTCGATCTGGTCCTGGAGCTTGGTCGCTTCGTCAGCGGTCTCGTCGGAATAGTTCATCATCAACTCGTTGTAACGGTCGACGATGTCCTTCTTTTCCTTGACGCCGGTCATGACGTTGCCCAGCACGTTCAGCGCCGGGTCAAGCTGCGGTTCCTGCGCCAGATAGCCAACCTTGGCGCCATCGGCAGCCCAGGCTTCACCGGAGAATTCGGTATCGATGCCGGCCATGATCTTGAGCAGCGTCGACTTACCCGAGCCGTTCGGGCCCAGAATGCCGATCTTGGCATCGGGGTAGAAGGAGAGATGGATATTATCCAGCACCTTCTTGCCGCCAGCATAGGCCTTCGACATTCCGTGCATGTGATAAATAAACTGGCGCGCCATGGGCCGATCCTCAGGTGAGAAATTTGTGCCGTATTTAGGGGATAGCCGTCAGGGAGGCAACCGCGGAGCGGATCCGCGCTTGCTCCCGCCTTCGATCCGGCTAACTTCGCCGCCGCCAGCCACATCATGGAGAGTTCGCCGAACCATGCACCGTCAGACGTTTGCCCTCTTGGCCGCTCTGCTCGTTACCGCTCCCGCGGTGGCACAGCAAATCCCCTCGCCCGACGTCAGTCACTTCATTCTCGACAACGGACTCGAACTGGTAGTGATTCCAGACCGCCGCGCCCCGGTCGTCACGCATATGGTGTGGTACCGCACAGGCGCTGCCGACGATCCGGCCGGACAATCGGGCGTGGCCCATTTTCTTGAGCATCTGATGTTCAAGGGCACGGCGAAATATCCCGCTGGCACGCTCGAAGGCATGGTCAACGAACTTGGCGGGGAAACCAACGCGTTCACGACGGCCGACGTCACCGTCTATTTCCAGACGGTGCCACCCGATGCGCTTGCCGATATGATGGACATAGAGGCGGACCGCATGCGCAACCTCGTCCTGGCCCCTGAGGTCATCGACGCCGAACGCGCCGTGATTCTCGATGAGCGGCGCCAGCGCGTCGAGGCGCAACCGGGCTCGATCCTCGCCGAGCAAGTGACCGCAACGCTCTATCAGAACCATCCCTACCGCATCCCGGTCATCGGTTGGGCTCATGAGATAGAAACCCTCAGCCGCGAAGACGCGCTGACCTTTTACGATCGGTACTACGCGCCGAACAACGCCCTCGTCATCGTCGCCGGCGATGTCGATGCCGAGGAGGTCAAGGAGATGGCCGAAGCGAGCTATGGCAAACTCGCGCGCGGCCCCGATCTGCCGCCGCGCCAGCGCCCGCAGGAGCCGCCCGCCGCTTCCAGCCGCATCGTCACGCTCGAAGATGCCCGCGTGTCGCTGCCGAGCTTTGCGCGGAACTGGGTCGTCCCAAGCTATCGCCAGGCAAAGGACGGAGAAGCCGAGGCGCTCGACGTGCTCTCCGCCATCCTCAGCGATGGGCCGCAAAGCCGGCTCTATCAGGCCCTCGTCGTCAAGGCCGGCATCGCCGCCCAGGTGGGTGCGAGCTATGGCGGCATGGCGTTTGATGCCGGCACCTTCACCGTATTCGGCACGCCTCGTCCCGGCACAACGCTCGATGACCTCGAGAAGGCCGTCTTTGCCGAGGTGGACAATCTCATCAACGGCGACATTTCCGAAGCCGAGCTAGAACGGGCAAAGACCCGCTACATCCGCAGCACCATCTTCGCTCGCGACGATCAGGCCGCCATGGCCCAGACCTATGGGGTCTGGCTCACGACCGATCGCTCGATCGAGGACGTCGCCCTTTGGCCCGAACACATCCGCGCTGTGACCGCTGAAGACGTGAAGGCCGTTGCCATCAAATACCTTCGCCCATCCATTGCAGTCACGGGCTATCTGCTCCCCCCTGCCGAGGAGACCAAGCCATGATCGCCATCCTCCACCGCACCCGCCGCGCCCTTCCCGCTCTCCTCGCGCCGCTTCTTGCTATCGCACTGGCTCTTCCTGCCCAGGCCGAGGTGGCGTTCAAGTCCATCACCTCTCCAGGCGGCATAGAAGCCTGGATGGTCGAGGATTACACCGTGCCCATCGTCACCATCGGATTTGCCTTCGAAGGCGGCGCTGCGCAGGACCCGGACGACAAGGTTGGTCTTGCCTCGCTCATGTCCTCGCTTTTCGATGAAGGCGCCGGCGACCTCGATAGCGACGCTTTCCAGACAAGGCTCGATGAAGCCGGCGTCGAAGTGAGCTTTTCGGCCGGCTTTGATTTCTTCAGCGGCTTTGCCCGCATGCTGGCCGATCAACGCGAGGACGCAACCGACCTCTTGGCATTGGCCGTCAACCAGCCGCGTTTTGACCAGCCTGCCATCGATCGCATGCGCGCCCAGGTCCTGGCCAGCATCGCCTCGCGCGCGCAGGATCCCGGCTATGCGGCCGGCCGTTTGTGGAACCAGACGCTCTTCGGCGATCACCCCTATGCCCGTCCCCTCGAAGGCACTCCGGAGAGCCTGCCGACGATTACCGCCAACGACCTGCGAGAACTCCATCACGCACTTTTTGCGCGGGAGACACTAAAGGTCGGCATTGTCGGCGCCCTCGATGAGAAGGCGGCCGGCGAGATGATCGACGCCATTTTCGGAAATCTTCCGGAGAAGCGTCAGCTTGCCGAAATCGGACCCGCGCAATTGAGTTTCGGCCAGAACCTGGCTGTGGACTATCCCCTGCCCCAGACCTCGATCAACCTCGCCTATCCAGGCATCGGCGAAACGGACCCGGACTATTTCCCGGCCTATGTGATGACCGAGATGCTCGCCGGAGGAAGTCTTCTCTCCGAACTGAATGTGGAAGTGCGTGAAAAGCGCGGCTTGAGCTACGGCGTGTCCGGCGGCCTCGTCAATCTCGACCAGGCGGAAGCGCTGACCATCGGCACCTCAACCCGCCCAGACCAGGCAAGCGAGGCTATCAAGGTCATCCGTGAGACGCTGGCCAAAATGGCCGCCGAAGGCCCCGATCCCAAGGCACTCGAGCGGACCAAGCGCTATCTCATCGGCGCCTATCCCATCAGTCAGCTGCGCTCTTCGGTGGCCATTGCGAGCACAATGGTGGTGCAGCAATTGAAGGGCCTGCCAATCGACTATGTCGAAGAGCGCCACAAACAACTCGAAGCAGTGACGGCCGAACAAATCCAGGCCGTGGCCAAGCGCATTTTTGGCGCCGAACCAAGCCTGCTGCAGGTTGGGCCGGGAGCCGACGAAAAGGAAGCGCTCTAGTCCGCCGCCACCACGCTGACCGGCACCGATTTGAACGCGGGCGTCTTGCTTCGCGGATCGACTTCAGTGCCGATCAGCACGTTGGCCTCGGGGTAATAAGCGAGCACTGAGCCGGGTGGCAGGTCGAAGCTGGTGGCGACGCCCTCCATTTCCCCCACGGAAGAATGCACGCAGACCCTCTGGCCCTCGGTCAGCCCGCGCTCCGCCATATCGGCCATGCTCAGGAACACCGAATAGCGGCCGGCCTTGCCGCGATAGCTGTCGGTTTCTTCGTAGATAATGGAGTTGAACTGCCCCTCGCTGCGCACCGAGGCGAGCATCAGCTTGCCTTTTTCGAGTTTCGGGATCGGCGTGACAACGAAATGCGCCTTGCCATCCAGCGTGCCGAACTCGGGTACATGCAGCACGCGATTGCGAATATGGAATTCGCGCTTGGCCACGTCGATATCGGCCAGTTCCTCCATACCCGGCACAATGGCGGCAATGGCGTCTCGCAGTTTTGCGTGGCCGGAAAAGGCATCGAAATCGATTGGAGAATCCGGCAGGACGCGCTTGCCGATCTGGCCGAGAATCCAGCTCTCGGGCCGCACCGTGCTGATACGGTCGATGCCGCCATCGGAGAGCCGGACGAAGTTGAACATCGATTCCTGCGTCGTCGGCTCCCATTCCTCGTCGCGCGCCGTGACCGGCAGGATGAGAACCTCGCCATCACCGAGGCCGTGCACGTGGCCCTGGTTGAGCGTGGTCGTCAGGAAGAGCTTGAAGCCGATGGCGCCCATGGCGCGGCTCGAGAACGCGGTGTCGGGCGTCGCCGACCAGAGATTGCCGCCCATGATGACGGCCGCGTCGACTTCGCCCGCCTCGGCCCGCTTGAGGCAGGCCATGGTGTCGAGGCCCTTCTCTTCCGGGAAGCTGACGCCAAAGACCTCCTCCATGCGGCTGAGCACATCGCGCGCCAGCACCGGCTTGACCCCGATGGTGCCAATCCCTTGGACATTGGAATGCCCGCGCAGCGGCAAGAGGCCGGCAAAGCGCTTGCCGATCATGCCGCGGATGAGCGCCAGATTGGCGATGGCTTCTACATTGGTCGTGCCATGGACATGGTGCGTCATGCCCATGCCCCAGGCAAAGACCGCGTGCTGCGAACGGCCATAAGCCTCTGCAACCCGCGAAATCTCCTCGCGCGACAGGCCGCAGGTCTCGGTGATTACATCCCAGCCAAGCGTATCGATATCGTTACGGAAGGCATCGAAGTCGGCGCCATAGGCAGCGATGAAAGCGCGGTCCTCGGTCCCCTGCTCCAGCACGGCCTTTGCGAGACCCTTGAAAACAGCGATGTCCGAGCCGATCCGCGGCTGCAGGTAGTCCGAGGCGATATCGCTGCCGCCCTTGAGCATCGAGAGTGGCGATTTCGGCACGGAGAATTTGACGAGCCCCGGCTCCTTGGCCGGATTGATGACGATCACCTGCCCGCCGCGCTCGCGGCAGTTTTTCAGCATGTGAATGAAGCGCGGGTGGTTCGACGACGGATTGGCGCCGATCACGAAGATCAGGTCGGCCCCGGTCAGGTCTTCAAGCTCAACCGTAGCCGTGCCCTTGCCGATGGTCGTCGCCAGCCCCTCGCTCGTCGCCTGGTGGCAATAGTAGGAGCAGTTGTTGACGTTGTTGGTGCCATAGGCCCGCGCCAAAAGCTGGAAAAGGAACCCCGCCTCGTTGGACGAGCGGCCCGACGAATAAAAGAACGTCCGCTTGGGATCGGTTTCAGCCAGGCGGTGCGCAGCATGGTCGAGCGCGGAATCCCAATCGAGCGGCTCGAAGCGATCCGAGCCGGCGCGACGAAAGAGCGGCGTGCCCAAGCGGCCGAGACGCTCCATCTCGCGCCCGGAAAGCTCGCTCAATTCGGCAATGGTGTGCTCGAAGATCGGCTCGGGAATGGGCGGCTGGATATCGGTCGATTGGGCCTGCACCGACTTGTTGCAGACCGAGGGAAACTCATCGAGTTCATTGGTCATGCCGCCGTGCTGCCCGCCCATGCCGTAGGCACAGGCCTTGCAGGTGTTCTTGGCCGTCAGCGCCTTGGCGGCCTTGCCCACACCCATCTGACCGATGGTGGCGAGGGTGTAGAGAACCTTCTTGGGGCCGCCGCCCACGACGTTACTGGTATCGGCCAAAACAGCGCTCCTGATTTGGCGCGCAGTTTCATCCCGAATGGCTCGCGAAACAAGCTCGGTATTTACCCCCTGTCGTCACCACCGGGCCTGTCCCGGTGGTCCCCAGCCATTCGTAAGAATGGCTGGCGGAGGCGAGATGGATTGCCGGGACAAGCCCGGCAATGACGGAGGAAAGAAGAGTCTGTTGCTAAAAATCTAGCAACCTATGAGATCAGTATACCGCCTTCACATACATCTCCTGCGGCACCGGTCCGCGATGGTAGTCGGGGTGGCGGATGCGTTCGGGCAGTACGATGTCCTGCTTGGGCACTTCGTCATAGGGAATGGCTTCGAGCAGATGCGCGATGCAATTGAGCCGCGCCCGCTTCTTGTCGTCGGCCTGCACCACCCACCAAGGCGATTCCTTGGTGTGGGTTCGCGCCAGCATGTCTTCCTTGGCCTTGGTGTAGTCTTCCCAATGGCGGCGGGATTCCATGTCCATGGGCGAGAGTTTCCACTGCTTCAGCGGATCCTGGATACGCATACGGAAGCGGAATTCCTGCTCTTCATTGGTGATGGAGAACCAGAACTTGATGAGAATGATGCCCGAACGCATAAGCATCTTTTCGAATTCCGGCACCGTGCGGAAGAACTCTTCCAGCTCGTCCGGCGAACAGAAACCCATCACGCGCTCTACGCCGGCACGGTTGTACCAGGAGCGATCGAACAGCACCATTTCGCCGGCCGCCGGGAGATGGGGCACGTAGCGCTGGAAATACCACTGGGTCTTTTCGCGGTCGGACGGCGCCGGCAGCGCGACGACGCGGCAGACGCGCGGATTGAGCCGCTGGGTAATGCGCTTGATCGCCCCGCCCTTGCCGGCGGAATCACGACCTTCGAAAATGACCGCAACCTTCAGTTTATTATGGACAATCCAGTCCTGCAGCCGCACCAGCTCGTGCTGCAGGCGGAAGAGCTCGCGAAAATATACATTGCGGTCGATCGAGTTGCGCCCTGCCCGCTCGCCTTCTTCGGCAAGAGCCTCGAGCTGGTCATCCTCGAATTGCAGCTCCAGCTCTTCGTCAAAGCTGTCGGTAATCTCTTCGCGGATGCGGTTCAGTTCTGCCTCGAATTTGTCGAAGCGAGAGTTTTGGTCGAAGTCGTTCACGGCAAGGCCCTCCGGGTGCGGCACCATTGGCCACACCAGGATTGCACTTTTGTGACAGCAACGCCTCTGGCAAAAATGCCCGCCGTTTTGCGCCTCCGCGGCGCAACAGATCAGGACCCTAGTTCGCCATAGTTGAACGATGCGCCCAGCCGGTCATGCGCTTCTCGACCCATGCCATCAGCGCGTACATCGCAATACCCTCGATGGCGAGCATCAGCAGGCCCGCGAAGACCAGCGGCACGTTGAAGTTGGATTGCGCAGAAGCCATCATGTTGCCGAGGCCGGAATTGGACGCCACCGTTTCGCTGACCACCGAACCAACGAAGGCCAGCGTGATCGCTACCTTCAGCGAGCCGAAGAAATAGGGCATCGAGCGCGGAATGCCGACCTTGAGCATGATGTCCATTTTCTTGGCCCCGAGCGCACGCAACACATCCTCGGTTTCCGGCTCGATAGTCGCCAGACCCGTCGCAACGTTCACGACGATGGGAAAGAAGGAAATCAGGAAGGCCGTCAGCACGGCCGGCACGGTGCCGATGCCGAACCAGATGACGAGAATGGGAACCAGCGCCACCTTCGGGATGGCGTTGAAGCCAACCATGATCGGATAGAGCCCGGCATAGATGGCCCTCGACCAGCCGATGAAGAGGCCAATGCCAAGCCCCGCGACAACCGCAATCAGGAAGCCGAGAACCGTGGTGTAGAGCGTCTGAAGAGAATTCTTCCAGATCGGCGACCAGTACTGAATGATCGCTTCGAAAACGCGCGTCGGCGTCGGCAGAATGGTGTGCGGCAAGCCCGAGATGCGGACGCCGATCTCCCAGATGATGAAAAGGCCGATCGTATAGAGAAACGGCGCCAAGCGCACCCAATCCACTTTCAGGCTGGGTTTTGGCGGCACGGCAACTGGCGTCGGCGTATCGAGCGTCGTCATGCGGCAGCCCTCGCAGTGGCGATTTCCCCGTGCAGCTTCTGCACCATTTCGTTGAAGGGCGGCTCGTAGAGCAATTCGAGCTGTCGCGGCCGTTCGAACGGCACGACATGTTCCGAAATCACCCTGCCCGGTCGCGCGGACATCACCACCACCTTATCGGCGAGAAACACGCTTTCGCGCAGGTCGTGGGTGACGAGAACAATAGTGACGTCCTGGGTCGCATGGAGGTCGCGGATGACGCACCAGAGCTCTTCGCGGGTGAAAGCATCGAGCGCGCCAAAGGGCTCGTCGAGCATCAGCAATTCCGGCTCATGGATCAGGGCGCGGCAGAGATTGGCGCGCTGCTGCATGCCGCCCGAGAGCTGCCACGGAAACTTGTCGCCAAACCCCTTCAGGCCCACCGTCTCCAGCAGCTTTTCGGCCTTGGCGACATATTCAGCCTTGTGGCTGCGCAGGCGGTGCCGATGCCTTTCGACGATTTCGAGCGGCAGGAGAATATTCTCGAGCGTCGTTCGCCAGGGCAGCATGGTTGGGTTCTGGAACGCCATGCCGACGATGGAGACAGGTTTCGTGACCTGCTGATTGGCGACGATCACGACCCCGGTCTGCGGAATATGGAGCCCGGTCGTCAGCTTCATCAGCGTGGACTTGCCGCATCCCGAAGGACCAACCACGGCGACGAACTCGCCGCGATTGATTTTCAGATTGAGCCCGCTCACCGCCAGCGTGCCGCTCGGCCCGCCATAGCGCATGTCGACATTTTCGATGGAGACTAGCGGCGAAGCCATATCGCACCCCTGAAAGTGTGAGGGTCCGCTCCGGGCCATCCCCGTTCCCTCGAAAGAACGGCCCGGAGCGGAAGTACCCGGGCGTCCCTTAATCGCCCGGGATCTCAGCCTTCTCCCCGCAGGGAGAATGGCGTCAGCGTCTTCCCGTCAGGGAAAATCGCGACCTTGTGCCTTAAGGCAGCATGCGTTCTTCGGCCGGAGCCAGGTACTGCGCGTCGAAAACATCGGTGGCCGTGACGTTGCCCTTGAGCCCCATCGAGATCTTCAGCGTTTCGATGGAAGCGGCCAGGCGCGCCTCGTCGATGCCGCCAAAACCGTTCTCGATCACGTAGGGCGTCTTGATGTTCATCTCATTGGCCATGGTCAGGCGCTCGGTCTCGGTGTCGATATTGAGCGTCTCATTGCGCGCCAGAACCGCAGCGGCACCAGCGGCCGGATCGCTGACCGCGTCAGCAAAGCCCTTGGCGAGAGCGCGCAGGAAGCCCTTTACTGCCTCCGGATTTTCCTCGGCAAAAGCCTCGTTGACCATGATGGCATTGCCATAAAGGTTCAGGCCGTGATCGGCGAAGAGAATGGTGGCGATGTCGTCATCCGGCACGCCATTGGCCTTGAGGTTGAGGATTACCGAGAAGGCAAAGCCGAAGACTCCGTCGACATCGCCCGAGGCCAGCATGGGCTCGCGCACCGGGAAGCCGATGGATTCAAGCGTGATGGCCGAGGTATCGATGCCAGCCGCTTCGACGAATGCCGGCCACTGGGCAAAGGCACCATCCGGCGGCGGCGCGCCGAGCTTCTTGCCTTCGAGCGATTTCGGATCGTCGGTGATCCCCAGCGACTTGCGGCCGATGACCGAGAATACCGGCTTGTCATAGACCATCATGATGGCCTTGACCGGCTGGGTATTGTCTTCGTCGAGGAACTTGATCAACGAATTGATATCGCCAAACCCGAACTGGTAGGCGCCGGTAGCCACGCGCGGAATCGCTTCCACCGAGCCATTGCCGGTATCGATGGTGACGTTGAGCCCCTCTTCAGCGAAATAGCCCTTGTCCGCAGCAAGCAGGAAACCGGCCGCAGGACCTTCGAAGCGCCAGTCGAGGGTGAGCTTGATGTCTGTCTGCGCCATGGCCGGCGCGGCAAGAGCCAGCGAACCCAGCAGGATGGCGGCAGTGAAATGCCTGCGATTGAGCATGAATGACGTCCCCAAATGAAATTGCGAGATCAAGACAAGCGCAGCATTTTCGGGGGCGCAAGAAAAAACTGGCTACAAAGAGGTCATTTTCGCATGTCGCCTAAATTATAGGCGACATGCCGAGATATTGGAGCCAGAACGTGCTCAAACCAGATGCAAGCAAAGGTGGTCCGGGCGTCAGTAGACGAAAACCGTCAACTGGTTGCCGCTCTGTTTCACCGCAAAAACGCGGTTGGAGTTGTAGGAAGACCGGCTGATCGAGGCGCTGATCAGGCTATCGCTGCTGATTGCCGAACGCAGCGAGTTGCCAAGACCCGAACTCGTCAGGGCCGCAGCAAGCCAGGTTTGCATATCCGGGCACATGTCGACGCGACGGATCTGCACATTGCTGGCGCGCTGCCAGGAGCCGCCGATCTGCGTACCCTGAATCAGGCGCTGCACTTCGCGCGGGCTGGTGGAGCCGGAACAGGCGGGGACACTGCTGTTATTGTTGCCCGATGCCGAGAAGATCGGAGCACCGCCGCCATTGCCGGCGCCACCGCCAGCTCCGCCGCCGTTTCCAGGATTGCCGCCGTTACCCGGAGCACCACCGCCGCCACCGACTGTCACGCCAACATTGGCGAGACTGCCGCCGCCCACGGTCGCGCCGACACCGACCGTGCCATTGAGCAGGCCGACATTCGCATCGAGCAGGCTACCGCCACCCACTGTAGCGCCAACCGTAGCAGCGCCGCCCAGCACGTTCGCATTGGCATTAAGGGCACTGCCGCCCCCACTGCCCACGGTCGCGTTGGCGATGTTCGAGCTACCGCCGATTTGCGCGTCTAGCACCTGGTTCTCGCCGCCAAGGCCGATATTGACCAGGCCCGTGTTCGAGGCATCGCCCGAACCGAGTGTGATCAAGGCCTCTTCGCCGCTTCCGCCAATGATTCCAAGCAGGTTCTGCGCCTGCGCGGGCGCCGAGACACTCGCGATAAAGACCAGAGGCAGAATCGAAAGCAATTTTCTTTTCATAACTCATCTCCATCCTTGCGACTAATTGCCACAAGTAAGTGACGAGCAGAGACCAACTTGAGTTGCAATTTCGGAAGTCATCCGAGCCAACTGGTAAACAATAGATCAATACATAAATATTGAGGACAATTAACCATTATTTACTGCAAACAAAAAAGGCGCGGAACCGGAGTTCCGCGCCCCATCGGGGCTACAGCAAAGGAGCGTCAGCCTTCCTGCCACCGCCGACTTATCGGGCTGATTCCCTGTCGGGACCGCCGCGTGGCTCGCCACAGCAGAACTGTGGTTCGTCTGCACAACGACCCATTTCCACATGAGTTCCCCGAAAGTCGTTCACATTGGCAACGCCACTGAAATTGCGTGCCCAGGCGCGGGTGAAGCAGCCGACCCTCGTACAAGAAGCTTTAGAGCTCGAAGCTAGCCTGCATGGCCTGAATGGCCTTGATGGCGGCCGAGGCGCGGTTCTCGACGCCGAGCTTGGCATAGACCTGTTCGAGATGCTTGTTCACGGTGCGCGGGCTGAGCCCGAGGATGTCGCCGATGTCCCGATTGGATTTGCCGCGAGCGATCCAGAGCAGCACTTCGCTCTCCCGCTGCGTCACCCCAAAATGCTGGCGCAGATGGTCTTCCTGCCCCTCTTCCTGCGCGCCGGTGAGCCGGAAGAGATATTCGTCGCCGCCGACGACGCCGAGGAATGCAAATTGCAGCCCCGGGGCACCCGGCAGGTTGAGTTCGAACCCGCTGCCCGGCGCTGCATCGCCATGGTCGAGGCGCCAGCGGGAAAAGCCGCTGGACATATCGGCCTGCCGATTGGCGTCCATGCCCGAGCGTTCGAGCAGCTTGTTGGCCTGCGGCGTTGACCACAGCACGGCCGCATCGACACCAAAGGCCACCAGATGCCGCCCGGCTGCATCCAGAGCAATGCGTGCGCTCTGGGCGCGGCGGGCATTGGCAAGGTGCACGCGGATACGGGCGCGCAATTCGTCGACGTTGATGGGCTTGGACAGATAATCCACGCCGCCGCTTTCGAGCGCGTGGACGATATGCTCGGTTTCGGTCAGCCCGGTCATGAAGATGACGGGCACATGCGTCAGTGGCGCCATGGCCTTCAGCCGGCGGCAGGTCTCAAACCCATCGAGGCCCGGCATCACGGCATCCATCAGCACAACATCGGGCACGACGCGCTGAACGATATTGAGCGCCGCCTCCCCGCTGCGCGCCACCAGCACCGTCACTTCGGCTTCTTCGAGCGCCGTGGTTAGAAAGCCCAGGGATTCCGGGGAGTCATCGACCAAGAGGACTATGTCCTGATCCCGTTCAATCCGACTCATGGCCAACCCGCTCGATGAGTTCGGCATAGGAGTCGAAGTCGAAGCTTTCCATGTGACCGCGCAAGGCGGCCACCAAGGGCTCATTGTCCGGGTTTCCGGCCAGTTCGGTCAATTTCGCTTCGATCCCCCTGATATGGCCGATTTGCCCCAGATTGGCCAACTCGCGCAAGTGTTCCACGCCGGGTGTTTTCAGCTTTTTCTTCGCGGCCTGTTTCGGCGCGGCGCCTTCAGCATAGGTCCAATCGAGCGCCAGATGCGCCGATATCTTGTCGAGCAGTTGCGAGAGATCGAATGGCTTTGCCAGCGCGTCGCTGTGCCCCGCATCGCTACTCGCCGGCCCTGCTCCGTCCCCGATATTGGCAGACAGCATGACGATGGGCTCGGCAACGCCCCGGTCACGCAAAGCGGCGACCAGATCCCACCCACTCATGCCCGGCATGCGAATATCGACGAAGAACATATCCGGCTTGGCGGCCGCGAAGAGATCGAGGCAGGAAGGCCCGTCTGCCGCCGTCAGGATGACGAAGCCGAGCGGCGCCAACATCTCTCGCACCAGCTCGCGATGGTCCTGATTGTCGTCGACAACCATGATGGTACGGCTGGCGCCGGAATAACCGACAATGCGACGCGGATCGACCCGGCGTTCCACCGGCCGCTCCACCTTGGACAGCATCAAGCGCGCCTGGAAACGCGTGCCGATACCCACCTCGCTGGAGACGGTGATTTCGCCACCGAGCGTCTCGGTGAGAAGCTTTGTGATCGTCAGGCCAAGCCCCAGCCCAGGCGTGAACCGATTATGCTCCGCCTCGCCGCGCACAAAGGGCTCGTAAATGTGTTCGAGATCGCTCGCCGAAATACCGCTTCCGGTATCGGTGATGGTGAATGTCGCCACCTGCATGCGGTAGCCGACATCGAAGCTCACATAGCCAGATTGCGTGAACTTGATCGCATTGGAGAGCAGGTTGACCAGAATTTGCCGCAGCCGCTTTTCGTCGGTCCGCACAAAGATGGGCAGCGCCTTGGCGCGCGAATGGCGGAATTCCAGCCCCTTGGCGCCAGCCTGCAAGCGGAACATGTCGACGATCTGATCGAGGAAATCCTGGATGTTGATCTCGTTAGAATAGACGTGCAGCCGCCCCGCCTCGATCTTTGAAATATCGAGCAGGCCATCGATCAGCCCCGAAAGATGCTCGGCACTCCGGCGGATGACTTGAACTGATCCACGCCTGTTCTCTGGCACTTCCGGATCGCGTTCGAGGATTTGCGCATAGCCCATCACCGCATTGAGCGGCGTGCGCAATTCGTGGCTGAGGCCGACGACATAGCGCGACTTGGCTTGGTTGGCCGCCTCGGCCTTTTCCTTGGCGCGCTGCAGCTCCGCGTCGGTCTTGCCGTGGGCGTCGATTTCCTTGAGCAGCAGCGTGTTTTGCCGCGTGCTCTCCTCCTCGGCGACGAGCCTGCTGTCATGCGCCAGTACGAGGAACCACGTCATGATGCCCGCTGCCACCGCGAAGACGAAGAACACCACCAGCAACGTGCCGCCAACCACATCCGAAGTGTCCGGCGCCGATTGGCTGGCGAAATAATAGATAAGCCCCAGAATGCCTCCGAGAATCGCCGTCGCGATACCCATGGACATGCCATAGCGCCCGAGCCGGGTCTGCAGCTTCTCGATCGCCCATTGCGGCAGCACGGCCGACGCCACCGCATGGGTCTGCGCCCGGAAATGCGCATGCGGCTTGCACATGTCGTGGCACCGCGCATCGAGCGAGCAGCAAAGCGAACAGATCGGCGCCGCATAAGCCGGGCACCAGGCCATGTCCTCAGGCTCAAACGGATGCTCGCAGATCGAACAAGTCAACGAGGTCCGCGACTGCCACTGCTTCCGCGGCTTTCGCGCCAGATAGTACTTGCCCTTGGTCGCCCAGGCGATCGCAGGCGACGCGATGAAGCAGACGACCAGCGCAATATAGGGAGCCAGCGCCGCGGCCATGTCACCGAAGGCGCCGAAATGGGCGGCGAGCGCGATAACAGCCGACAGCAGCATCGAGCCGACACCAACTGGGTTGATGTCATAAAGATGCGCCCGCTTGAACTCGATGCCCGGCGGCGACAGGCCCAGCGGTTTGTTGACGAAGAGATCGGCTGAGATCGAGCAGAGCCAGGCCATGGCGATGATCGAAAAGATGCCGAGCGTCTCTTCGAGCAAGCGATAGATGCCCAGCTCCATCAGCAGCAGCGCAATGGCCACATTGAACAGCAACCAGACAACGCGCCCCGGATGGCTATGCGTCAGCCGCGAGAAGAAGTTCGACCAGGCCAGAGACCCGGCATAGGCGTTCATCACATTGATCTTGAGCTGGCTGACCACCACAAAGACGGCCATCAGCATCAACGCCACGAACTGGTTCGGGATCATGTACCCGAAAGCCACGGCATACATGTAACCAGGCTCTGACGCATGCTCGGGCGAAACGCCCACGGACAGAGCCAGAAAGGCCAGGAACGACCCCGCGATCAGCTTGGGCGCACCGACAACAACCCACCCCGCCCCCGCGAGGAAAATTCCGAGCTTGTGCCGCCACTTTGGCGCCCCTTCCGCCGGTAGAAACCGCAGAAAGTCGACCTGCTCGCCAATCTGCGTCATCAGCGCCAGGATCACCGCCGAAGCAGCACCAAACTTGGCGATATCGAATGGCGAGATCGTCCCCGCCGCCCCCTCAGGCTGCCCCAGTCCGGCAAAAGCCCGCCACAGGTCGAACTTCTCCCAATCCATGAAGGCGATGAAAATGAACGGCAGGATGTTGAGCACGATCCAGATCGGCTGCGTCAGCATCTGGAAGCTCGAAATCATCCTGATGCCATGCGTCACTAGAGGAATGACGATCAGTGCGGAGATGATGTGGCCTATCCAAAGCGGAATGCCAAAAGCCAGTTGCAGCGCGCTCGACATGATCGAGGCTTCGATGGCGAAAAGGATGAAGGTGAAACTCGCATAGATCAGCGAGGTGATCGTCGAGCCGATATAGCCAAAACTTGCCCCCCGTGTGAGCAGGTCCACGTCCACCCCGTGCCGCGTCGCGTAGCGCGAGATGGGGATACCGACGAGCAGGATGGCGATTGACGCGACCACTATCGCAATCAGCGCATTGGTTGTCCCATATGACAACGTAATGCTACCGCCAATGGCCTCCAGCGCCAGAAACGAGATGGCGCCAATGGCCGTCTGCGAGATTCGATCATTGGAAAAGCGCCGCGCCGACTTGGCCGTAAAACGCAGCGCATAGTCCTCAAGCGTCTGATTGGCGACCCAGCGATTGTATTCGCGCCTGATGGGAATGATCCGTTGCCGCGCCATTATTCGCTCAAGCCTTAACCAATTCGCTGCGCTGCCCAAAAATTCGCCATGCAAGTCTTAGCACGGTTTTTGGCGAAATCACGCGGTTTTTCAGGCTCTTCCGGCATCCGGCGGAATCTCTCCGTCAGGCAGTTACGTCAATCGACGTATAGGGCAGCGTTAAAAAATCGTCTCAGGTGCCGCCATCGAGGCGCCTCCCTTGGCTGTCTCCTGGGGTCAAACAAACTAGAGGGACGAACACATGAACTTCTCGCGCGCCAAAAGCGCCCTGCTCGCCGCGGCACTCGCCGGCAGCATTTCCCTGCCCACGGTTCCGGCCATGGCGCAGGAAGACACCATCAAGGTTGGTATCCTCCACTCGCTTTCGGGCACGATGGCGATTTCGGAAACTACCCTCAAGGACACCATGCTGTTCCTGATCGAACAGCAAAACGCCAAGGGCGGCGTTCTCGGCAAGCAGCTCGAACCCGTCGTGGTCGACATTGCTTCCGATTGGCCGCTTGCCGCCGAACTCGCCCGCCAGTTGATCGAAGTCGACGACGTCGACGTGGTCTTCGGCTGCTGGACTTCGGTCTGCCGCAAGTCGGTCCTGCCGGTCTTTGAAGAACTCAACTCGCTGCTCTTCTACCCCGTCCAGTACGAAGGCGAAGAATCCCAGCGCAACGTGTTCTACACCGGCGCCTCGCCGAACCAGCAGGCCATTCCGGCCGTCGACTACCTGATGAGCGAAGATGGCGGCTCGGTCGAGCGCTGGGTCCTCGCCGGCACCGACTATGTCTATCCCCAGACCACCAACAAGATCCTTGAGCAGTACCTGCTCGACAAGGGTGTGGCTCCGGAAGACATCATGATCAACTACACGCCCTTCGGTCATTCCGATTGGCAGACGATCGTTTCCGACATCAAGGCCTTCGGTTCGGAAGGCAAGAAGACCGCCGTGGTTTCGACCATCAACGGCGACGCCAACGTGCCGTTCTACCGTGAACTGGGCAACCAGGGCATCAAGGCCGAAGACATCCCGGTCGTTGCGTTCTCGGTCGGCGAAGAAGAACTCTCCGGCTTCGACACCACCCCACTGGTGGGTCACCTTGCTGCCTGGAACTACTTCATGTCCGTCGATACGCCGGAAAACGAAACCTTCATCGCCGATTGGCAGAAGTTCATCGGTTCCGACACCCGCGTCACCAATGACCCGATGGAAGCCCACATGATCGGCTTCAACCTCTGGGTGAAGGCCGTGGAAGCTGCCGGCTCGACCGAAGCCGACGCCGTGATCGACTCCATCGTTGGCCTGGAAACGCCGAACCTGACCGGCGGCATCGCCAAGATGCTCCCCAACCACCACATCA
Organism: Devosia sp.; assembly: GCF_040509215.1. Taxonomy (GTDB): domain Bacteria; phylum Pseudomonadota; class Alphaproteobacteria; order Rhizobiales; family Devosiaceae; genus Devosia. The sequence continues at coordinate 16,798 of NZ_JBEVLL010000323.1, forward strand.
CCAAGCCCGTGCTGATCGGCGAAATCCAGGACGACGGCCAGTTCTTCGTGGTCTGGGAAACCGAAGACCTCGTCCCCGGCGACGCTTGGTCCGACTACCTGCCTGAATCCAAGATGCTGGAAGCCGATTGGACCGCTCCAATCAACTGCGGCAACTACAACACCGAAACCAAGACCTGCGGCGCTGCCGCACAGTAAGCGAACCGCCTGAACCCGGCAGGGGCGGCCTCCGCCCCTGCCTCTTTCTCTTGAACCGACAAGGACTTCCCAAGCGATGCTGACTCACCTTTTCCGCCTGGCACTCCTTACCCTGTCGCTTCTCCTACCCAGCCAGATCGTCCGCGCGCAGGATGCCGCCGTCGATATTCCGGCCCAGATCGCCGCCATGGGCGAGGCGAGCCTCAAGGAACTCACGCAGATCGTCGTCGAGCTTGCCTCAACCGGAGACAACAGTGTCGTCCCGGTTCTCACCGCCCTCGCCGATGGCAATCTCTACCTCGATGAAACCTCCGGGCGCGTCGTCATCCAGGCCGGCTCGGCCATCACCGATCCCCTGACCGGCGAGGCCGTCGATCTCGGCGCCGAAGCCGACCTCTCTCGCATCCGCGTCAACAACGGGCTGAGGCGCGATATTTCCGCTGCTCTCTCCGGCATGACGCTGATGAGCGACAACCCGGCCACACGCCTCTCTGCCGCCCAGGGTTTCCTCGCCAAGCCCGACGCCGCCAACCTGCCCCTGCTCGACGAAGCCATTGCGGCCGAAACCGACGCCAATGTTCGCGGCGCCATGCAGACCGCCCGCGCCGTCACCATTCTTTCGAGCGAAGACGCCAGCATCGAAGACAAGAACGCCGCCGTGCCGCAGATCGTCGCCGGCGCCGGCCGCAATGCCATCACCATCCTCACCGGCGCCCTCGCCAGCGCACCCGACGAGGTCAAACCCACCATCCAGGCCGCCATTTCTGGCCTCGAACAAGGCCGCGCAGTCTGGGGTGCCCTGCAGAACGTATGGTTCGGCATCTCGCTCGGCTCGGTGCTCCTCCTCGCCGCCATCGGCCTCGCCATCACCTTCGGCGTCATGGGCGTCATCAACATGGCCCATGGCGAAATGGTCATGCTCGGCGCCTATACGACCTTCCTCGTCCAGCTTGTCATCCGCCAGAATTTCCCGGGCCTGCTCGACTACTCGCTGCTGATCGCCCTGCCCGTCGCCTTCCTCGTCACCGGCGCTATCGGCGTCGGTATCGAGCGCGGCATCATCCGCTGGCTCTATGGCCGCCCGCTCGAAACCCTGCTCGCCACCTGGGGCCTGTCGTTGATCCTGCAGCAGACCGTGCGCTCGATCTTCGGCCCCACCAACCAGATGGTCATCGCTCCAACCTGGATGTCCGGCTCCACCGAATTCTTCGGCCTCGCCATCACGTACAACCGCTTTTGGATCGTAATCTTCGCGCTGATCGTCTTCTTCGCGCTCCTTCTGGTCCTCAACCGCACGCCGCTTGGCCTCCAGATGCGCGCCGTCACCCAGAACCGCCGCATGGCCTCGGCCATGGGCATCCGCACCCCCTTCGTCGATGCCATGACCTTTGGCCTTGGCTCGGGCATTGCTGGCCTTGCCGGCGTCGCCCTCACCCAGATCGACAACATCTCGCCGAACCTCGGCCAGAACTACATCATCGACAGTTTCATGGTCGTGGTCTTCGGCGGCGTGGGCAATCTCTGGGGCACGTTCGTCGGCGCACTGACGCTTGGCGTCGCCAACAAATTCTTGGAACCCTACGCCGGCGCGGTGCTCGGAAAAATCCTGATCCTGGTGCTGATCATTCTCTTCATCCAGCGGCGTCCGCGGGGCCTCTTCGCCCTCAAGGGAAGGGCGATCGAACAATGATTGCTCGCCCGCCCCGCACCCTGACTTCCGGAGACATCGCATGCTGACCCAAGCCCTGTTCCGTGCGCTCGACAAAAAGGCCATCTGGGTCATCGGCATCTTCCTCGCCGTGGCCGTCCTCGTGCCCATCGCCAATCTGCTTATTCCGCCCGGCCAGTTCGGCCACGT
>NZ_JBEVLL010000324.1:0-71437 GCF_040509215.1 Devosia sp.
CAAGCCCGGCGGTGACGACAAGGGCCAGATCTCGGCAGCTCCAGCCGCACACAGCTCGTCAAAACAAAAGACCCTCGCTTTTGGCGAGGGTCGAAGGATTGCATGGGATCGAGAGAAACTTATTCGTCGCTGCTTGCGTCGTCGTCACCGCCACCAGCGACGAGAAGGACTTCGCCGAGAAGGCCCGAGCTTTCGCGGACGCCCTGCTCGATCGTGTTGGCGATCTCTGGATTGTCCTTGAGGAACTGGCGGGCGTTTTCACGGCCCTGGCCGAGACGCTGGCTGTCCCAGGAGAACCAGGCACCCGACTTGTCGATGATGCCGGACTTTACGCCGAGATCGAGCAATTCGCCGGTCTTGGAAATGCCTTCGCCATACATGATGTCGAATTCGACCTGGCGGAACGGCGGGGCAAGCTTGTTCTTGACCACCTTCACGCGAGTCTGGTTGCCAACGATCTCTTCGCGATCCTTGAGCGCACCGATGCGGCGGATATCGAGACGAACCGAGGCATAGAACTTAAGTGCGTTACCGCCGGTCGTCGTTTCCGGCGAGCCGTACATCACGCCGATCTTCATACGGATCTGGTTGATGAAGATGACGAGGCACTTCGACTTGGAAATCGAGGAGGTCAGCTTGCGCATGGCCTGGCTCATCAGGCGAGCCTGAAGACCAGGCAGAGCATCGCCCATTTCGCCTTCGAGTTCGGCGCGCGGAGTGAGCGCAGCAACCGAGTCGACGACGAGAACGTCGATGGCACCTGAGCGGACCAGCGTATCGGTGATTTCGAGAGCCTGCTCGCCGGCGTCCGGCTGGGAAATCAGCAGGTCATCGACATTGACGCCAAGCTTGCGGGCATAGATCGGGTCGAGCGCATGTTCGGCGTCGACGAAGGCACAGATGCCGCCGGCCTTCTGGGCTTCGGCAATAACGTGCAGCGCCAGAGTGGTCTTGCCCGAGCTTTCCGGGCCAAAAATCTCGACGATACGGCCCTTGGGCAGGCCGCCAATGCCAAGCGCGATATCGAGACCGAGCGAACCAGTCGAAATCGACTCCACCTCGATCGAAGACGCTTCGCCAAGGCGCATGATCGAGCCCTTGCCGAAATTGCGCTCAATCTGGCTCAATGCCGCAGCAAGAGCCTTGTCCTTATCCATCGATCCACCCTCAACAACGCGAAGCGGCGAGCTAGCCATAATTTCTCTCCTTATTTCACGCTCTCGATGGCCACGCAACGCACCGGGTCGAGAGATCAATGTCCATTCATTGTGCTTATTTTGTTCTCATTTTGTTTTCATCCTGTCAAGGGACAAAGAGAGAACATTCCAATTGACGTCCGCATCTCTCTATGCTGATTCTGGCAGCAGGAGAGACCGCGACTCTCAAAAGTATGATTTTTGACTGGACAGGGTGAGGCCGGTTGCGTTTTATGCCGCCAAGCCGCTGAGAAGGCCCCCAGGAGGCAAGGAAAGTCATGCACCTCATCCAGTATTTTGACGCCAATGGCGCACGCGCCGTGGCTGTGACGCAGAACGGGGAAACCCGCCAGGTGCAGGGCGTGACGAGCGTCTATGAACTTGCGCAGGCAGCGCTGAGCGTCGGTGGCCTCTCTGCTGCGGTTGCGGCGCGTGGCCTGGGCGCTGCCGTCGACAAGGCGGCCTTGCTGGCCGAGGGCCGGCTGCTGTCTCCCATCGACCATCCCGATCCGACGCATCTCCATGTCACCGGCACGGGCCTGACCCATCTCGGTTCGGCCGCCACGCGCGACGCCATGCACAAGGCCAGTGGCGACAAGCCGACGGGCGAATTGACCGACAGCATGAAAATGTTCCGCATGGGGCTTGAGAACGGCAAGCCGAAGAACGGCGAAAAGGGCGTGCAGCCCGAGTGGTTCTACAAGGGCAATGGCCACATTGTCGCCAATCCGGGCAACGCCATCCCCTCCCCGTCCTTTGCGCTCGACGCGGGCGAAGAGCCTGAGATCGCTGGCATTTACCTGATCGATGCCGACGGGCAGCCGCGCCGCCTGGGCTTTGCGCTGGCCAATGAATTCTCCGATCACGTGACCGAGCGGATCAATTATCTCTTCCTCGCCCATTCCAAGCTGCGCGCCTGCTCGTTCGGGCCGGAACTGCGCGTGGGCGACCTGCCCAGCCATATCGAAGGCGTGTCGCGTATTCTCCGCGATGGCCAGGTGCTGTGGGAAAAGCCGTTCCTGTCAGGTGAGGACAATATGAGCCACACCATCGCCAATCTTGAATATCACCACTTCAAGTACGGCCTTTTCTGCCAGCCGGGCGACGTGCATGTGCATTGCTTCGGCACGGCAACGCTGAGCTTTGCTGACGGCATTTCGACCAAGGAAAATGACGTCTTCGAAATCGAAGAGAGCCAGTTCGGCCTGCCGCTGCGAAATCCGGTGCATGTGGAAGACGAAAAGCCGGTTGTGATCAACGGCCTCTACTAAGGTCGATCGCGTGGGCGCCTTTACTCGCGGCAACTAACATGTCAGTTAGTTTGCCGCGAACTGAGGAGCCCGCGCATGACCACCCGCATATTCGAAAAGCGTCGTATTGGTGAGACCGAGCTTGAGGTCACGACGCTGGGGCTGGGCTGCGCGTCGCTGGCCGGAATTTTCACCGGCGTGCCGGCCGACCAGGCGCGGGCGACGGTGAAACATGCGCTCGATGTCGGCATCAACTATGTCGATACCGCGCCGCAATATGGGCTTGGTCGCTCGGAACATCTGGTGGGCGACGTGGTGCGCGAGGCCGTGGTCCGTCCGGTCGTTTCTTCCAAGGTGGGACGCCTGTTGCGGCCGGTTGACCCGGCAAAGCAGGACAAGGGGAACTGGGTCGATCCCCTGCCCTTCGACCAACAATATGACTACAGCTATAATGGCGTGATGCGCGCCTATGAGGACAGCCGGCAGCGGCTGGGGCTGGACCGCGTCGACATCCTCTATGTGCACGACATCGGCACCGCGACGCATGGCGTCGAGGGTAACAAGCCGCTTTGGGCTCAGTTGGCGGGTGGCGGCTACAGGGCGCTACGCGAACTGCGCGACAGCGGCGAGATCAAGGCGATCGGCCTTGGCGTCAACGAGTGGCAAGTGCTGATGGACGCCTTCGCGCTGGGCGACTGGGACGTGTTCCTGCTGGCCGGGCGTTACACGCTGCTGGAGCAGACCGCGCTCGCTCCTTTCATGACGACCTGCATCGAGCGCAAGGCGTCGGTTGTTGTCGGCGGGCCGTTCAATTCGGGCATTCTCGTTGGTGGCGACAAGTTCAATTACGCCAAGGCGCCGGATGACATCGTGGCGCGCGTGCGGGCCATCGAGGCGGTATGCACGGAATTCGGCGTGCCGCTGCCGGCGGCGGCGCTGCAGTTTCCATTGACCCATCCGGCCGTGTGCAATGTGCTGCCCGGGCCGCGCTCGCCTTCGGAGCTCGACGGCATTCTGTCCTGGTGGGACGTCAAGATTCCGAATGAACTCTGGACGACGCTGGCGGCCAAGGGCCTGCTTGCCGAAGGCACGCCCATTCCCGGCGGCACTGCTTGACGCGACATCGATCGCTCCGTTACACATAACCAAATAGTTTTGTAACGGAGCGATTTCGATGGCCGACACCACGCGGCTGGACGCGACTTTTCACGCCCTTTCCGATCCGACGCGCCGGGCCATTCTGGCGAGACTGGCGCTGGAGGGGGACGTGACGGTCATGGATCTGGCCGAACCGTTCGCCATGAGCCAGCCGGCGATTTCGAAGCATCTCAAGGTTTTGGAGAAGGCGGGGCTCGTGTCGCGCGGCCGCGATGCGCAAAAGCGGCCGGTACATCTTGAGGCGCAACCGCTGGCCGAGGTGACGGGCTGGCTGATCGAATACCGGAAATATTGGCAGGCGCAGTTCGAGCGGCTCGACGATCTGCTGGAGGAGTTGCAGCAGCTCGAAAGGCTGGCCGGGAAAAACTAGGGAGAGACAAATGCAGTTTGGCGATCCGCTTTCGGTGTCGTCTCCGAGCGATACGCAATTGGTGATCGAGCGCGCCTTCGTGGCGCCGCCGCATCTGGTCTATGCCTGCTACACGCAGCCAAGCCTGATACGGCGCTGGCTGACAGGGCCGGATGGCTGGACCATGCCGGTCTGCATCTACGATGCTCGCGTCGGCGGCGGTTATCGGTTCGAGTGGCACGGGCCGAGCAATGGCTTTCTGGCGGTCGACGGCAATATCACCTCCATCGAGGCGATCCGTTACATCGACGCGCAGGAGCAGTTCGATGCCGGTGAAATGGGACCGCCCTATCGTTCTCATCTCGAATTCAGGCTGAAGGACCACGGTACGCTGGTGATCAACAGCTTTACCTATGAATCGATGGCGCATCGTGATTTCGTCGTGTCGACGGGCATGGCCGAGGGTATGGAATTCAGTTTCAGGAGCCTCGATCGGCTGCTGGTGGAAGAGCAGGAATAGCCGTGCTGACAGTATGGGGGCGCAAGACGTCGTCCAATGTGCAGGCGCTGATGTGGTGCATCGGCGAATTAGGGCTGGCATATGAGCGCCACGATGTCGGGCATCGCTATGGCGGCAATGATACGGCTGAATTCCTGGCGATGAACCCCAATGGCACGGTGCCGGTGTTGCAGGACGGGATCGGGGAGCCGATTTGGGAAACCGGGGCCATTCTGCGCTACCTGGCAGCGCGCTATGGGGCGCCTGGCTTCTGGCCCGCCGATCCCGCGCTGCGGGCGCCGGTCGATCAGTGGGCCGAATGGGCCAAGATCAACGTGACCCTGTCATTCACTGGACCTGTGTTCTGGCGCGTGGTGCGGACGGCGCCGTCGCAGCGCGATCCGGTGGCCATCAGTGCGGCCCTGACCAAGCTCAACGGCATTCTGGCGATCGCCGAGGCGCAACTGGGGCGGCACGCTTTTCTTACCGGGGCTGAGCTGACGCTTGCCGATATCCAGTTCGGGCACGTGCTCTATCGCTATTTCGACATCGATATCGCGCGGCCGGAATGGCCGAAAATCGAACGCTATTATCAGTCGCTCACAGAGAGGGCTGCGTTCCGCGAGCATGTGATGGTGTCATATGGGGAACTGCGTGTGACAGACTGAAGCGTCAGTTCAAGTCTAGCGCGTAACCTTTTAAAATCTCGATCGAAACCAGATCCAAAACCTTGCGGTTGGTCGCGCGCAGGTAGACGCGTGGAGCCTTGCCGGCTTCGTGAGCTTGCAGCCAGCGGACGGCCACTAGGCACCAGCGATTGCCGGGCTGGATACCGGGAAAGGCGAATTCCGGACGCGGGGTCGAGAGGTCGTTGCCGACGGATTTCGAGTAGGCGAGAAACTCGGCCGTCGCTTCTATGCAGATGATATGAACCGCAGCATTTTCGGGGCCGGCAGCGCAGTAGCCCGAGCGGAAGAAGCCGGTCAGCGGATCTTCGGAACACGGCTGCAGCAGCTCTCCCAGAACGTTGTACTCGTTCGGTCCCTCGATCTGAGGCTGATGATTCATTGGCTGCTCCTTGCCCACGGGGGCATGAAGCCCATCGCTCAGTGGCGCCCATAACGGCCCCCGGGTCAAGCCCGAGGGCAGCAAGTTTGGGACACGGGAAATGCTTAGCCGTCCAGCTTATCCTGGCGCTGGAGCACTTCCTTGACCTTGGAGTTGATCTGGTCGAGCGAATAGGGCTTTGGCAGGAAATCGACGCTCTGGTCGTCCTCGATGTCGCGGCGGACGCTTTCCTCGGCATAGCCGGAGACGAAGATGATTTTCAGGTTCGTCATCTTGTCGCGGATGACCTTGAGCATGGTCGGGCCATCCATTTCGGGCATCACCACGTCGGAAATGATGAGGTCGACCTTGTAGTCGAGGTCTTCGAGCACTTCGAGGGCCTCTTCGCCGCCATCGGCCTCGAAGACTTCATAGCCGGTGGTGCGGAGGGCACGGGCGGAGAAAGCGCGGACGCTTTCCTCGTCTTCGACGAGCAGGATGCGTTCGTGGCCGGTCAGGTCCTTGGCGGGAGCGGCGGCGGCGATGGTCTTGGCTGCAGTCTCTTCGGCCGTCGGCACGTAGCGCGGCAGGAAGATCTTGAAGGTGGTGCCGACGCCGACAGTCGAGACCGGATAGATGAAGCCTTCGGTCTGCTTGACGATGCCGTAGACGGTGGAAAGACCGAGACCGGTGCCCTTGCCCAATTCCTTGGTGGTGAAGAAGGGCTCGAAAATCTTGGCCATGATCTCGGGCGACATGCCGGTGCCGGTATCCTGTACGTCGATCAGCACATAATCGGCCGGAACCATGCCTTCGAACTTCAGCTCGCGCGTCTCGTCTTCAGTGACATTGCTGGTGCGCACGGTGATCGAACCGCCATCGGGCATGGCGTCGCGAGCGTTGACGACGAGATTGATGACCACCTGTTCGAGCTGAACGACGTCGGCGCGGATCGGCCAGATATTGCGGCCATGTTCGACCGATAGCTGGTTCTTTTCGCCGATCATGCGCTTCAAAAGCACCGTAAGGTCATCGACGATCAGCGGCAGCTCAAGCACCTGCGGGCGCAGCGTCTGGCGACGGGAGAAGGCCAGGAGCTGGCGGGTGAGGCCGGCAGCGCGATTGGCGTTCTGCTTGATCTGCATGAGTTCGCTGAAGGACGGATCGCCGGGTTTGTGCTTTAGCAGCAGAAGGTCTGAGAAGCCGATGATGGCGGTCAGCAGATTGTTGAAATCGTGCGCTACGCCGCCAGCGAGCTGGCCGACGGCCTGCATCTTCTGGCTCTGGGCGAACTGGGCTTCGAGCTTGCGCTGATCAGTCATGTCGAGAGCATAGACATTGATCTGCTCGGGCGACCCGGCGCTGACTTCGGAGGCGGAAATGTAGAGGCGAACGGCGCTGTCGCCTTCGACGCTCAGCTGCGCGTCGACCGGCTCGACTTCGGTACGCTGGGCCGTGGCGTCGGAGAGCGCCTTGGCGAGCTTGTCGCGGCTGCCTTCGCCGATGAGATCGTGCAGCGGCTGCAATTCCAGGCTCTTTTCCTCGCCGGACCAGCGGAAGATGCGGCCGAAGGGAGCATTGGTGCGCACGATGCGGCCTTCGCCGTCGAGAGTGGCAATAGCAAAGGGCGTATCGTTGAAGAAGCGCGAGAAGCGGACTTCGGCGGCGCGCAACTCTTCCTCATTCTCGGGTGCGCTGGAGCGGTTGAGCACGAGCGTGCGCGTTTCGCCCAATTCGCCATCGGCGAGACGGGCAGCGCGGTGCAGCAGGCGGACTGGCAGAGCCGTGCCATTGCGGCGCACGAGGTCGATGTCGATGATTTCGGTGGTGATCTCGCCATCGCGACGGCCGCGCATGAGCAGGGTCGCGCCATCGCCACGGACAACATCGCCGAGGCGCAGGTGGCCGGCGTTGAACTCGGCAAGGTCGTAGCCCAGCCAATCGGCCAGGGTCGAGTTGAGATACTGGATATGGCCCTGCGCATCGGCGGAGAAGAAGCCGGCCGGGGAGTGATCGAGATAATCGATGGCGCGCTGCAGATCGAGGAAAGCGGTCTCGTTGTTTTCCCGGTCGCGCGTGATGTCTTCGACGGTCCAGCCGACAACCGGCTTGCTGGTTTCATCGTTCTGCGGCAGCGGCCGCACCGAAACGCGATACCAGAACGCGCGATTGGTTTCGGTCTGCGAGCCTCCTAGGCCGCCGACGATACGCATATCCTCGATGGCATTGCGGCCATCCTTGGCCGCACGGGTCAGCCGATACATGGCCTCGCCGGCATCGGCCTGGCCGGAAAAGAGCCGCGGCACACTGACGGGCACGCCATTGTTGAGCGCGCCGGCGAATGTGCCATAATGGGCATTGGCATAGGCGATCTTGCCATCGCGATCGGCAACGACGATGCCGCGGCCGACCGTATCGACCAAGGCCCGCGCAATGGTGCGGCGCTCTTCGGAGGCGGCGAAGCGGAACAGCCCGGCGGCAAGACCAAAGAGGAAAAAGACCCCGGCCACGGCCAGGAGGCCAACAAAGACCATCACCACTTCAGGCGGCAGGCGATCGCCAAACAGCGCAAAAGTGGCGGCAGCGCCGATGATGACAAGACCGAGCGCAGCGACGCGCCACAGCCCGGCTCCACCTCGAGCCGAGGCAACCAGCGGATCGGGATAATTGTCCTCGCCGAGCGGGCTTGTTGCCATGGGTCGAAAAACTCCAGCGCTGGGACCAATCCGCATTCAGTTGAATACCGGCCAGTCCCCAACCTGCCCCGATTCGGGACACTCCCACTGGTCTATCAAATGGGTCGCCGCCATGGGAGAGCGAAGGCGGCTTTTCACACGAGGAGACCGGACCGAAGGCGACTTGCACACCCAAACTTACGCGAGGAGACGAAAAATAGATCGCTTCATCATCATTTCAGGCTGTTCGGGCGGCGGGAAATCAACCCTGCTTGAAGATCTGGCGGGTCGAGGCTTTTCGGTGATTGAGGAGCCGGGACGGCGCATCGTCGCGTCCGAGCTGGCCAGAGAGGGCAAAGCCGTGCCCTGGATCGACGCCGAGGCCTTCCTGCGCAGGGCCATTGCGCTTTCGCTTGAGGACCTTGAGCGGGCGAGCGCCCTGCCCGGCCGGGTATTTTTTGACCGTGGCCTGCTCGATGCGGCGTCCGGTCTGGCGGAAATGTCAGGCGAGCCAGTGTTGCAGCGCTTTGCGGAGCAATGGCGGTTCAACGCGAAGGTGTTTTTGACGCCGCCATGGCCGGAAATCTACCGGCAGGATGCCGAGCGGCAGCATGGGCTCGATGCGGCCGTTGTTGAATACGAGCGGTTACTGCGGGACTATCCCGCGCTCGGCTATGAAATCGTGGAGCTGCCGAAGGTGCCGGTTGGCGAGCGGGCAGATTTCGTTCTGGCGGCGCTGGGAGAAAACACGCAAGACTAAGGGCATATGGCGCTTGCGCATTTTCTCGTCAGGCCGCTAGATCATTGCGGCTTGGGGTAGAGAAAATGAGCGCGAAGGTCGATCTTCCGTATTATTCGGGCCAGCCGGTGGCGATTTCCCCTGCTGGATGGTCACTCGTTGTGGCCGCCGTCGTGGCCGCATTCCTGCTGCTTGTTCTCCTGCCGTTTCCCTCGCCGCCGCTCGACTTTATCCCTGCCATTCTGTTCACCGGCCTGCCGCTTGTGGCCCTGATGGCTGTGACCGGCTGGCGAGCGCCGGCCATTTTCGGGCGGCTTGGCATCAAGGAAGTTGGCCTTGGGCTTGGTTTTGGCGTGTTGACGATAATCGTCTCGGGGATCATCGGCTTTGCGGTCGCAAATCTGATTGGCGCATCTGCGAACCCTGCCGTCGAAGGGTTGCAGGCGATCGGCACCGTGGACCTGGTGCTGTTCCTGGCGCGCACGCTTGTTCAGCTTATCGGCGAAGAAGTCGTGTCCATCCTGCCGCTGCTCGCGGTGCTGTGGTTTTGTGTTAGCCGGCTCGGTCTATCCCGGCGCTTGGGGCTGATTATCGGCGTCGTGGTTTCGACGCTGTGGTTCGCTGCCATGCATCTGCCGACCTATAACTGGAATTTTCTCCAGTGCCTCGGCATCATCGGATCGGCGCGGGTGGTGTTGACGCTCGCCTATCTCTTCACCCGGAACATCTGGGTCTCGTCCATTGCCCATATCTTCAATGATTGGGCATTGTTCCTGACGAGCTTCGCCCTCGGACACTTACCGATCGGCGAGGGTTAGGCGGGCGCTACAGCGTCTCCGGCAGTGTAATCGAGCCGCTGGCCAGCCCTACGACGAGGGCGAGGAAGAGAAAAAGCGGCACGGCAATGACGAGCGTTGTGACCACGATGGTCGCCGATATGACCGGACGCAGCTTGGCGCTTTGGGACAGCCACAGCGTTTCGACCGCGACATACCAGACAAGACCAGCCACGAAAACGAGGCTGCCGGCCACGAGGATCGGCGTCGACAACTCGGCTTCGGACACGCACTGCAGGCCAAGGGTGACCGCAACCACAAAGGGCACGGCGGCGTAGCACTGGCTGTAGAAGATCGGCTTGAACGTGGTGCGCGTGAGCCGCGCGCGATTGGCCCTGAGCTGGATGATGCCGAAAACCAGCGGAAAGAGGCTGAAGGCCACAGCCCGGAAGATCAGGAGGTTCCAGTCATCGGCGAGAAGGCCCGTGAGGATGTGATCGCCGGCGGGGTCTGAGAGCTGGCCTACGCTGTGGAGGACAATGAGCGAAATGAGCAGCAGAACGGGTGGGCTCAGGCCGTCGTCGAACTGGCGATCTTCTTCTTCGAGCAATTGCCGCTCGGCATAAGAGAGCATGTGGAGCGGGCGGCGGACAATGCGCCACAGGGTCAGGGGATAGAAGACGAACCAACTGATGAGTTCGTAGAGCAATTCCTCAAGCGATTTGAGGAGCTTCATGAAATCCATTGAAGTGCCCTACCCCCGTGCCTTCCAGCTCTGGCCGTGCTTGAGGCGCATGACGAAGCCGATGATTTCGGCGACGGCCTTGTAGTGATCGGCCGGGATATCCTCGTCGACATCGACAGCGGCAAAGAGCGCGCGGGCCAGCGGCGGGTTCTCGATGATCGGCACCTCGTTTTCCTTGGCGACGGCACGGATACGCAGGGCTACGGCATCGGCACCCTTGGCGACGCATCGAGGCGCGCCCATGCCCTTGTCGTATTTGAGGGCGACAGCGTAGTGGGTCGGGTTGGTGACGACCACGGTGGCGTCGGGCACGGCCTGCATCATGCGCTTGCGGGCGCGCTCCTGACGCAACTGCCGGATGCGACCCTTCACATGCGGGTCGCCTTCCATCTGCTTGTATTCTTCGCGGGTTTCCTGAACCGTCATCATCTGCCGCTTCCACCATTTCTGGCGGGTGTAGAAATAGTCGGCGCCGGCAATGACGGTCACCACGATGAGCACGGCGGTGAGGATTTTCACCCCCAGCTCCTGGAAATCCATCAGGATGATGATGGGATCGGCCGTCATCATGGTGTCGAGGCGGTCGCGCTCGGGCCAGACCACCATGACGACGACGATGCCGACCACGGCGATTTTCAGGAGGCCCTTGCCGAAATTCACCAGCGCCTCGCTCGAAAACAGGCGCTTGGCCCCGGCGAGAGGTGAGATTTTCGAGAATTTCGGGGTGATCGGCTCGGTCGAGAACAGCGGCCGGTGCTGCACGAGATTGGCGAGGATGCCGCAGATATAGAGGACGGCCAGCGGCGCCAGCACCGCGCCGATCAGGGAGAAAGCTAGGCCATTGAAGAAGGCCGAGAACCCTGCGCCGTCGACGTCGAAACGGTCGGCATTCATCATGATGATCTGCAAGGGATTGCTGATCTGCAGGGATACCCACGGCGCCATCGAGGCGAAGACGATGGTCGTGCCGACGAGCATGAACCAGGTGGTGACCTCCTGGCTCTTGGCGACGTCGCCTTTCTTGTGGGCTTCCTCAAGCTTCTTTTGGGAAGGATCTTCTGTTTTGCTGTCTTGCTCCGGGGCTTCGTCGGCCATGGACTACCCCCGCCACATGGCCAGATGATTTTCGAAGGCGGAGAGATACCACCCCATCATCATCATGAGCAAAAGTGCAAACAGAACCAGGCCGGCCAGGATATTGGCGGGCATGAGGATGAAATAGACCTGCAGAGCAGGCATGAGGCGCGACAGGATGCCGGCGCCGAGGTTGAAGACGAGGCCGAAGACGATGAAGGGCGCCGACATCTGCACGCCCACCGAGAAAGCCGAGGCCACGGTCTTCAGCGCCAACTGCATGGCGTCTTCCGACATGATCGGCATGGTCGGCGAAAAGACGTCGTAGCTGTCATAGATTGCCGCCAGCGCCATATGGTGCAGGTCGGTTGCAAAGATCAGTGTGATGCCGAGGAATGAGAGGAAGCTGGTGAAAACGGCGCTCTGCTGGCCCTGCTGGGTCGGATCCGCCGACATGGCGCCCGAAAGGCCGATCTGGAAGGCGATGACAGCGCCGGCCACCTGCGTCGCCATGGTGGTGATGCGCACGATGCTGCCGATGATGAGGCCAACGGCGAGCTCATGGAACAGCAGCGCCACCATGCCCGGAATATCGGGTGGCATGGGGGGCATGATGCTCGAAAGCAGCGGATAGAGCACGAAGGTGAAGGCGAGCCCGAATGCGAGGCGCAGCCGCATCGGGATAGTGTCTTCGCCAAGCGCCGGCAGCAGCATCAGCATGGCGCCGATACGCGCGAAGAGAATGAGATAGGTGAAGGCCGCGCCGGGCGCCCAGTCGAGGTTGAGCGTAAACATCAGCCGCCGACGATGATCATGTCGACAACCCGCGTCATATAGGCCGACATGGTCGCGCCGAGAAACGGCAGCGTCAGCAGCATGGTGACGAAGATGGCGATGATCTTGGGAACGAAGACCAGGGTTTGTTCCTGGATTTGCGTCAGGGCCTGGAACAGCGCGATGACGACGCCCACGACAAGGCCGACAAGCATCATCGGCAAGGACACGATGATCAGCGTCCAGATACCTTGATTGGCGATGTCGAGCACTTCGGCGCCGGTCACGACTCAATTCCCTCTGCGGTCACGCGCAAATGGTAACTGATTCCTGAATGGGCAGCGAATTCTAAGCCAGAGTGCCGCACAACTAACCGATGTCCCCCGGCCTTGGCCGGGGTGACAATCAAGAGGGGGACGGCGTCAGATCTAGTCCGACGCTTAGATCGGCATGCTCATGATCGATTCATACGACTGGATCACGCGGTCACGGATCGTCACGATGCTTTCGATCGCAAATTCGGTCTGCGACATGGCGGTGACCATATCGACCACGTTGGCCTTGCCATTGACCATGTCGATGGCCATCTGGTCCGAATTCCGGCCCTGATCGACGACACCCTGGACCGACTGGGCCAGCATGGCGGCGAAGTCATTGCCACCATTGCCCGGATTGGTACCGAGCTGCGCACCGGGCATCGAAGCCTGGGTGAGCATGCGGGTGGCCGCGTCGCTGAGTGTCGCGATGGCGGTGGGGTCGGCAGCGCGACTGCTTTCAGTCACGGACTGGACCGACTGGGCCAGCATCTGCGCGAAGTTGGGACCGCCGGCAACGCCGGCGATGGCTGCTTCCGCCTCAGGGCGGCTGAGCTGCGATGCAAGGCGGCTGGCATTGCCATAGGCCGCGGCTGCGATATTGAATGGTGTTGACGCCACGATGATAGCCCCCAGAACCGTTAGCCGCGCAGGATGTCGAGCGTTTGCCCGAGCATCTGGCGAGTGACGGAAACCACGTTGAGATTGGCCTCATAGCTGCGCTGGGCCTCGCGCATGTCCATCGTCTCGATCAGTGTGTTGACGTTGGGGTATTGAACATAACCATTCGCATCGGCGGCCGGGTGGCCGGGCTCGTAGCGATTGTTGAAGTCGCTCTGGTCATAGGCAAGCTTGCCCATGCTCACGACGCGACCGCCGAGCTCGTTGTTCATCACCGTTTCAAAGGTGGGAACGCGACGGCGATAAGGCTCGCCGCCCGGCGTCGACGCCGTGGAGTCGGCGTTGGCAATATTTTCGGCGATGACGCGCATGCGGGCCGACTGTGCGTGCAGACCCGTGGCGGCGATGCCGATAGAAGTGTTGAAATCCATGCTTCAAGCCCTTTCTTATGCGGTCTTGCCGAGTGCGGTCTTCAAGATTTTGACCGATTTCTGGTAGAGGGAGGTCGCGGCCTGATAGTCCATCATATTGGTCGTGACCTTCATCATCTCGTCTTCGAGGGTGATGCCGTTCCCCTTCGGCGTGATCTCGAAATTGACCATCTTGTCGTCGGTAAAGCTTGTGCCGCCGCCGATAGAGGTCGAAAAGTGCCTGGGCTGCGTCGTCGCAGTGTTGACGACCGGCGCCTGAACGACGCTGAAACGGTCTTCGAAATTATACTGCTTCAGGTCGCGCCCCTTGAAGCCAGGATTGTCAGCGTTGGCGACGTTCTCGGCCAACAGACCCTGACGGGCCTGATGCCAACGCATCTTGTCCGTCAGCGCCGAAAAGACCGGCATGTCCAGCAACCCCATCGCGACTACTCCTGAGTCCAAGTCAGATGGGCAAAACCTGCCTAATCAGGGTTAAAGAAGAGTTAATAGTGACCCCATGCTGTCCTAAAATGCCTCGCATTCTGCATGATTGCCTGATTTGACTGGGCAGAAAATGCCCGACAGAGTCGGGAAGGCCACTCTAAAGCGCGTCGCGATCTTTCAGATTCGCTCTCCACGCTTTAGTCTTTTGTTGTTACGCATGCCTCGCCCGAGACCGGCGACCACCTTCGGGCACATGCTTAGGAGTTAGAATCAGTGCAGTTCATCACCAGCCTCTTCGGCGGAAGCGGCAATACCTACCTGACCGCACTCTTCGCCCTTGGCGTCGTCATCGTCCTCATCCTTCTGGGCGTGTGGCTGCTCAAGCTGCTGTTCAGCGTATCGAGCAATGGCGTGCGCGGCCGCAACAAGCGACTCGCCATCGTTGACAGCCTCGTCGTCGACCAGAAGCGGCAATTGCTGATCATTCGGCGCGACAATGTCGAACATTTGATCCTGACCGGCGGCAATCAGGACCTGGTGGTGGAATCCGGCATCGTGCCGCCCGAGCCGCCGGCGGCGCAGACGACCCGCCGCCCGGTGCCGATGATCGGCCGGAAAGCCAGCAATGACGCCAAGCCCGTCGAAACCAAGCCCGCAGCCGCCGTCGTGACCACCGTCGCCGGCCCCGGCGCTGCCATTGACCGTGCCCGCGAAGCCAACAAGGCACGCGAACAGGCGCCGGGCCGCTCGCTGCGCCACACGGGCCTGCTGCGCCCCGTCTCCACGCAAGACACGCTGCCAGCCGGGTATAAGCCGGACATTTCACCCGCGACCGCGACCGACTCAGCTACAGAGGACGCAGGACGAGCGGTTAACGAAAGCGTAACGCGTGATCACGAAGCGCAGGGCGAAAACAACCGAAACTAGTGCTGCGCGGGCGCGCCTCAAGAAGCGCGCCCTGATCGGACTCATCGTAGCGGCGGGGCTTTCGCTCGCTGCCGTGGGCGTTGCCCAGGCGCAGGAACTCTCTATCGGCTTTGGCGACGACACCGCTCTCGCCGAACGCGCCATCCAGCTCATCGGCCTTCTCACCATCCTGTCGCTGGCCCCGTCCATCCTTGTGATGGTGACGAGCTTTACGCGCATCGTCGTCGTGCTGTCGCTGCTGCGTACGGCTATCGGCCTGCAGACCGCGCCGCCGAACTCGGTGATGATCTCGCTGGCGCTGTTCCTCACCTTCTTCATCATGCAGCCGACGCTGGAAGAGAGCTACAACAACGGCATCGCGCCGCTGCTGGCCGGCGAAATCGAGATTTCGGAAGCCTTTGAGCCCACGGTTGCGCCGCTCCATGCCTTCATGCGCGCCAATGTGCGCGAGCAGGACCTGTCGCTGTTCTATGACCTGACGGAAGCCGAAGTTCCGGCCGAGCCGGAAGCCATTCCGCTGCAACTGCTGATCCCGGCATTCCTGATTTCAGAACTGCGACGCGCCTTCGAAATCGGATTCTTGCTCTTCCTGCCCTTTGTCATCATCGACATGGTCGTCGCCTCGGTGCTGATGAGCATGGGTATGATGATGCTGCCGCCCGTGGTGATCTCCCTGCCCTTCAAGCTGATCTTCTTCGTGCTTGTGGATGGGTGGTATCTGGTGGTCGGCTCACTGGTGCGAAGTTTTACCAGCTAGCTCGCGAGAGTCAGGCGCCGTATTCGGCGTCCGTGACCTGTTCCATCCAGTCGACGACCTTGCCATCCTTGACCTCCTGGAGCGCGATGTGGGTCATGGCGTTGCCCGGAGCGGCGCCATGCCAGTGCTTTTCGCCGGGAGCGAACCAGACGACATCGCCGGGACGGATTTCTTCCACCGGTCCGCCAAGCCGCTGAACGCGGCCAATGCCGGAAGTGACGATCAGTGTCTGTCCGAGCGGGTGGGTGTGCCAGGCTGTGCGCGCGCCGGGCTCGAAGGTGACATGCGCGCCCTGAACACGCTCGGGCGCGAAGGGATTGAACAGCGTGTCGATGCGGACGGTGCCGGTGAACCAGTCTGCCGGACCCTTTGCCGACGCATTGGTGCCTACGCGAATGATTTCCATGATGCTTTCCTTCTTGATGCCGCCTCGACCTCGGGAGCCCGGGATCTCCGTCGGCCCTTAGCGGTCGTTAGGTCAACATCCGATTTTGGTGTGCATTCGCGCAAGAGCGCGAATGCACGAGATGATCAGTCGTCGTCGTCATCGTCGTCATCATCGTCCCAACGATCGTCATCGTCGTCGTCCCAATCGTCGTCGTCACCCTGCCAGGTCGGCTTGCCATGGCGCCACCAGAATGGGCGGTCGTCGTCATCTGCAACGAGGATGATGCTGGCGTCGGGTTTCGAAACGACAGGCTGCAATGTTTCGATCCCGAGGCCAAAGCTGACGCTTGGGGCCACAAGCAACATCGCCAGAGCAAAGCCGATCGGCTTGAAAATCGTCTTCATTGGTGGGGCTCCTCTCTCAGTCGTCGTCGTCAGACGAATTGGACGAGGAATTCGAGCTCGAATTCGATGAGGAATTGTTGCTCGAATTGGAAGACGAGTTGCTCGACGAGTTCGAGGAGCTGTTGCTGTTCGAGTTCGACGAACTGTTGGAGTTCGAGTTGGAAGAGCTGTTCGAGTTCGAATTCGACGATGAATTGCTGCTCGAATTGGAGCTCGACCCCCAAGGGTTCTTCCAGGTGCCGTTGTTGAGGTCATAGAGCAGCCCGCCGCGCTTGGAGTCGGCGACCTGCAGGTGTTGGGCCGGGGCTAGCCCTGGCGCGGGATCGGCGACGCCATAGGCTTGGGCCGGCGCATTTGCAGCCATGAGGCCGGCAACGGCGAGGGTAGTGATGGTAATGGTCTTGCCCATTGGACATGTCCTTTTTCTGCTCGGAGCCTTGTCGCTCCACAGGGAAAGACGCAGGACATCGCCATCTATTCCCGAAAAATTTCGTTTCTCCAGAAGGGAATAAGCGGAGGGCCGATCCGTCATGCCTTCATAGAACGAAGGAGCATCGACATGTTCGCCAGCCCAAAAGCCAAGATCCGCTTTCTCTGCACGCCGGAAGACGAGGGCGTCATCGCTCCGCCAATACCGTCAAAAGGCCACCTGCCCGACTGGTTTCGCAAACTGCCGGCCGTCGACCAGAGCAAGCTGGCGCCCAACGATACCGGCCTCACGGTCAAGCGCTGCATGCCTTTCCTCGATGCGATGATGACCGGCTACATCATTCCGCTGGCCGCAACCGTGCGTCTCGAAATCCGCGATGGCGGCAAGACGGTGACGGCCGGCTGGGATTTTGACAGGACCATGGTCAGCAATCACGGGAGCCATCAGGTCGCCGGTCATCCGCAAGGCGACATGCCGCCCTGCAAGTTCCACAATTATTGGTCCATTCGCACGCCCAAGGGTTGGAGCTGCCTGTTCGTACCGCTGCTGAACCGGCCCAATCCGGTCTTCGAGCCGGTGGCCGGGATCGTCGACACCGACACTTATGTCGCCCCGATCCATTTTCCGTTCTTCGCGCGTGGCGCCGATGGCCTGCACGAAATCGAAAAGGGCACGCCGCTGATCCAGGTGATCCCCTTCAAGCGCGACAGCACCATGCTCGAAGCCGAGATCGGCAGCGAATCCCGCAGCGAGGCTGCCGAGCGCCATAAAGTGTCCCGCAATACGATCGCGAGCACCGGTTGGTACCGGCGCTTTGCACGCGCTGCCCGCTGAAATCAGCAGGGCGACGGGATGCGCACCAGCCCCCAGCCGAAGATCGCATCCCGGCCGGGCTCACCGAGATCGAGGCTGGCCTCGATAAGTGCATCCATGGCGGCTGGCGGCTCGACACCCTTGGCCAGGGCTGCCGCCAGCGCCGTGGTGACGAAAGGTACGGCGAAGGACGTGCCGGTCTGGGGGCGGATGCCGGAGATCGAGGCGGCCGTGGAGATATCGACGCCGGGCGCGGCAAAACTCACATGTTCGCCCTGCACTGCCCGGCGATAGATGTTTTGCCGGCGGTCGACGGCAGTCACCGCGACGACATCGGGATATGCGGCGGGAAACATGGCTTCGGCCCGCGGCCCCGCATTGCCGACTGCCGCGACGACCGGGATGCCGGCAGTCTGGATTCGAGAGATGGCGTCGGCGAGAATGGCATTGTCGGGCCCGGCAAGGCTGAGGCTGGCAACATCGACCTGAGCCGTGGCCAGACGATCGAGTGCTTCGACCAAGGCGAATACATCGCTTCGCTCGTCCTGACCAACGCGGCCGAAGGGATCGACGACGAGCACCTCGGCAGCGGGCGCCAGGCCAGGGACCCGACCGCTGCCAACGAACATGGCGACGACGGCGGTGCCGTGTTTCAGCTCCGACGGCTCCGCATCCACATTGCCGATCGTTTCGAGCGTCAGGCGCGCTTCGCTCAGCATCGGATGGTCGAGATTGACGCCTGTATCAATGACGCCGATATGAGGCGCGAAAACGCAGGTAGCGCCGACGGAAACCGGCGGCCAATCGACGGCCTCCCAATGTTCGCACATGGCGCCTTCGCATCCGATGGGAACCGCCTGGCTTCGATAGTAGGAATTGGGCGCGACGAGCGCTTCGGGCGAGGCTTTGCGCACGGCAGCCAGGGCTGCTTCGACATCGAGATCGTCGGGTAATTCCAGCAGCAGCCGGCCACTGCTTTCCGAGACGATCAGAAAACCCGCGGCGAGCAGGACGTCCCTGCCCGCAGCATCGAGGCTCGCGACCACCACTTGATCGTCGGCCTGTTCGGGCAATGGCACAGCGACCGGCGCAGGACGGCGGACGATCCGGCCGCCCATCCATGGTTCGTCGTCATCATCGTCATCGTCGCTCGAACCGGAGTCCCAATCGTCGTCATCGTCACCGCCATCATCGTCGTCATCGTCCTGCGCATAAGCCGGGGCAACGAGAAGGGGCGAGGCGAGGAGCCCGGGGACTGCAACGAGACCGAGCGCGACGAGCAAGGCGCGGAGCGAAGTGGTGGGGCTGGACAATATGCGCTTCCTTCGACAATCGGTCTTGCAAGGCTAGACGTCTGAGACATCAGAATATTCTATGCAGCACACAAAAAAGCGACAGGCGCGGGAATAAACCCCATCACCCATCCGTCTTCCAGCGTATGAGCACCATAGCTTCCAGTCTCGTTCCCATGCTGCCACGCCTCCGGCGCTATGCGCTCGCCCTTTGCAAGGTGGGCGACATCGCAGACGATCTCGTGCAGACCGCCTGCGAAAAGGCGCTGGCCAGCCAGCGTCAAACGCTCGACCTCTCCTTTGACGCCTGGATGTTTCGCATCCTGCGCAATAGCTGGATCGACCGGCTGCGCCGCCAGAAGACGCGCGGCGAGGAGATCGACATCGTCGAGCACAGCGATATTGGCGCGTTCGATGGCTCCTCCATTCCGGAAAACCGCCTGGTGCTGAAAAAGACCATGGAGGCCATCGGCCGCCTGCCGCAGGACCAGCGCGAGTTGCTGCTGCTGGTGTGCGTGGAAGAGCTGAGCTATCGCGACGCGGCCGAGGTGCTCGACCTGCCTATCGGTACAGTCATGAGCCGGCTTGCGCGGGCCCGTCGAAAACTCGCCGAGGATGTCGGCATAGAAGCGGGGCAATTGCTGTGAAGGACCAAAGCATGCAGCGCGATTTTTCCGACGAAACCCTCATGGCCTTCGCCGATGGCGTTCTGGATGAACCTCAGTTTTCGCAGGTCGCCGAAGCCATTGAAAGCGATGAGGCCCTGGCGACGCGGCTCGAAACCCTTGTCACCGGCTCGACGCTTGCTCGACGTGGGTTTGACGAACTCCTTGCGCCGGTCTCGCCGGAGTTGGAGGCGGCCGTGCGGCAGACGATCAAGGCGGCTGAGCGCAAGCCCTTCTGGAAATTCTCCTGGGGCAACTGGCTTTATCCTGCGGGCGCATTTGCTGCCGCAGCCGTGGCCGTCGTCGTCGCTATTCCGTCCCTGGGCCTGTGGCAGGCGTCTTCAGCGCCGTCATCCATGGCCGAGCTTGGTGGTGAGGAGGTTGCTGCTGTGCTCGACACCCTGCCCTCTGGCGGTACAACCACCTTGGCGAGCGGCACCGTCATCAATCCAATCGCCACCTTCACCAATGGCGACCAGCAGGTCTGCCGAGAGTTCGAGACCGAGGGCAGCGCCAGTTATCTCGTGGTTTCCTGTCGGGCTGGTTCGTCCTGGTCTGTTCAGCTTGCACTTGCGACCGCAAACGAAGATGGCAACTACCGGCCGGCGTCAGGTTTTGAAGTGTTGGACGCCTATCTGCAAACGGCTGGTGCAGGAGAACCGCTTGTCGGCGATGACGAGTTGGCGGTTCTTCGCAGCCCCTCACGCTGACCGAGGACGTCGCGCCCTGCTGCTAGGGCGCGATGCGGGTCCGATGGGCGACGCGCCCCAGGACCTCACCAACGGTCTTTTCGGTTTTGTCCCAACTGTCGAGCTTTCGTCCGGCTTCGGTAGACAGCTCAGCCATGGTCTGTCTTGCGGCTTCATCGGTCAGGACCGAACGGAGGGCACTGGCAAAAGCGTCGACATCGTCCACCGGCACCAGAATGCCGGCCCCCGGCGCTACCGTGTCGGGCACTGCTCCCGTTCGGCATGTCACGATGGGGAGGCCATGCAGCATGGCTTCGCCGAGGACGATGCCATAGCCCTCGTAACGCGTGGCCAGAGCGAACAGCGTCGCCTGACGATAGCGCTCGATAACCTGGTCATCGGCGAGGAGGCCGGTGAGAGTCACACGATCGCCGAGGCCCAGTTCAGCGACTTGTCGGAGAAGCGCCTGCTCGACTGCTGGGTCGTGGGTCTTCCCGACAATCTGCGCCTGCCAGTCGAGATCGCCGATCTGACCGAGCGCAGCAACGAGAACATCGTGGCCCTTGCGCTCTGCCAGGAGACCCACCGACAGGATCAGCGGCGGCGACAAAGGCTTGTGGATGGGGTCGGCGGGGCGGAAGCCCGGAGGCGCAATGGTGACCTTTTGCTCGGGAACGTCGAACTGCTGCATCAAGATGCGGGCGGTGTGCGGGCTGGGGACCAGCACGGCGTCCGCCAGCTCTAGGTTGTCGGCCTCCCGTTGGAGCAGGAACCGGGATTGCGCGGGCGCCAACCCAGTTTCGAGGCCGAGGGGGTGATGGATCATGGCGACAATGGGCGCCTTGATGGTTCGCAATCCGGCGGTGTCGATGGAGCCGAAGACGAGCCCGTCGATAATCAAAGGCATATCGGGCGGGAGGGCGGCCATGGCGGCGATTGCGGCGGCCGTTTCGTCGGCGCTGGGGTTCGGAAAGCCGGCACCCAGTTCGATGTGTTTTACCGCGCGGCCGTTCCGACGCAGCGCCTGCAGCAGTTCATATTCGTAGATGTAGCCGCCGGTCTTTTGTGTGGCATCGCCGGGAATGGCAAAGGCGGCCGGGCGCTTTGGTGCTTGTTCGGTCATAGGGCGAGTTGCTCGCTGGCAAAGGTTTTGAGAATTCGGCGCTCCAGCCAATGGACCGCGGCATAGAGCAGGCTTGCCGCCAGCGCGAGGAGGACGATGGCACTCCAGAGCATGGCGTAGTTCGAGGTCGAGGCGGTGAGGGCCATCAGGCTTCCGATGCCCGTGCCCGTCGCCAGCCATTCCGCAGTTGTTGCGGACAGAAAGGCGGCGGGCACCGCCATGCGCGCCGAAGCGAAGAAGGCCGGCAGCATGGCGGGAATCTGCGCGTGGATCAGCCTCTGCCACGGAGAGGTGGCATAGCTTGCAAAGAGATCGAGCACTGGTTGGGGTGTCCGCCGCATGCCTTCGAGACAAGCGGCGAGCGTTGGAAAGAAGATCATGACGGCAACGATCACTATGGTTCCGACCGCCCCGCGACCGAGCGCCAGAACGAGGAGAGGCGCTGTCGTCACGATGGGCACGGAGCGCAGGGCAATGGCGATCGGCAACGTGCCTGCGGCAAGCCGGGGGCGGAGCACCAGCAAAATAGCAAGCCCGGCACCTAACCCGAGGCCAACGAGGTAGCCGGGCAAAGTCAGCGACAAAGTCTGCCAGAAAGCATCCGTGAGTACGGCGCGATTGGCTGAGGCTGGCGGGTCCGTGAAGAGGAAGGCAAAGACATCCTGCGGGCGTTTTGCGAAGAAGGGTGAAAGGTTGAGGACGTTCATCAGGCCGAGCCAAAGCGCCAGGATGATCACGGTGAGGAGCGCGAAGGTCCCGAGGCTACGCGCCAGGCTCGCGGCCTTTGATCGTGGCAGATCTTGTCGGCCGGGAGAGAGCAGCAGCGGCGGTGGACCGGCGCCGAGGCGGCGGCCGAGCCAGCCAAACAGCCAGAACGCCAGAGCCGAAATGGTGGCGGCCAGAGCGGCAATTGCCCAGGTCATATCCACATCGAGCCCGCGCATGGCGCGAATGCTGAGAACACCGAGGCCACGCTCGGCGCCGGTGAATTCGCCCACCATGGCGCCCAGAAATGCCGCAGGCGCGCCGATCTGCAGGCCCGCGGTAAAATACGGAAGAGATGCCATGGCGCGAACGTGCATGATTTCGCTCACCCGTCCGCGACCATAGCTGCGCACGAGATCGAGCCAACTGGCGGGCATGGACCGAAGGCCGACCAGCAGGCAGAGATAGGTCGTGTAATATGTGGCAAGCGCTGCCAGGACGACCTGCGGGCCATCGCCGACGCCGTAGATGACGCGCAGGATCGGACCCGTAGCGACGAAGGGCAGGCAGAAGAACACCAGCGCTACGCCCGATACCAACCGCTCGATACGCGGCATGGCCAGCGCGATCGTTGCCAGCACGACGGCCGCAGCATTGCCGAGAACGAAGCCGATAGCGGCGGATTTCAGCGTTATGGCGGCCGATCCGACCAGCAATGGTGCCTCGGCGATTATGGCACGGAGGACTTCTGCCGGGCCGGCAAAGACGAACAGGCCCTGCGTGAGGCTCGCCAGTGTCTGCCACGCGGCCAACACGACAAGGGCGGTGAGAAAGGTCGGAACGGCTGCAGCGATACGATCCGTCACGACGTCGGCAATCCTTCACTGGCGGCCAAAGTGCTCGATATTTCCGCCATCGCGCCGCGTTTGGTGCTCTCGTTGCCGCGCATGCCGGTGAAATCACCGACGATCCGAGCCGGGCGTGGCGAGAAGACAATCACGCGGTCGCTGACATTGACGGCCTCGGAAATGGAATGGGTGACCAAAAGCGTGGTGGTGCCCGGCTTTTGCCAGAGCGCCGGCAAATCCTGGTTGAGGCGGGCGCGGGTCAGTTCGTCGACGGCGCCGAATGGCTCATCCAGCAAAAGCAGGCTCGGCTCGGTCACGAGACACCGGGCGATGGCAGCGCGCTGGCGCATGCCGCCCGACAGTTCGGCGGGTCTGGTATCGGCAAACTGGCTGAGCCCGACGAGATCGATGAGGTGGGAAACCCTGGCCTCGTCCTTGTCCCTGCGAGCCAGTTTCAGCGCGAGGGCGACGTTCTGGCGCACGGTAAGCCAGGGCAAGAGCGCGGCATCCTGAAAGGCGAAGGCGAGACCTGCTCTTTTCGTGACCTCGACCGGGGTTTCGCCACCGATCTGCACCGAGCCGGCCGTGGGTTTTTCGAGCCCGGCGATCAGGCGCAGAAGGGTTGACTTGCCGCAGCCGGAGGGCCCGACCAGGGCGGTCGTCTCTCCGGCATTGAAGCGAATATCGAGCGGGCCCACGGCGCTGATCGCCTTGCCGCCACTGTGGAAGGTCTTTTCAAGCTGCCTGCAGACTATTTCAGGCGATCGCGATGCCTCAGCCCTGGGCATGCACTTCCTCGAGAATGGATCGGTCCCATAGATCGGCGGTGACGTTGCGGCCGAGGAGGCCGAGCGTTTCGACGTTCTGAGCGACGGTTTCGTCGGTGAACCAGCCGAAGCCGAATTCGTCGGTGAGCGCGGAGAACATCAGCGGGACCTGGCGCTCGGCCTGCAATTCCTGGGTCGGCAGGTCGAGGCCCTGATCGGGGTACATTTCGAGGGTCAGCGCCGCGGCGGCTTTCGGATCGGCCTTGTAGTCATCCCATCCGCGCACTTCGCCCCGCATGAGGGCGACAAGGTCGCTCCGGCGGTTGGCTATGCTGTCGTCGGTCGCGATATAGGTCTGCGAATGCACGGCATAGCCATGATCGGCCATCAGCATGGTGACGCTTTCGACGCCCTTGATCGCCATGGCCACGGGGAGATCGGTTTCCCAGCAGAGGAGGCAATCGACCTGATTGGCGATCAGCGGCGCCGCGTCATACTGTGTCGGCACGATCTCGATCTGAGTGATGTCGACATTGTTGATGGTGCAGAGCGCCTGCAGCACCGGGGTATTGGCCAGCGCCATGCCGATGCGCTTGCCGACAAGATCCGCTGGGGTGTTGACGGGATTGGCGGGAAGCGAAGCGATGACGAACGGGTTTTTCTGCATGGCAACGCCGATGATCTTGAACGGCGCGCCCTGCTCGACCGAAGCCGAGGCATAGTCGGCGGCCGAAATGCCGATCAGGGCTTGGCCCGTAACGACGGCCGGATCGACGGGGGCATTGGGACCGCCGGGGTTCAGCGCCACATTGAGCCCCGCTTCGGACCAGTAGCCCTTGGACTTGGCAATGTAGCTGCCACCGAACTGCACCGAATGCAGCCAACTCAGTTGCAGGGCGACGTCCTTGGTCTCCTGCGCAAAAAGACGCTGCGGCATGGCGGCCAGACCAATGGTTCCGAGGCCGGCATAGACGAACCGGCGGCGAGAAAGCTTGAGATGGGTCACGACGATCTCCAAGGTTTTCAAACGGGATTTGGACGGTGTCGAAGAAGAACGAAAAGCCCGGGCAGGCTTGCGGCAAGGATAACGAGGCCAAAGGCGAGGCTCGCCGCAAAGCCGGCCGCGGCGGTCGCGCCGGCTAGTGGGAACAGTGCGGCGGCAGCGCCCTCGCGAAAACCCCAACCGGCCACGGTTGTCGGGATGAGCATGGCGCAAAGGATCAGCGGCACGAGAACGAGAATGCCCTCGGCGGAGAGCGTGGTGCCCGTGGCGAGGGCGCAGAGGGTGAAACTCGACAGGTTCAACGCCACGATGACTACTGCAAGCGGCACTTGTTCGACCCAGGCGCCTTTGGCAAAAAGCGCCGTCACGATCGACCGACCCAGATGATGGCGCCAATGCCGGCGCGCCAAGTGCGCCGCCAATAGGCAGAGGGCGACGACAGCGAGGAGCACCAGCACTCCCACCCAAAGCTCATGCGTCCCGATCGAAAACTCCAGTCCGCCCGGATTGAGCAACGCCCAGACGACTGCGATTGCCAGCAGGCTGAACATGGCGATCTGGCCAGCGAGGCGCTCGATGATCACGGCCTTGGCCGCAATGCCGAGCCCGGCCTGGTGGCGGGCTCGAACGGCTCGCGCTGCGTCACCCAGGACACCACCTGGAAGCGACTGATTGACGAGTTGGGACAGGTAATATTCGGCCACGGCATGGCCCGGTGGAATGTCCTGACCAAGGCGGCAGGCTACGCGATGCCAGCGCCAAGCCGACGCTATGGTCTGCAGGTTCACTGCGACGAAGGCCAGGAACAGATAGAGCCAATCGGCCTCGGCCAGAAGCGCCAAGGCGGCGGGCCCATCGGCAAGGTTCCACAAGAGCCCGATGATGACGACGGGCGGCAAAAGGCGAAGCAACAGCTTGAGGGGCGCCCTGCCCCGCTCGCGCTTTTCAAGCTTGAGCGCCGACGTGGTCATGGCTGTCCTCCGCTTGAGGATGAGGCGTCTATGAAGCGATCGCGAAACTCGCTCATGGGCCATATGGGAGCCGAAGCGTCGGGAATGAGCCCGTCGGTAAAGTCCCACTCGTCGAACAGCGAGAGGGCTGCCTCGGTACCAACGAGATGGACAGGCACGTCTTGCCCCTCGATCTGCGACACGCTCTGGGCCGGCGGATGGTCGCCAAGGATGACGAGCAGCCAATCGCGTCCGGCGTGGCGTGCGGCAAAGTCGAAGACGACTTCGAGGGAATAGTCGAGGGCCAGACGATACTGCTCGCGCATCAGGTCGCGGTTTGCCCATACGTCGGCACCCGGGGGACCGACATGCTGACTGGCGTTGAAGATCGAGCCGTCGGCCACGGCATCCCAATCGACGACGCGCGGCACGGGTGTCCACGGCGCATGTGAAGAGAGCAGCGCGGTCATGGCGAAATCTGGCGTGCCGTCTTGCGGCAGGATGCGATCGACGGTGCTCAAGGTGTACTGGTCCGGCATCGTGGTCCAGTTGAACGCTTCGCCGTGATAATCGAGATCGGCAGCTTCATAGATGGCGTCGAACCCCATGAAGCGCGCTTCGGGCCAAGGCAGGGTGATGGCTGGCATGATGGTCGTGGTGCGGTAACCCGACGCCTGGGCCAGATGGTAGAGCGAGGGGCGAGAGCTTGCGAGCATCGCCCGGTATCGCGCCTGATTGTCTATCGAGAGGCCCGATGCCAGCGTCGCATGCGCCAACCAGCTCTGTCCGCCTGCAACGGGCGAGGTCAGCCAGGCCGAGCGCATGGCCAGTCCCGCGGCGGCCAGTTTGCTCTCGGCCGCTTCGAGACGCGCCAAATGGGTGGGGGCATAGAGGGGATTTCGATAGGCCGTCTGCCCATAGCTTTCGACGAAAATGACGAAAACATCGCGCCCCGCGAGACGATCGAAGAGGTTTTCACGCCCCGCAAAAGGATCTGTCTGCGCCTCGGTTTCGAAGGCGGCGAGATCGGCGTAGAGGGTGCGGAACGTCGTAGTTCGGTCGAAGGCGAGTTGGGTGGAAAAACTGCTGCCCGGCACGTCCACCGGCAAGGTCCAGGCCTGTCGTGCGGCGCCGACGTCGGCAATGACGAAGAACAGTGCCACCAGCCCGGCGGCCGCGGCGCCGATCCGCATGCCTTTGCTCGGCTCGTAGCGACTGATCAGGCCTGTGCTCCACCAGAGGATGCCCGCCAGGGCAAAGGGGATGAGGCCGATACCCACCGCCAAGGCGATCGCTAGCGGCCAGCCCACGGAGCCCCCAGCCAGCCGCAGTCCGGCTTCTGCCAATGGCAGGTCCATGAGCGGATTGAACGGGCGATTGAATGCGGTGAAGGTCGCGATATCGGCCAGTTTCAGGACCGATACGCCGGTAAGAAGCAGGACAATTCCGGCCCGCACGGCATAGGTGATCGCGTTGCCGGCGGGTACCACGAGCAAAAGCCCCACGATGACGAACCATTCGAGGGGCAGTTGCAGGAGCATGCCCGGCGTCAGGGCATCGGGGTGGTTTGGCTGCGCCAAAACGGCATAGATCGCGAGGCCGGCGAAGAGGGGGCTGGTTATGCCGGCCGGTTTTCGGGTCAAGAGCGATGCCTTGCCAGCCAGATCACGTCGCGGCCGAAGGAATAGCCGAGCAGCAGCGTACCGATCGCGGCCAGGCTCCATGACAAAGGGCCACTGATGATGGGCGCGAGAAGCGCAATCAACACCGCTATTTGCACCACACAGATCGCCTTGCGGGTGAAGCGCTCCGGAAGCGGCGCCAGAAGCCTTGGCCACGCCAGCGCTGCCCCAAGGAACAGATAGCGCATGCTCCCAAGGGCCAGCACCCATGCTCCGGCCTTGCCTGACTGCCAGCAAAGCAGCGCGAGGAGCAGCGCAAAGACGGAGTCGATCTCCATATCGAAGCGGGCGCCAAAGTCCGAGGTCAGCCCCTGCCGGCGCGCAAAGTACCCGTCGACCCCATCAAGGCAGAGCGAGAAAATGGCAATGGCGAGAACGGACCATGCGAGTTGATCGCTTTGGGCCAGAAGTCCGGGCGCGGCCAACAGCGCGCAGAGCGCCGCGATGATCGCGGCTCTCGATAGCGTGACGATATTGGCAATGCCCAATCGATCATGCGGATAGTGGCGTCGCAGGGCTGCCCCGGCGAGACCAGCAAAAATGGCGAAGACCAGAGCCGCCGTGGTGGCACCGGCTACCGATTGCGTGAGGATATAGCCAAGCGCGAGGGCGGCCGGCGCAAGCAAAAGGCAAGCAATGACGTATCGAGCGGCAACAGACAGACCGCGCCTGTCGAGGGTCGAGGGCAAGCGTCGCGCTGTTTCAGCTTCAATCATGATTGCCCTTGCCAGAGCTGCTGCCGAACTACGACAATTATGTCATGTTACGGCATCTCTGTAAGAGTGGTTCACCGAAAGCACGGAAAAAGGCGATGAGCACCGCGGATGGCTACAAACCTCTTGCCAAGATCTTCCATTGGTTGACTGCACTGCTCGTGCTGCTGACCATTCCTGCAGCGCTAACCATGCTGACGCCGGGGATTGGGCGCTGGCTGCAAGATCCCCTGTTCATGTTTCATAAAAACGTCGGCGTGGTGCTTCTGGTTCTGGTTGCGGCGCGGTTGGCTTATCGCCTGCTCAATCCGCCGCCGCCCCTGCCCCAGAGCATGCCGCGGTTTCAACGATACATCGCCGAGACCACGCACTGGCTGCTCTACGGCTTGCTCCTCGCCATGGCCATTTCCGGGTTCATCCGCGTCACGGCCGGCGGCTTCCCGCTGGAGGTCTTCGACCGGTTTGGCATTCAAAACCTGGTTCCACGATCGGACAGCCTGGCGGAAACGGCCAAGCGAATTCACGCCTTCCTGCGATTTCCACTGATCACATTGATCGTGCTGCATATCGGCGCGGCGCTCTACCATGGTTTCATCAAGCGAGACGGTATCGTCAACCGCATGCTGCCCTAGCGGCGCACCCTTTGCGCGAGAGCGCCGACGGTCCGGATCGTTAAAATTGCGTGTTTCTCATCAGGCTCCCGCTAACGGACTCCTGTCAGCTTGCCCGCAACGGCATAGGGACTAGAGCGAAGTATGAGTGGAATGGTACGGGCGATCAAAGGGTCGCTCACGTTGAAGGTTTTCGCTGTCTGTTTTATCGCCGTACACCTGCCGCTGATCGGACTTCTGTTTTATCTCGGACTCGGCCATCCCTCTGATCCGATTGCAACTTTGCTTGTGGCCCTGCTTTCCACGGTGCTCGGCTGCGCCCTGTCCTATATGGCCGTGCATCGCTTCGTCAGCCCTATCGACCGGCTGATTCAGGCCGTGGACCGGTACCAGAGCGAGGGCAAGGAACCGGACCTCGAGCTCAAGGGCTCGGACGGGATAAGCCGGCTCGCCCACAAGCTTGTGTCGCTGATACGCGCGCAGGAACTCAGGCTCAAAACGCTGAAGCGGCAGGCCAATAGTGATGCACTCACCGGGCTTGGCAACCGGCGTTGGCTTCAGAACGCGGTGTCTCTCGAGCTGAACCGGGCGACGAGAAGCGATCAATGGGTGTGGGTGATTGCCTTCGACCTCGATCACTTCAAGCAGGTGAATGATACGCATGGTCACGCCGCGGGCGATGAAGTGCTGATGCTCGTGGCCGAGATAGCGCAAAGCCAGCTCCGCCCTTACGATCTGATCGCGCGAATTGGCGGCGAGGAGTTTTGCGTGGTGAGCGCCGATAGCAGCCCCTCATTCGGCTTCATCGCCGCAGAGCGCATCCGCGCTGCTCTGGAAGCCCACAAGCCAAGCCTTGGCGGGCACCCCACGACGATCACTGCGAGCTTTGGCGTGCACAAGGGAGACCCCCACAAGGAGGGCTTTGCCGAAATGCTGAGGCTGGCGGACGCGGGTCTCTACGGCGCGAAAGCAAAGGGACGAAATCTCGTCGTAGGCAGCAACGACACCTCTGCTGCGTCGGAGACTTTCCTGAAAGAGAGGACCTGAGGGCGGGGTTTGGGAAGACGGAGCCGCTAGCGGAATGAGGACGGTGCTGGCGAAGAGCCAGCATCAAGCGCTCAGGCGGCTTGAGATGCTGTTGCGGCAACGTCTCCAGGCTTGGTCCGTCGCCAAATCTCGCTGAATACGGCGACGCAGCAGAGACCGGCAGCCGCCAAAATCCAGATCGAGGGTTTTGGCCCGATGGCGCCCAGACCCAGCGAAAGCGCAAAGGGTGCGATGGCGGAGACGCCGAGGCGGCCGAGGCTGATCCGGCCCAGGCGCTTTCCAAACCCGGCTTTGCCGAAGAGGGCCAGTGGCAAGGTGCCGGAAACGATGCTGAAGAGACCGCTGCCAAGGCCGAAGATGATGGCGAAGGCGATTGCGCCTGTGATCGCAGGTGCAGTCAGAGCGAGAACCACGAGCGCGGCCGGCATCAGGAGTGCCGAAATCACCGACAGGGTTGGGGCTGACAGATCCTTGCCGAACGCCATGTTGATCAACCGGCTGGCGACCTGTGCCGGCCCGAAGAGCGTGGCAACCAGCACGCCGGTTTCGCCAAGGCCCAGCAGACCGAGCATGGGCACGATGTGGAACAGCGTCGCCGCCGAAACAAAGCCGGCGAGCGAAAAGCCGAGCACGACGAGAATGAAGGTGAAGCTGTTGGCTCCTCTCGCCTCTATGAGTTGGAGGGTATTTTCAACGACTGGTCGCTGGGCGGCAATTCGCGCAAATCGGGTGAGCCAGAGGTGGAGCGGCAGGCAGACGAGGACGTGCATGCCGGCGAAGACGAAATAGACTTGGTGCCAGTTCAAGGCCTGAAGCATCCAAGTGGTCAGCGGCCAGAAGATCGTCGAGGCGAAGCCGGCGATCAGCGTGAGATACGTAATGCTGCGCTGCGCCTGCGGTCCCGTCGCCTGGGCGAGGAGCGCGAAGGCGGTGGAATAGAGCACGAAGGCCGAGGCCAGTTCGACAATGACCAGCCCCGCCAGGAAAATGGAGAGATTGTCCGAAAGGCCGCAGACGATCAGCGACACGGCTGCCGCGGCGGAACCAATGGACAGGACCCGGGCGGCGCCATGCTTGTCCGCAAGGGCACCTGCATAGGGTGAAATCAACCCGCCTGCGAGAAGTGCCAGGGAGATCGACCCGTAGATCCATTCGACGGCCACGCCGAATGTTTCGGCAATGCCGGGCGCGAGGATGGAAAAGCTATAGTAGAGCGTTCCGTAGCCGATGATCTGGGTGACGCCGAGCGCCCAGATGGCGCCGGCGTTCGAATGGGTCGCAGATTTGGTCATGTGCTGAGATCAGACAATGCGATTGCCTGCGGCGTCGATAATGACTTCGCCGTCTTCCTTGATAAAATGCCCGATATCGGGGTTCTCGAGTATGTCGAGCACCACCTCCGAAGGCCGGCACAGGCGCGTGCCGCTCGGCGTTTCGACGAAGGGCCGGTTGAGCAGCACCGGATGCGCGGCGATCGCATCGAGCAACGCGTCGTCGGAGAGGCTGGTATCGCCAAGGCCAAGCGCTTCGTAGGGCGTGTCCTTCTGCCGGATGGCTTCACGCAGCGTGATGCCGGCGGCCAAGACCAGTTCGACCACGCGTTCGCGGCTCGGCGGGATTTTGAGGTATTCAATGACGATGGGCTCGACGCCGCTTTGCCGGATCATGGCGAGGGTATTGCGGGACGTGCCGCATTCCGGGTTGTGATAGATCGTGACGGTCATGATGGGTCTTCCGGATTGATGGGGAGATCGCCGCCAGAGGGCACGCGAAGCAGCCAGGACATCAGCGCCAGTGCAACGACCGCGCCGGCAGACTGGGCCAGGATGAAGCCCGGCAAATCGACCGGCCGGATGCCGGAGAATGTGTCGGTGAAAGAACGGGCAATCGCGACGGCAGGGTTGGCGAATGAGGTGGACGCGGTGAACCAATAGGCCGCGGTGATGTAGAGGCCGACGAGCATCGGCACGGCTTTCCGCTCGAAACGGATGCCGGCAAGGATGACGGCGACAAGACCGAAGGCAGCGACGCCCTCCGAGAACCATTGCGCGCCGCCGGTCCTGACCCTGGTCGAGGCCTGCAGCAAAGGCAGCGAGAACATCGCATGGGCGGCGATGGCCCCCAGCACGCCGCCGATGAGCTGCGCCAGCGTGTAGAGCCCGGCCTCCCGCGCCGGCAGCTCGCGGCGCAGCGCAAAGACCAGCGAAACGACTGGGTTGAAATGGGCGCCCGAGATTGGCCCGAACGTGCTGATCAGCACGACGAGGATAGCGCCGGTGGCAAGGGTGTTGGCGAGCAATGTCAGCGCGACATCGGTGGTCAGGGTTTCAGCCATGATGCCGGAACCCACGACCGTCGCGACCAGGAGCCCCGTGCCGAGAGCTTCGGCGGTCAGCCGGCGCGAGAGATCGATCATACTGCCCCAGCAGGGTTCGAGGTGCCTGCGCTCTTGGGCATGACCAGATCAGCGGGCACAGGCGTTCTCCTTGGCACCGGCGGGCATGCAGCATTCCACGGCGACTGCGGCCGCGGGGATGCACACTTCGGGATGGCCGGAGCAGCAATCGCGCATGAGGAACTCGACGAGCCCCGACAGGCCCTCAAAATTGGCGCTGTAGATGATCGAGCGGCTCTCGCGTCGGGACTGGATCAGACCGGCCCGCTCAAGGTGCGCAAGGTGGAAAGAGGCGCTCGACGACGAGGCGTCGACGGCGTCCCCGATTGCGCCCGCTGCCATTCCCTCAGGGCCGGCCTGCACCAGGATCCGCACCATTCTCAGCCGGGTTTCCTGGCTGAGGGCGCCGAAAGCATTGAGGGCTTGCGGTTCTTCAAGTTTCATCTCAATATCTCAACAATTATTGAAATTATGGATAGCCCAACATGAGCACACACGCAACTCCTCGCTACATCGAAGTGGAATCCTCGTTGGGCGCGGTGCTTGCGCGACTGGCGGGAAGCGACGACCTGCCGCTATCGATCGAGTACGGGGAGCGCGTCGTGCAGCCGGGCTATCACATCACCGAAGTGAAAGCCGGCTCATTCGTCACCCTGGACTGCGGCGGCAATCCCGACGCCTGGCAGGAGACGGTGCTGCAGGTGGAAGACATTCCGGCCAAGGACGATCGCGCGATGATGACGGCCGGAAAATTCCGGTCGACCCTCGCGCAGGTCGACCGGAAGGTGCCACTCGACCACGGCGCTCGGCTCACCATCGAAATCGGGCGCCCTGGCGAGGCAATGCAGGTCTTCGACATTGCCGATCTGGCAATTCGGGAAAATCGAGCGGTGCTGTCGCTTGGGCTTCGGGCTGCCATCTGCAAACCGCGCCATCGCGCTGAGCGGATCACCGCCGCGGCCTCATGCTGCACACCTTCTGCCAAGGCCCGTGGGTGCTGCTAGACCGCTTGAGTGTGGTCGAGCCTGACGATGATCTCCGACGAACCCCGTAAGCCGTGGCCGCGCCTTAGCGGCGCGAACCGAACACTCGATCAGCGATGCGGCTATTGCGATTGGCGGCGATCCCCGGGATCAGCAACGCATCGATGAACCACCAGATGGCGACGATCACCCAAAGGAAGCTCAGGAAGCCGAACGACATGAAGGTGAGAAGCAGGACGACGCCTGACAGCGCCAGCATGATAAAACCGCTCAGCGGCCGACCAAGGTAAAACCTGTGCGCGCCGACATAGCCGAGGAAGCCCCAAAGCAGATAGGCCACCAGCAACGATTTCTTCTCGATATCATACTGAGCCGAAGCCCGATCCATCACCATGTGGCACTCCCAATGTTCGACAATTGAAATGGTGAATTGCAGCGGGTTTTCAAGATACTTGATGCGAGGAAGCGGTCAGCGTCCGTCCAATACGGCACGGGCGCATCTGGGGTGATGAAATCAAGCGAGACAGCTTTTCTTTCGCGCAAAGCGCTAGGGAAACAATGTCTTAAGAGCCAGTCGCGTAGATTTCCCCATACTCGAGAGATCGCAATTGGTTCAGCCATCGCCCATCGTCGCTGCTACCGACACGGCGTTGCCGGAGCAATTTCTCGGCCGTCTGCGCCATCTGGCCCAGTGCGCCGGTGCTGGCCTGGTCGAAATAGACCGATGGATTGCCCACGAGGGCGTCTTGCCGCCCTCCGACCTTCCCATGTCGCTTTTTCGGGATTTCGCCCAGGTCTTCCCCCACCCTACGCGTTCCCACGCCTTCCTTCTGATTGCACCAATTCCCACCATTGATGAAGAACGCCCGCTTTGGCTGGTGCTCTGGGACACGCGACCGCGCAGTGAAATCTCCAGCCACATCCTGCTCGCCCGTGTCACCGAGCTGGTGGGCCAATCTGCGATGGCCGGCCGGCGAGCGGCAGAGCGCCACCGCCAATGTCTGGTCGAGCGCGCCTCGGCGACCGCTCGCATCGGCATCTGGTCATGCACCCTGCCCGACCAGCGTTTGACCTGGACCAATGGCGTCTATGATCTTTTCGAGCTGCCGCGCGGTTCAGTCATCGATCGCAGCACCTCGCTCAAGATGTATGAGCCTGAGTCGGCCAGGCAAATGCAGGCGCTTCGAGCCGAGGCCATCGCCACCTGTGGCGATTTCAACTTCGATGCTCAGATCATAACCGCAAAGGGCAATCCGCGCTGGATGCGCATCACGGCAACCGTCGATGGCATCGATGGAAAGGCCCGGCGGATCTTTGGGATGAAGCAGAACATCACCGAAGAAAAGCACATGGCCGAACGGACGCGGATTCTTTCCCAGACCGACGTTTTGACCGGCCTTGCCAATCGCAGCCTGTTCAACGCGCGTTTGGAGGACCTCCACGGTCAGCGGAACGGCGTTCCAGTCGGTGGGCTGATCCTCATCGATCTCGATAACTTCAAGGCGATCAACGATACGCTCGGCCACGCCCATGGCGACACCTGCCTCGTTAAGGCCGGCGAGCGGCTGCGCCAATGCGTCCCGGCCGGAGCGCTAGTCGCGCGTATCGGCGGCGACGAATTCGCCATACTCACCGACGGCCGCGACCACGTTGATATGGAACGCCTTTCGAGGGACATCATCAGTGCCTTCGAACACCCAATCCAACTCGGAATGCAACAGCATCGCGTGGGCGCATCGCTCGGGATCGCGGTCCGCGGCACCCAGGATGCTGATACTCTCTACCGCGATGCCGACGCCGCACTTTATTCGGCCAAGTCGGCGGGCCGTGGCACCTGGCGCGTCTTCAACGCCGCCTGAATTATCGCCGAGTGAGCCATCAGTCGGTGTCACCAAACTGGTAGCTTGAGCGACGAGGCCAGGGCAACAAGTTCGGCCTGGCGGTGGCAACCTGTTTTGGCGAATACCTGCAGCAAGTGTGTCTTGATCGTGCTCTGGGCCGCGCCGGTCTCGGCTGCGATCTGGCCGGGTGAGGCCCCAGCGGAGATTTTCTCAAAAACCCTGGCTTCAGCCGGGGTCAGATCGAACAGGGACGCGATCTCCAGTTCGGGCCAGAGCGGTGACTTCCGGGATGGCGCTATGAAGATCGCCGCGTCGGCCGACACGCTGACCGTGGGGCGGATTTGCCCCGAGCGCAGCGGCAGAATGTGGAAAACATGGGTTTCGTCGCCCAACCGTAGCGGAACCCCGAAGCCGTTCGGTCCGAGGGCCGTCTCATCCGTGGCCGCCCTCACCACGGCCCGCGAGAGCGCCGCTGTGGCGCCGGGAGACGACACCGACAGCCTGCCATTGACGGAGCTTACTGGCGCGCCTGTGGATAGCATGTGCCGCGCAACTTGATTGGCATGGATGACCTTGAGGCTGGCGTCTGTCATGATCACGCCAACGGACAGCGCATCGACGACGCTTTGGAACATGTCCGACTTGATGGAGCCGATATCGAGCAGGCGCGATATCGCGACGGATCGCTGCAGGTGGGGAATCAGCAGTCGGGCAAGCCCAAGCTCGGTCTCGGTGACGGGGCCAGCATCGCGGTGCCGGCCGAAGGCTATCGTGCCCATGGCAGCACCATCGCGGGCGAGCCCGACCCCCATGACATCGATCATTCCACGGGGCCTGGTCCATTCGACATAGATGCGGTTTGCCTCGGTCAGCCCTTCCTGGTGCTTTTCCGACATCAGCGCCGGCTCGTTGGGGTCATAGGTCAGGAGCTTGCCAATCCCGCCCCACTGCTCAACCGCCTCGGCGCCGTAGCCATGCAGCTTCTCAAGCCAATGCGGCTCGATGCCGGTGGTGTAAAGCAGCAGAATGTCGCCTGACGGATAGCTGCGCAGATTGAGCGCCGCACTCTTGAAGTTCATTGCGGCGCAGAGCGCTGCTAGTGTCCGCGGCCACTCGTTCGGATCGATGGCGCTATCATAGATGGCCGCCACCAGATCCGACATTTCGTCCAAGCCAATCGCTTGCTCCATTCCGCCCTCCGGTGCTCACCGAAATTGAAGGCATATAAAGAGCTCCACCAAACGGTGGAGGTATCAACGCGTGCAGGCTGATCCACTAGAGACCGCCAACCAGTGATCCGGCAACACCGCTGGTCGCCCAGAGGTTGGCGCTTCCAAATGGAGAGGGTATCATGAACTACCCTATGCTTCTAGATTACGGCCTCGTCGGCGATCTGCACTTCTCGAGCGGCAGCGGCGAACTCGACGATCTCAGTGACCATATGCTCCAGGACATCGGCTACAAACGTGTTGGCGGTCACGTCATCAAGGACCAAGGCCCACTTGAGGAGCCTGTCGTCCAGCGCAGTAGCTGGTCCTGGTCGCTCTGGGGACGAAATCGCGTCACTCCAAAGGTTTCGCACCATTCCGCGACGCTTGCCTGATTGAAGGCCGGCCTCTCTGCGGACACCGTGGGCCCTCGACTTCGTCGAATCTTCAATCGACGGGAGGGCCCTCGTGTCCCGCGGCAAGGTTGGCGCAAATTGACGGATCAACCAATTGCCTTGTCACCGGCACGAACCGGCTGCATCCTGAGTGCCTCCATCGCACCAGCTCCGCACAAGTCGCCCATGGGGCTGGCAGTATTCGTGAGTTGTGAACGACCTGGCGTTTTCAGGCTGATTGACTGGCCTTGCCTGCCGGAACCACCCCGCGCACCCATCGGCCGCCGATAGCCTTTGCGCCCAAGCCAGAACCATCATGCCTACGCACGCCGGCAAGCCCAGCGCCGTTTGCGCAATGGGTTGAAGACAGCCGGCTCCGCTTCAACCGGAGGACGACTGACATGACCGCTTCCTTTACGGCAGACTTTCCCAACGGGGTTTCCGCAGGTGACGTCACGCAGCACTCGGCGCTGCTCTGGACCAGGGCAGCCGATGTGGGGCGCCTTCGCCTGCAGGTCGCGATAGACCCGCTCTTTAACAAGGTAATCGAGACGCAAAGGGTTCAGGTGAACGATAGCGCCGTGCCGGTGAAGATCGAGGTCGATCACCTCAAGGCTGGCACCGATTACTATTATCGCTTCATCGACGCGTCCGGCGATGTCATTGGCGGCAGTTTCCGTACGGCCGCCGCAACCGGCACCTCGGACGGCTTTCACTTTGGTGTCGTCAGCGACATGCACGGCGCCGATTTCGCGCCGTTCGTCGCCATCAGGAATGCGCCCGCAGCCGACCTCGACCTGCTGGTCAAGCTGGGCGATCAGGTCTTCGCCGACCAACCACCTCCCGGCGCGGCGACGCTTGCCGAGTTCCGCGCGGAACATGAAGCCATCTACAGCGAGAAATTCGGCTTCAATTTCCTCGCTGACCTGCAGGCCAATACGCCGATCCTCTCCATGCCCGACGATGCGGAACTGGTAAACAACTGGGCGGGTGGCGCGAGCCCCGCCTCCGATCCGCGTTTTTCGGGTCA
Source organism: Devosia sp. (assembly GCF_040509215.1). Classification (GTDB taxonomy): domain Bacteria; phylum Pseudomonadota; class Alphaproteobacteria; order Rhizobiales; family Devosiaceae; genus Devosia. The sequence goes on from NZ_JBEVLL010000324.1 coordinate 37,741, forward strand.
AGGCGGCGACTTCATCAACGAGACGCCGCTTTACGGGAACGCCATGCGGGCGTTTCAGAACTACAATGCGATAGAGAACCGCAGCTATCACCATACGGGCGACGACCGTTTTGATGGTGCCCCGGACTTGTACCGCTACCAGACCTATGGCTCGGACGCCGCGGTCTTCATGTTGGACGCGCGTTCGTTTCGCGACGCAGAGGTAGCCTCGCCCCTCAATCCGCTCGATCCATCCGAGGTGGCCCCATTTCTCGCCAATGCTTTCGAGGCTGGTCGAACCATGCTCGGCGAGGTCCAGTTCGAGAAGCTGAAACAGGACCTGCTCGATGCGCGCGATCAAGGCGTTGTGTGGAAGTTCGTGATGTTGCCCGAACCGATCCAGAACTACGGGCCTCTTGTGGACGCCGGGGATCGATATGCAGGCTATGCGGCCGAACGTACTGCCCTCCTCGCCTTCATCGATGACAACCACATAGAGAACGTGGTGTTCGTAAGCGGCGACACCCATTGGTATTCCGTCAACAACCTCACCTACCAGGCGTTCGCAGGCGGGCCACAGATTGCAAGCAGTGCCTTCGAGGTGGTGGTGCCATCGGTGGGAGGCGATCTGATCGGGCCGCTGGTGGCGCCAACCGCTGCGGCTCTGGGACTGATCTCCCCGGCGGAGCTGGCTTACTACGAGAGCCTTCCCAATGCGCCTGACGCCGACAGCGTCCTCAACGACAAGGACGACTTCAACGAGTTCGTCCTCGATACCGTGCTGGCAGGATTTGGCTACGACCCGCTTGGGCTCGATAACAACCTTACCGCCGCGGCCGGCAAGATCAATGCCACCCTGCTGCAGGGTGCCTACTTCGTCAGTCATGATTTCGGCTGGTCGGACTTCAGCATCGATGGAGCTGCGGGCAAGCTGACGGTGACCACCTGGGGCATGCCGGGTTACACACCGGTGGATCTGGCAGCTGATCCGGCAGCGATCCTCGAACGCAGCCCGGCCATCGTCAGCCAGTTTGAAGTGACGCCACAATCGAACTCGATCCTCGGCACGAGCCGCAGCGATCGCATCGTGGGCACCAGCACTGACGATGTCATCCTTGGCGCAGCCGGCGACGACAGGCTGCGCGGCAACGGTGGCGCCGATCACCTCGATGGCGGCGTCGGCAACGACAGCCTGGAAGCTGGCGGCGGCGATGACCAGATACATGGCCGGGCCGGGAATGATCGGCTGTACGGCAACGCTGGTGCCGACACGCTTTCGGGCGGCCAGGGCCGGGACGCGCTCCATGGCGGCGAAGGAGACGACCTCTTCGTATTTGCGCCTGACTTCGGCCGGGACACGATCTACGATTTCGATGCCAACCCCGCCGGCGGGCAGGATATGATCGACATCTCCGATCTCGGGATCACTCCCGAGGAGTTTGCCGCGAGGGTGAAGATCTACGACATCGGCGCCCACGTGCAGATCGTGATCGATGCGGACCTCGACCAGTCGATCCAACTTTTCGGGGTCGGCAATGTACAGACCGTGACGCAGGCCGATTTCATCATCTGAAATGGCCCCGACCGGCAAGGAGCGAGCGTGACCTCTCAGGGCCACGCTTGCTTGTTATTCAGTTGCTGATGAGACTTCTGGCGAGTTCTTGAGGTGTCGCTCGAAGAAGGCAGCAAGTTTGCCATAGGCGAAACGGGTGAGCGTGCGGCTCTGCTTGGCCCAAGCGTGGCCTGTTCCTGGCAGCGTGACCAATTCAAAGGTCTTGCCCTGCCCGATCATCTTTTCAACGAGCGCCATCGTGTCGGCATAGAGTACAACCTCGTCCTTGGTGCCGTGGATGATGGTCAATGCGTCCTCAAGGCCCGCGCTGTGAAACAGCGCCGATTGCGCATGGTAGCGCTCGATATAGTCCTCACCTTCGGTGAGACCCATGATCCAGCCCTGTTCGGGATAGGCGTGCCAGACATTGGTCGCCGGAGCCCCCGCGAAGCCGGCGGCGTAGAAGCCCGGTTTTTTGAACAAGGACATCAGCGTCATCAGGCCACCATAGCTGGAGCCCCAGAGGCCGACGCGCTTGGGATCAGCATAGCCGAGGCCGGTCAGCGTGGTGACGCAGTTGGCGATATCTTCGATATCCTGAGTGCCATAGCTGTTGAGCATGACGCGGTTCCACTCGCGTCCGCGACCGAAGCTGCCGCGAATTTCGGGACTGACGACGACGAAACCGCGCGAGGCGAGATACTGGTCGATGCCCCAGCTCGGATGCGCCGCACGGCCGCCCCATTGGTTGAGGAGACCATCGGAATAGACCGACCCAACCACCATTGGATGGGTGCCATCGGGTTTGAAATCTGGAGGCAGCATGACACGCGCCATAAGCTCGGCGCCATCGACATGGCTTTTGAATGAGACATAACGCACTTCGGCCCAGCGCCTTTCAGCAAAGGCGGGCAATGGCGAATGCGTCACCTCTGCCGGCTTGCTCGTACCCCCGATGGGCTGCACCAATAGTTCTGGCGGCGTCATGTCGTCGCTGAAGAGATCGGCGAAGGCGCTGAAGTCGGGGGCATAGGTCGGGACGTGAATACCGGCGGGGCCGGTCAGGCGCGTTACGGCGCCACCGGTCAATGCCACCGAGTATACGTGACGCTCGGCCGGGTGCGCCTCGTTGGCGATGAGGTAGATCTTGCCATTGGAGGCATCGAGGACGAACTCCGCGATCTCCCAGGACCCCGATGTAATCGGCTCGAGTGCTGCGCCCTGTTCGGGCAGACGATGGAGATGATTGTAGCCGTCGCGATCGGTCAGGACGATCAGGCCCTTGTCGTCGGGCGCGAAGGATACCTGCCAGTCGGGCCGGATTTTTACAGGGTCATTTGCCGCATAAAAGACATTGCGGACGCCGCTGCGGGTGTCGAACATGAAGATGGTGTGGTTCTTTATCGACAGGTCGCTGCTGCTGATGAAGAGCGACTTGCCATCCTTGGAGAGGCCATAGCCCCAGATTGCATCTTCGGCGTCGGGGCGATCGAACCAGGTGACTTCGCCACCCTCGGGCTTGACGAGGCCGACGCGCCGGCGCGTGAGCAGGTCGCCGGGGAAAGAACGCACGAAGCGGTCCTTGCGCGCCTCGCCGCGGGAGTCGTAGGCAATCTCGATTTTGCGGGTATTGGTATCATCGGCTTCGACGAAGACGAGATTTCCATTGGGTGAGCACTGGAAGGATTCGACGCCGACGAAGGTGGACCCCGCCACCAAGGTCTTGGGTTGGGCCGCGACGTCCGCAGCGACGATCATGAGTGCGTTGCCCGACAGAAAAGCCAACGCAGTGCCCTCCGAAGCTGCCGCAATGGAGCTGACACCCTGCGTGCCGATGGCGAGCGGTTGGACCGTGCCATCGCCGAGGGCGAGATAAAGCTGCCCCTGGAGAACGAACGCCACGCGACCTTCGCTTAGCCAGGCCAGTTCCGAAATCCCGACGGGCTCGCCACTGGTGCGACCGGTACCGAGTTGAGTGAGGCGCCGCCGGGTTTTCGTTTCGCGTTCCCAGATCCAGATATCGCGAAAAGTATGGCCGGCGTCATTCCAGAGAAAGGCCAGGCTTCTGCCATCTGCCGACCACGACGCAGCGGTCGGCAGCGTGCCGATAATGCTGGGCTCGCTATAGAGCGTTTCGAAGGTCAACGGCTTGGCAGAAGGCTCGATGGTCATGGCATTTCTCGAGGAATTGGACGGAGTGGAAGCTCAGGCCGACTTGGGGCTGAGATCGGTCTTGTAGATTTCGCCGTCCTTCATGATCAGGCGCAGGTTCTTTTCTGGCTCGGTGAGCACCGAGATATCCTTGAGCGGGTTGCCGTCGACAATGAGAATATCGGCAATGGCGCCCGCTGCGATGACGCCAAGGTCACCGGAGCGCTGTACGATCTCGGCATTGATGGAGGTTGCCGACCTGAGCACGTCCACCGGCCGCTGCACGCGGGCACGGATGGTCAGCTCCTGCAACTGGGCGAATTCCATGTCGCCCATGAGATCGGTTCCGAAGCCGAGCTTTACGCCGGCATCTTCACAAAGGCCCAGCATGACGATGCCGGCATCGTTGACCATGTTGAGCTTCTGCATGACGTAGGGCGAGAGGCCCAGACGTTCGCCATGCTGGGCGGTGACTTCGTAGGCGACCAGGGTCGGCACGACGAAGGCGTCGGCAGCAGCGACCATGGCAGCGGTTTCGGCATTGATCAGGTTGCCGTGCTCGATGGTGCGCACGCCGGCGCGGATCGAGTGGGCGATGGCGGCGCTTTCATAGGCGTGGGCGCAGACATATTTGCCGCGCACGGCTGCCTCCCGCACAACGGTGCGGATTTCCTCTTCGCTGTACTGCGGAACGTCGATGGCGTCGTTGGGCGACCCCACGCCGCCAGAGGCGAGCACCTTGATATGGTCCGCGCCCTTGCGCAGCTCGTTGCGAACGACGCTGCGGAGGTTTTCGGTACCCTCGACAATGCGGCAGGTGAAATAGAAGGCGCTCGAATTGAGGTCGATATCGAGGCTTTCGTCTGTCGTGCTGCGGTGGTCGCCGTGCCCGCCGATCTGGCTCAGTGCGGGACCGCCGACGAAAAGCCGCGGACCCGGGATATAACCCTGGGCAATGGCGTTGCGGATGCCGACATCGCCGCCAGCAACGTCGCGCACGCTGGTGAAGCCGCGATCGAGCATCTTGCGAATGCGCGGAACGGCGCGGGCCGTCATTTCGGTCAGCGGAATATTGCGGTCGTGCTCGGCAACAAGGTTGATGGCAAACACATGAGCATGGGCATCGATGAGACCCGGCATCAAAGTGCGTCCGCCGACATCATACTCGGTGACACCCTTGCCCGAAATCGACTGGTCGGTGACGGCCTCGATACGACCATCGACGACCAGAACGTTCATGCCCGGAATGGCCTCGTCGCTGCGCCCGTCAAAGAGCGTAGCATTGGTGAAAGCGATGGCTGCCATGTATTTTTCCTCCGGCCGAGCACGTGCATACCGGCTGCGACCAGCCAGTGTTCGGGCGCTAATGTGTCGGCATCGACGATGGCTGTAAAGCCGTTTGATCAAAAAATCACAAGTCTGCAATTCTGAGGTTCTACCGGCACTTCTCCGACTGTTTTCACATTTGGGGTCGTTGACATCGTCCCAAACCGCCTTCTAGTATCCCGGCGTTTGATCAAATGCTCAGACAGCGATTTTCGGGCTTTAGGGGAAGCATTGCCGGGGAATCGTCGAGGGTGATGGGAACTGCCGCATTGGCAGAAAGGGAAAAAATGACACATCGGACATCTGCCAGGATGGCCTTGGCCGGGCTGACGCTCGCCTTGATGAGTTCTGCAGGCGCTTTTGCGCAGGAGGCCCAAACCGGTGGCACGCTGCGTGTCCTGGGCACGGCCGAAGTCGACCGGTTCGACACGGTGCCGCCTGCGACCGCCGACACCGGCAGCTTCTTTCGCGCTACAACGCGGCAGCTGATCAATTTCGCCGCTTCTACCGACACTGATGAGCAGATCGCGCCGCAGGCCGATCTGGCCGACAGCGTTCCCGTGCCCACCGACGAAGGCCTGACCTATACGTTCAAGCTACGCCAGGGCGCCAATTGGGATGCTCCGGATGGCCCGCGCCAGATCGTTGCGGGCGATGTTGAGCGCGGCTTCATGCGCCTCTGCAATCCCTTCATTCCCGCACCGGCCGTATCCTACTTTGAAGACCTGATCGTCGGCTTTGCCGATTTCTGCGCCGGTTTTGCGGGCGTGGAACCGACGGCCGAAGCCATGAAGGCCTATATCGAGGCTGGCGACGTTGCCGGCATCGAGACGCCATCGGACAATACTGTCGTTTTCCGTCTCAAGTACGCGGCCAATGACTTTATCTATCTGCTGACACTGCCGGTCACGACGCCCGCTCCGGTGGAAGTGCTCGACTACCTGCCCGACAGCCCGGAATATCGTGAGAACTATATTTCGAACGGCCCCTACACGATCGAAGCCTATGTGCCGGACACACAGGTCACCCTGACCCGCAACCCCGCATGGCAGGCCGAGAGCGATCCGTTGCGCAAGGCCTATGTCGACAAGATCGAAGTGATTGCCGGCGTGCAGCCTGATGCCGCGATGCAGCAGTTGCAGTCCGGCGACGGCGATATGCTCTATGACATCAACGTCCCGCCGGTCACGGTGCAGATGCTGACCATGCAGGGCGACGACAAGATCTCGACGCTGGCCGAGGGTGCCTCGCGCATGATCTGGATCAACACCGTTTCGGAAAACAATGACGGGGCCCTTCGCAATCCGCGGGTGCGCCAGGCCCTGAACTATGCCGTCAACAAAGCCGCTATCGTGCAGCAGCTTGGTGGGCCGGAATTCGCGACCCCGCTCAACGGGATCTTCCCGCTCGGCATTCTGGGTCACCACGACTTCGCGCCCTACCCGACCCCCGATAGCCAGGGCGATGTGGCAAAGGCCCGCGAACTTCTGGCTGAAGCCGGTTATCCCGATGGGCTGTCGCTGAAGATGCCGTTCCGCAATGCCGGCAACGGCGCTGCCGAAGCTCAGGTGCTGCAGGCCAGCCTTGAAGAAGCCGGTTTCAAGATCGAGCTGGTGCCGACGCCGCCATCCGACTTCTACCCGCGCCTGATCACCAATTTCGACAATGCGTTGAATGGTGTCTGGGACCTGGTTCCCTCAGGCTGGTCGCCGGATTGGCCGGGCGGCGCTGCCCGTTCGATCTTCCAGCCACAATACACCTATGACGGCACCCACGGGACGTTCAACTTCTCGGACTATAACAATGAGGCGGCTAACGAAGTCGGCGCGAAGGCACTGGCAACGTCTGACCTAGCCGAGGCAGCAAAGCTCTGGAACGAGGTCGACGAAATCGTCATGGCCGATCCTCCGACCGTGCCGCTGATCTCCCAGACCACCGTTCTCTATCACGGTGCCGGCGTCCAGAACTTCCTGCCCTATGCAGCAGGCGGCAATGGCGACTGGACCAATGTCTGGCTGAGCCGCTAGTCGCGACCAGCACGCAAGTCACATGGAGGCCGGCATCCAGATTGCCGGCCTCCTGAATTCGGCTCCTTGGCGACCCATCCACTTATGACCGTTCTTTCCGTTCGCAACCTGAACATCGACATCCCGACCGGGGATGGGCATGTGCACGCCGCCCGCGACGTTTCGTTCGATGTGGAGGCCGGGGAACTCTTCGGCATTGCCGGGGAATCGGGATCGGGCAAGAGCGTGTTGTCCCAGGCCATCATGGGGTTGCTGCCGGGCGCCATCGTCTCGGGCGAAATCCTCTTCGAAGGTCGCAACCTGCTGACGCTTTCCGCCAGGGAACTGCAACGATTGCGCGGCAATCGCATCGCCATGATCTCGCAGGATCCGCTCTCGAGCCTGCACCCATTCTACACGATCGGCGCCCAGATCACCGAGGCCATCCATACGCACCGCAAGGTCGGCAAGGCCGAGGCGCTGAAGGAAGCGATCGAAATTCTCGGACGCGTCGGCATTCACGACCCCGAAAAACGCGTCCACGATTACCCACACCAATTCTCGGGCGGCATGCGCCAGCGCGTCATGATCGCGATGGCCATCGTGCTTCGCCCGGCCCTGCTGATCGCCGACGAACCGACTACCGCGCTCGACGTGACGGTGCAGGCCCAGATCATCAATCTGCTCAATGAGATGCGGCTTGAACTGGGCACGGCCATCATCATGGTCACGCACGATCTCGAACTGCTCTCATCCATCGCCGATCACGCCATGGTCATGTATGCCGGCAATCGCATGGAAATGGGGCCCGGAGAGGCGGTGCTCACGACCCCCGCCCACCCTTATACTTTGGGGCTGCTGCGTTCCTCGCCCAGCCATGAAACCCGCGGCGCCCTACCCTCCATTCCCGGCCAGCCGCCCAGCCTGCTGATCGAGCAGAAGGCCTGCGCCTTCGCGCCGCGCTGCGCGGCTGTCATGGACATCTGCCGCAAGGAACGCCCGCCGCTGCGTGATTTTGTCGATGGCACGCGCTCGCTTTGCTGGCTCGAGGAGAAGGCGGCGAACACCGCCGCTGCCCTGCCTGCCGCGCCGGAGGAGCCAAAGGCCGTCGAGCAGAACTCTGACATTGTCGTCAGCGTCTCCGACGTTCGCCTGACCTATGGCGGCCGATCGCTGTTCGGCAAGACCGTCAATCTCGAAGTTCTCAAGGGCGTCAGCCTGGAATTGCCCCGCGGCAAGACGCTGGGCATCGTGGGAGAGAGCGGCTGCGGCAAGTCGACCCTGGCGCGCATCATCGCAGGCCTCCTGCCGCCCACATCGGGCGACGTCACCATCGAAGGCCAAAGCGTTATTGGCCTTGATCGACGCGACTGGATCGAGATGCGCAAGCGGGTGCAGATGGTGTTCCAGGACCCGTTCGGGTCGCTCAATCCGCGGCGCCGCGTCGGATCGATCATCGGCGATCCCTTCCGCATCCAGAACGTTGCTCACGGCGCCGAGCGCAAGAACAAGGTGCGCGACCTCATGGAGATCGTCGGGCTCAATCCCGAGCACTACAATCGCTTCCCCTCGGAATTTTCCGGCGGCCAGCGGCAGCGCATCGGCATTGCCCGCGCCCTCGCGCTCAATCCCTCCATCATCATTTTCGACGAACCGGTCTCAGCCCTCGACGTGTCCATCCAGGCGCAAATTCTCAACCTGATCGGCCGGCTGCAACGCGAGCTAGGGCTGTCCTATCTGTTCATTTCCCACGATCTGGCCGTCGTCAGGCACGTCAGCTCCGAGATCATCGTGATGAAAGCCGGCCAGGTGGTCGAGCGCGGGGACACCGAGACCCTCTACCACCAGCCGCAACACCCCTATACGCGCGAACTGCTGGCCGCAGCCGATCCCAATTACCGAAAGAGTGGCGGAGGGTTCGCAACACCCGCCTCGCCGGGAGCAGCATCATGAGCTCCGAAATCAAGCAGCGCAGTTCGCTGGAACTGACCATGCGCCGGCTCCTGTCGGATCGTGCCGGGATGGTGTCGATGCTCTTCATCATCGCGCTTGTGGGCGCAGCCGTTGGCGCTGACGGGATCGCGGCGCTGACCGGTCATTCGGCCACTGCCCAATTCCTCGACACCGGCCTTACCCCCACGGGCCTGCCCGTCCCGCCCAGCGGAGAATTTCTGTTCGGCACCGATCAACTAGGACGTGACGTGCTTGTCCGGCTCGCCCATGGCGCGCGTATCTCGCTGGCCATAGGTGTCGTTGCCTCGCTCCTGGCCGCCATCATCGGCGTGACCGTCGGACTGGTGGCAGGCTACTTCGGCGGCTGGGTCGATGTGGTGCTGGGGCGCCTCATGGATCTGGTCATGAGCATCCCCGTGCTGCTCTGCATGCTCTCGCTGGTGGCCGTGTTTGGGCCGAGCGTCGCCCTGAGCCTCACCGTCATCGTGTTCTTTTCCTGGACCACGATGGGCCGCGTCATCCGCGGACAGGTCTTGTCCCTCAAAGAGCGCGAATTCGTGCTCGCATCACGTTCGATGGGCGCGGGGCATCTGTCGATCATGTTCACCGATATCCTGCCCAATCTCGGCGCGCCGATCATCATCTACACCACCATGATGGTGCCCACCTCAATCATCTTCGAAGCAACGCTCTCCTTCCTTGGCCTCGGCATCATCCCCCCGGCACCAAGCTGGGGCGGCATGCTGGCGGAGGCCGCCAACAACTCCATCTACATGTTCGCCTGGTGGCTGGTGCTTTTCCCCGGCCTGGCGCTGCTCTTCACCACGCTGTCGTTCAACATTCTGGGCGATGCCCTGCGCGACGCGCTCGACCCCGCCAGCATGCGGCACAAGGTTCAGAAGAAGAAAAAGAAGTCCGTGGGGACCGCGTCATGATCTCCTTTATCGCCAGCCGCGTTGGCTTTGCTGCGCTTGTCCTCGTCATGCTCAGCGGCTTCGTCTTCACCCTCTTCTTCGTCGCGCCGGGCGATCCGGCACGCATCGTCGCCGGTGAGCGCGCCACCGAAGCCCAAGTTGCCATGGTGCGGGAGAACCTCGGCCTCGACCGCCCGATCATCGAGCAGTATGTCAGTTTCGTCGGCCGCAGCGTTAGCGGCGACCTCGGCTATTCCTATCGCAACCAGCAGCCCGTGCTGGAGCTGATCAAGAACCGCATGCCGGCGACCATTTCGCTGTGCGTCGGCGCCGTCGTTCTCTGGCTTCTGATGGGCATTCCCATCGGCATTATGTCAGCGCGGCGGCCCGGAAGCCTCGCCGACCGTATCGGTCAGGGTTTCGTGCTCATCGGCGTCAGCTTCCCATCCTTCGTGCTGGGCATGGCGGCGCTGTATTTTCTCTACTTCGTGCCGCGCCAGGCAGGATTCACCCTGTTCCCGCCCGGCGGCTATCGGCCGTTCCTCGACAATCCCGGCCTTTGGGCTTGGCACCTGATGCTCCCCTGGTTCACGCTGGCGCTCACCTCGGCCGCCATCTACGCACGACTGACACGCGGGCAACTGCTTGAAGTGCTGGGCGAGGACTATATCCGCACGGCGCGGGCCAAGGGCCTCTCCGAGCGCAAGGTCATCTACAAGCACGGCGTGCGGTCGATCTTCTCGCCCCTTACGACGCAGTTGGGCGCCGACATTGCCGCTCTTCTCGGCGGCGCGCTTGTCACCGAGCAGGTCTTCGGCCTCCAGGGTATCGGCTCGCTGGCCGTCCAATCGGTACAGACCCAGGACCGGCCCGTGATCATCGGCGTCGTCATGCTGGCCGGCTTCTTCATCGTCATCGCCAACCTGATCGTGGATTTTCTCTACATCCTGCTCGATCCGCGTATTCGGACCTGACCATGACCAGCCAAACCCAGCAAACTCTTTGGACACGCACCGCGCGGCTGCCGGCGGAATCTGACGCTGTGCTTCCGCAGGCGGTCGACGTCGCCATCATCGGCGGCGGCTTCACCGGTATGACGGCCGCGCGCGAGCTGCTGATCGCCGATCGCTCCGTCGCGGTATTGGAAGCGGGCCAGATCGGCGCGGGCGCCAGCGGCATGAATGCCGGTTTCGTCGTTCCCAACTTCGCCAAGGCCGACCCTAACGCCGTTCGCTCAAAACTGGGAACCGAGCGTGGCAATGCGCTGCTCCGGCTGGTCGGCGATGGCGCCAATGCCGTGTTCCGGACTATCGAGGAAGACGGCATCGCCTGCGACGCCAGCCAGACAGGCTGGCTCAATCCCGCCTATGGCGCAGCAAGCGCCGAAATGCTCAAGGCGCGTGCCGCCCTTTGGCGCGAGCTTGGGCGACCTGTCTCGTTTCTCGATGCCGAGCAGGTCCGCGAACAGACCGGCATGGGTATCTATGCCGGTGCGCTGCTCGACGACGAAGGCGGCACGATCCACCCGCTCGACTATCTGCGCGGACTTGCGCAGGGCGTCCGGCGCCGGGGTGGCACCGTGCATGAGGGGCAATGCGTCGACAAGGTCACGCGGGACGGAGCGGGCTGGCGCCTGACCATACGCTCGGGCGCGACGCTCACTGCCGCCAAAATCCTTCTCTGCACCAATGCATTTACCACGGGCGTTGCCTCACCCATGGGGCGCTCGGCCGTTCCACTGCGGGTCTATCAGATTGCGACAACGCCGGCTGATCCCACCACTGTCAAACGCATTGCCCCCGATGGCCGGCCCGTCGGCGATACGAGGCAAAACCTCTTCACTTATCGACTCGATCGGGACAATCGCCTGATCAGCGGCGGCATGGCGGCAATTCCGTTTGGCGCCTTTGATCGGCTCGGCCGCACCGTTTCCGAGCGCCTCAGCGAAGAGCTCCATCTGCCACAGGCGGTGACGCCGGAAGTGGTCTGGACGGGCGTTGCCGCGATGACGCCAGATTTTCTGCCACGGCTCTACCAGTTGGGCGAAGGGTGGTTTGGCGGCATCGGCTGCAATGGACGCGGCATCGCCATGACGGCACAACTCGGCCGCGTTCTGGCCCGTGCCGCCCTGGGCGAGAGCCTCGAGCATCTGCCTATCCCGGTTCGGCCGCTCCGCCCCCTGCCCTTCCACCAATTCACGCCAATCGTCGCTTCGGCAGCCCTCATTCAGGCCCGCCTAAAGGACAAGCTGGCCCGATGACCGAACAGCATACCGGCCACGCATGCCGTCAGGATTTATAGTATGAAGCAACTCGCCCGCCGCATCACTGGCACGTCCAAGAAATCCTTCGGCATGTATGCTCGCGCCGCCGCCAGCGGCCGCGATGACCTGATCCATATGGAACTGGGCAAGCCCTTTGCGGATACGCCCCAGCATATCAAGGACGCGACCATTGCCGCGATCCAGGCCGGCAAGGTCCACTATTCGGACCTGCCCGGTATTCTGACGCTGCGCGAGGCGATTGCGGCCAAGCTCGCGCGCCAGAACGCCATGGAGGTCACGCCCGACCAGGTTGTGGTCACCAATGGCCTGACTCATGGCTCCTATGCCGCCCTCATGGCCTTCATTGACGAGGGCGACGAGGTCATCCTACTCGAACCCTATTATCCCCAGCACATCGGCAAGATCGAGCTGGCGGGCGGCGTTCCCGTGCCCGTGCCGCTCGACGCAGCGAACGACTACGCCATCGATCTGGCTGCGATCGAGGCCAGTATCACGGACCGGACGAAGATGATCGTCCTGATCAACCCGTGCAATCCAACCGGTCGCGTCTATAGCAACGAAGAACTGACGGCGCTGGCCGACATCGCCATCCGCCACGACCTGATCGTGGTGTCAGACGAAGTCTATGAAGAGATCGTCTATGACGAGGCGAGACACATTTCGATCGCCTCCCTGCCCGGCATGGCCGAGCGCACGGTGACCCTTTTCGCCTTCACCAAGAGCTACGCCATGGATGGTTGGCGCATCGGCTATCTGGCGGCTCCAAAGGCGGCTATCGGCGCGATACTCAAGATCACCGCCAATGACGTGACCCATGTGAATACCTTCATTCAGGAAGGTGCGCTCGCCGCGCTCAACGGCAACCCGGCCGTGCTGGCCGAACTGATCGCCGATGATCGCGCCAAGCGAGATCGCGTCGTCACCCGCCTCAACCAGATTTCGGGGGTTACCTGCCCCTGGCCGAAGGGCACTATCTACGCCTTCCCCGACATTTCCGCGCTCGGCCTCACGGCCCAGAATATGGCCGAACGCCTGATGGACGAAGCAGGCGTCGTCGTCGAGGCCGGCAGCTTCTATGGAGCCGCCGGCGAAGGACGCCTGCGGCTATGCTTTGGAGCATTGTCGCTCGAAGAGATCGATCAGGCTCTCGATCGCTTGGCAGCTTTCGTCAGGACGCTTTGAGCGAGCCATTTCCGAGTTGCGGTTAGTGTCCGTTGCTCATACTAGCAAAGAACAAAAGGTCGGCAGCATATGGGGAAGGGTATTCGATTGCTCGAAAGCAAATTCTCAACCGGCGAGCTGAAACCAGTCTCCTCTCGAAAGACTGTACACGACCTGGTCTATGAGCAATTGCGCGATGCCTTGATGTCGGGCGCGTTCGAGGCCCGGAAATCCTTCACGATCGCTTCCCTCTCGGAGCGATTTCATACCTCGCACATGCCGGTCCGTGAGGCGCTGCGGCGCCTTGCCTCGGAGAATGCCCTGAGCATTTCCGCCTCGGGCACGGCCTATGTTCCAGCCATTACCGCGCCGGAGCTGCGCGATATTACCCTTGCGCGCATGATCGTTGAAGGCGCGACCGCGCGCATCGCCGGCCCCCTGCTCACGCCGGACGACGTGGTCGCCCTCGAGCAGATCCTCAATCATCACCGGGCCAGCGCCAGCGCCGGAAACAACATCGAAATGACGGCGGCAAACCGCGCCTTCCATTTCCATATCTACCGCGCCTCCGGCAGCGTCGTGCTGATGAGCCAGATCGAGAACCTGTGGCTCCGCTCGGGGCCCTATGTTCGCTTTCTCTCCGACAGGATGAGCGAACTGCTCAAGACCGAGCATCGCGCTGGCTTTACCGACCAGCATGCCGCCATGATCGACGCCATCAAGAATAGCGACTGGAATGCCCTGGGCCACGCCTGCGAAGCCGACATTCGCGCCTCGCAGGATCTGCTTCTCGACATCCTCGCCGACGAAGACGGCACGACCAGCGCGCCATAAGCCACTCACTTTTGCCGATTTGCGTTCCGGGTCGCGGAGCGAACTCTCACAGACCAAAACACTCCGTGATCATACGATCACACGCTGAAAACTGAGGTTTAGAAAATGTCGACCGACCGCTGGGCAATTTCCTCTGGATCGAAATTCGAAAAGCTGGCGGGCTATTCCCGGGCGATCGTCGATGGCGAATGGGTTTTCGTGTCGGGCACTGCCGGCCACGATGCAACCGGCTCGATCTCGCCCGATCCGGAAGAACAGACGCGCCAGTCGCTTCGCACCATCGCCAACGCCCTCGCCCAGGCAGGCGCCAGCCTTGCCGACATCGTCCGCCTCAATGTCTATGTCGCAGAGCGGCACGACGTCATGACGGTCTCGAAAGTTCTCGGCGAAACATTCTCAGACCCGCGCCCCACCAACACAACAATCATCTGCGGCTTTCCCGTCGAAGAGATCAAAGTCGAGATCGAGGTAACCGCTCGCAAACGCGGCGCCTGACGACGATGATTGAAGACGGCTAGGGCATGTTGGGTGCTAGGAACGGATTAGTTCAAGTCTCCCCTGATGCGCTCCAGGCGTGCCAAGGCTTCAGAGGTGTCCTTCTTGGACGCGACAGCGAGAGCGACGACGAGCGTCTCCAGCCATGCGAGTGTAGTTCCGTGTGTGGCCATGCCGCCAGTCTCTCCGCGTGGTAGCACGACCAACTGGTCGCATTTCTGTGCCAGTTCGTTTCGGGCATCACCGGTCACCAGGACAATCGGTATGCCAAGACGCAGGGCCTCATTGGCCGCTGCGCGAACTTCCGCGTAGACGCGATCATAGGAGAGGACCAACAGACCATCGTCGGGGTGGAGCTGAAGCAATTCGTCGGCAAGAGCCTTGCCGGAGGCGCGCAGCAACATGACTTCACGGCCATGGCGTCGCATCAGGTGGCCGATGTAGCTGACGATATGGGCAGTTTGGCCCTGGCCGAAGAGGACGATGCGGCGGCGGGCACCCAATATCTGGGCGACAGGAGCAATGGTACGTCCCGCCTCGCCATCGCGCAGATGAAAAAGAGCTTTCGCTTGCATATCGAGCGATCTCTCGATCGCTTTGCGCATGTCCGCTTGCGTTTCGCCGACCACCTTGCTGAAGGCCTTGCTGGGTGTTGATGCACTAAGCGATTCAGCCAGGAGCTGCTTGAGTTCGGCGAGACCGCCGAAGCCGAGCGCCTGCGCGGTTCGCACGACGGTGGCGTCCGACGTTTCCAATATGAGGGCGAGATCGTGCGCGGATTTCGCCACGACGTCGAGCGGATTGCTGACGAAGTACAATGCGACGCGACGCATGGCCTTGGGCAGATCGGGCAGTTTGCGCTTGATGTCGTCGTAAAGCGTCTCGCTCAAACCGAGCCTCCGTAGCAAACGCTACTTATTGCTACGAAGCCGGGCGACTGGCAACGGGTTTGTCATGGCAAAACTCCTTAAAGCTCAGGCACTGCAATGGAACCACATCGGCCCGTGGAGTTTCCGGGTTGAGGCCGGGCATTGCCTTGGCATCACCGGACCATCGGGCGTCGGAAAAAGCGTTCTGCTCAGAATCCTCGCGGATCTGTTGCCCCACCAGGGCGAGGCTGAGGTGGATGGGGTCGCCTGCTCCGCTATGCCGGCGCCGACATGGCGCCGGACGGTGCGCTATTGTGCGGCTGCTTCGGGCTGGTGGGCAGATACGGTCGCGGAGCACTACACCGATATCGGTGCGGCAAAGCTAAACGCCGGTCAAATCAGCCTGACGCCGGATCTGTTTGACAAAAATCCGGCTCAACTCTCGACCGGTGAACGCCAGAGGATGGCGCTGCTCCGGTCCCTGGAAAACGATCCGGGCTTTTTGCTCCTCGACGAACCAACGTCAGCACTCGACGCGACGACGACAGCAGAGGTCGAAGCGTTGATCGCCGGAAAAATGCGAAACGGCATGGGCGTGGTGCTGGTCTCGCACGATGGCGGGCAGTTGGAACGGCTATCCAGTTCCATCCTCGAGATGCGCAAATGAGCACGGGTTTCAGCACGCTTGAACTGATCGTGGCGGCTATTCTGGTTGTAGCGAGCGCCGGCCTGTCGCTGGCGCTAAAGCTGGGTATTCATCGCTCCATGCTGATATCAGCCGCGCGCATGGTGGTGCAGTTGCTGATCGTCGGGCTCCTCCTGCGCAGCATTTTTGCGATGACCAATCCATGGATCACGGCCGGGCTTGTGGCACTGATGATTCTCGCGGCCAGCTATGAGGTCTCCGCACGCCAGCAGCGCAAGCTTGCTGGTGCTTGGAATTTCATCGTCAGCGGCGCTGCGGTCAGCGCTTCGACTTTGTTCGTCTCGCTTTTTGCCCTGACCAGTGTTGCAATGACGCAGGATTGGACAGCGCCGCAGGTTGCCATTCCAATTGCCGGCATCGTGCTCGGAACATCGATGAATGCGGCCAGTGTGGGACTGACCGCGCTGATGGACGGCCTTGTCGCAGACCGAGACGCCATTGAGGCGCGGCTGGCGTTGGGTCATAGCAAGCGACAGGCCGTGCAGAAACTGATGCAGCGCGCGGCACACACCGGCACGATCAATGTCATCAACCAGATGGCCGGGGCCGGGATCATCACGCTACCCGGGATCATGAGCGGGCAGGTCTTGGCGGGACAAGATCCGCTGATTGCAGCGCAATCGCAGATTTTCCTGATGCTTTTGCTCGGTGCGGTATCAACGGCCAGCATCGTCATTGCCATCACACTGGCGCTCGGACGATTGACCGACGAGCGGCACCGGCTGCGTCTCGACCATTTGCAGGGAGCCGTCGGATGAGCGACAGACGAAATCCGATGCAGGCGGTCAATGGCTGGTTCGCAGGCCTGCTCGATCCGTTCCGCCAGCGGCAGGACCATGAGCCGCCGCCCGAGATACTGGGCTTTTTCTGGCACTATCTGCGCCAGGCCAAGGTGCCATTCGGTGCGCTGCTCGTCGCCAGCGGCGTGGTCGCACTGATCGATGCCGCGGTGTTCTACTTCGTCGGTCGCCTGGTAGACCTCCTGTCCGCAGCAAACCCGGCGAGCGGCTGGCAAGGGCTGATTGCCGGTCACGGTTGGGAATTGTTCGCCATGGCCGCGGTAGTCCTGGGCGGTCGAACACTGTTTTCGTGGCTGCTGATCGCGCTTGAAAGCATCACCATTTCGCTCGGCTTCCACAGCATGGTGCGCTGGCAGGCCTGGCTGCACGTGTCACGCCAGAGCATGACCTACTTCAACAATGACTTTGCCGGTTCGATCGCTCAAAAGGTCTGGCAGAGCGGCCCGTCTGTTGGCGATTTTTCGATCAACCTGATCCAGACCGGCTGGTACATTGTGGTCTATACGGCGACGACGCTGGTGATGGTGGCAACACTCGACTATCGACTGGCGCTGATCGTGGCCTTGTGGCTTGGGCTCTTTGGGGTGATCGCGTGGCGATCCCTGCCCCGCATCCGCCGCTACACGGCAGAGACCGCCGAGGCCAATTCCGCGCTCCATGGCACGGTCGTCGATGCCTTTTCCAACATCACGACGCTCAAGCTCTTTGGGACGGACACGCACAATGACGGGCATATCCGTCGCGGTTTTGACCGGTTTCTGGAGGCCAGCCGGCGCGGGGCCAGTACGGTTACCAATGCCTCGGTGACAGCTATTCTGCTTTCAGGGCTCGCCATCATTGCGGCGGCAGCGCAATCGATCGATCTCTGGGCCAACGGGCTGATGACGACGGGAGCCGTGGCGTTTACGCTCGGACTGCTGCTGCGGCTTAACCAGATGCTGCTGGGCCTGCTCAATCAGTTCAACGTCATGATGCGCAATTTTGGGGTGGCGCAGAACTCGGCGACAGGCGTGGCGCGGCCGCACGGGGTGATCGATGCTCCGAACGCCAAACCGCTGCAGATCAGCAAGGGCGAAATCCGCTTCGAGCAGGTTCGCTTCTGCTATCATCCGGGGCGTCCAATCATTGAAGGCTTTGATCTGACGATTGCACCAGGCGAGCGCGTCGGCGTTGTCGGGCGTTCTGGCGCCGGCAAGTCCACGCTGATGAACCTGCTGCTGCGCTTCTATGATCTCGATGCCGGACGCATCCTCATTGATGGGCAGGACATCGCCCAGGTCATGCAGGAAAGCCTCAGGACGAGCATTGGCGTTGTCACCCAGGATACATCCCTGCTGCATCGCAGCGTGCGAGAAAACCTGGCCTATGGGCGCCCTGACGCGACGGAGGCCGAGGTCGTCGAGGCTGCGCGCGTTGCACAGGCGCATGACTTCATCGGCAATCTCACCGACTTCAAGAAGCGCGGCGGCTATGAGGCCTATGTGGGAGAGCGGGGCATAAAGCTCTCGGGTGGGCAGCGGCAGCGGGTTGCTATTGCACGGGTTCTGCTGAAGGACGCGCCGATCCTGTTGTTGGACGAAGCGACTTCGGCTCTCGACAGCGAGGTCGAGGCTGCCATTCAGGCACAGTTTGAAATGCTGATGCGCGGCAAGACGGTGGTCGCCATCGCCCATCGGCTTTCCACCATCGCGGCGATGGATCGGCTGGTGGTGATGGAGGAAGGACGCATTATTGAACAGGGCAGCCACCAGCAATTGCTGGCGGCCGGCGGGCGCTATGCGAGCCTTTGGAGCCGGCAGTCCGGCGGATTTCTGGCCGAGGAAGACTAGCCGAGGAGCGCGGACTCGATGCCATCGAGCACGATGTCGGCCGCCGTCGGGGCAACCATGGTGTACCAAGGCTCGATGACAACCTCGCGCGCATTTCCAGTGCGGACGGCTTTGAGCTTGGGCCAGGTTTCGGCGATCGCTGCCCGCGCCTCTCGTGCAATCGGGTAATCGATTTCGGCGAAAAATAGCCAATCGCCATCCATGTCAGCGACTTCATTCGGCGTGAGCTTGCGGATGATGGCATCGAAGCGCTGGGACGCCGGACGCAGGAGGCCCAAATCTTTTGCGATGGTGCCGACAAACGCCCTCTCGCCGTAAACTTCCAGCCCCTTGGGCCCGATGCGGGCGAAGGAGATTTCGTCGCCACTGCGTCCGGCTGCGGCGAGACGCTGGCGCAGGGCGCTGGCACGGGAATGATAGCCGGCCATGATGCGGGTCGCCTTTTCGCGCTCGCCCAAAAGCTCGGCGAACAGCCGAAAATCCTGCTTCCAGTTGTAGCCGTAGCCTTCTGTGAGAAAGGTTGGCGCAATGGCATTGAGCTCGTTGAAGGCGCGGCCATGGGCGCCGGCCGCGGTTCCGACGATGACGTCTGGTCTGAGAGCCGCAATCGCTTCGAAATCAAGTTGGGTGCGGGCGCCGACAGGCTTGATCGCCGCTATGGCCTCTGCATGTTCGGGAAAAGCCTCGGCGAGATAGGCCGGCACGGGCGCGGGGAAGCCGTTGATGGTCGTGCCAACCGGCACCGTACCGAGATTGATGGCCTGATCCAATTGACCTGTTGCCAACGTGACAACGCGCTTCGGACGCGTAGGCACGGACATCGTGCCGAAAAAATGGGTGACCTCGCGCGGAAAGACACCGTCCGCGGCAGTGCTGCCCTTGCCCTCTGGCACTTCGGTCGGAGCGGTAAAATCGGACATGTCTATTCCTTGAGGAGGCCGATTAGCTGATCGAGTACGATCCGCGCTGCAGCTGCGCCGGCATTGTTGAAGAAGGGTTGGTAGTCGACTTCGACGGCGCGGCCCTCCCGCACGGCCTGCAGGTCTGACCACCCCGGCATGGACCTGATCATGTCGAGCCCATCACCCTGGCCCGCATAGACAATCCAGTCGGCAGTAACGGCCTCTATTTCGTGGGGCTCGATGTTGCGCGAAGTTGCCTCAAAGCTTTGCGCCTCCGGACGCCGGAGGCCGAGACCATCGGCAATCGTGCCGACGAAAGACTGGCGCCCCATGATTGTCAGGCGTTTGCCATTGGACTGGATAAAGGACACAGTTTCCTGGCGGGGATTGGCGGCCGCACTATCGGCATGGAAGCGATCGAGAAATGCCTGAGCTTTTTCGATGCGCCCCAGAGCATGGGCCATCAGCAGGAAATCCACCTGCCAGTTGAAACCCTTGCCGCGCGTGACGACGACGGGAGCAATTTGCAAGAGGGCGGCGTAATTCTCCTGCCGGTCGCCGGCGAGATTCATGAAGATCAGGTCGGGTTTGAGGGCGCGGAAGACGTCGAGATGCGGCGCCTTGCGATCGCCGAGATCGGTCAGGCTGCCGAGCTCTCGCGCCAGATGGGGATGGATATGGGTCAGGTAGGGCTCGAAAACACCCGTTCCATGCCCCTGTGTCGCTGCCACCGGCACCACGCCAAGCGTGGTGGCGCAATCGAGTTGGCCGGTAGAAATCACCGCGATACGGCGCGGCTCGTTTGCGATCAGCAGTTCTCCGGCCTCATGTCGGAGCTGGCGTGGAAAAACGCCGTCTGCGGCGTCGCTGCCGGTGTTGGAGAGACTCGTAGGAGCGAGTGAAATCATCGATGCTGATCCGGGAAAATAGAAAGAGGCGGGACCGCGAAAGCCCCGCCCCGATGGGTCATGACGACGACGATCAGTTGATCGTTGCCGAGATCTTGTCGAGCACGATGCGGGCGGCGGTCGGGCCGGCATTGAAGAAGAAGGGGTCGAAATCGACCTCTACCGCATGACCGGCGGCAACGCCTTCAAGCGTGCTCCAAAGCGGAGCTTCGGTGATCACCTTGATGCCATCGCCGCGGCCTGCGTAGAAGATCCAGTCGCCATCGGCCTGGTCCAGCAGTTCGGTGCTGATGTCCTCAGAGGTCTTGGCAAAGGTCTGGCTGTCCGGACGAGCTAGGCCCATGTCCTCGGCAATGCTACCGGCGAAGGACGGCACGCCGAAGATGCGCGTGCGGTCGCCAGTCGACTGGATGAACGACACCGTCGGCGGATTGGCAGCAACCGACGCGGAAAAGGCGTCCGCATCGGCATGATACTGGTCGAGGAAGGCCTGGGCCTGCTCGCGACGGCCGAGCGCGTCGGCCGTGAGCAGGTAGATGACCTTCCAGTTGACGCCAGTCGCATTGGTCACGACGGTCGGCGCAATCTTGGACAGGATTTCATACTGGGCTCGCTCTTCCGGCGTGTCCTCGGCGGCATTGACGAGGATCAGGTCAGGGCGAGCTTCGGCAAGGGCTTCAAGGTCGATCTCGAGGCGAAGGCCGAGATCGAGAACCTCATCAAACTGCGCAGACAGATCCGGGTAGGCCGTAACGAGATAGGGATCGACGAGACCCGACTGCCCATTGCCACGTGTGGTCGCGACCGGCACGACGCCCGCAGCCAGGGCGCTGTCGAACTGGCCAGTCGAAATGATCGCCACCCGCTTGGGCTCGCTGGCGAGCGTCGTTTCGCCCAACACATGCTTGATCGTGCGCGGGAAGACGCCATCGGCGGCGCCGCTACCCAGATCAACCAGGGCGCGCGGCGCAGTGTGGATCACATCCTGCGCTAAGGCAGGCAGGCCGAGCGCCAGGATGGCGAGGGGGATGGCGGCAAGGCCGCGGAGAGAAATCTGCATGATTGTCCGCCCGGAATGTAGCAAGCGCTACAGTGTTATGATAAGGCGATTGTAATAGTCAAATTAAACATCGCTCTCCATGACCGCACCTTCCACCAGCTCGTCGCATGGACCATCCTCCCGTCTTCGGCGGTCAGCGGGGCTGTTCGCGCTGGTTGCGCTCCTGGCACTTCTGGTCCTTTGCAGCATCGGTGTTGGCGCGAGACCCATCTCGATTGATATCGTGTGGCGCGCGCTGGTTGCACCGGATGGTGGGCGCGACGCCATCATTGTCTGGCAATTGCGCATGCCGCGCACTTTGCTCGGCATTCTGGTCGGCGTTGGCCTCGGCCTTAGCGGCGCGATGATGCAGGCACTGACCCGCAATCCGCTTGCCGCACCGGGGCTCCTCGGCATCAATGCGGGCGCGGCCTTTTTCGTCGTCATCGCCATTTCTGTTTTCGGGATCACCAATTTTTCCGGCTATGTCTGGTTCTCCATGGCCGGCTGCGCGGCGACAGCGGCACTTGTCTACCGCCTCAGCGGCAATACCGGCTCTTCGGTGCAACAGGTGCGGTTGATCCTTGCAGGTGCGGCCATCTCGGCCTGCCTCGGCGCCGCGACCGGCATCATCACGCTCTACAATTCGCAGACGTTTGACTCCTATCGCTTCTGGGTTGTCGGCTCCCTGCAGAACCGCGTGCCGGAAGTTGCCTTCCAGGTTCTACCCATCATCCTCCTGGGTGCGGGGATGGTCGTTGCCTTGGGTGGCAGGCTCAATGCTTTGGCGCTGGGCGATGATGTCGGACGAGCTCTGGGCGTGCGGATTACCCAGGTGCGGGCGCTGAGCATGGTGGCCATTACGCTTCTTTGCGGCGGCTCGACCGCCGCGGCCGGCCCAGTCGGCTTTGTCGGCCTCATGGTGCCTCATGCCGTGCGGATGATCGTCGGACCGGACTGGCGCTGGATCTTGCCTTATAGCGTCCTTGCCGGACCGATCGTGGTGCTCGCCAGCGACATTGTCGGACGGATCATCGCGCCTCCGGGCGAACTCGAAGTCGGCATCGTCACGGCGTTTGTCGGCGCGCCAGTTTTGCTCTTCCTTGTGCTCCGCAAGACTCAGGCGTCGCAGCGATGACCGAAGCATCCCCCAAGCTCAATCGTACGACATGGCGCCCCCTGCCCGGCGTTGCCCTACCTTACCAACCGCGCTCATTGTGGCTTCTGGCGATCTCGCTGATCGCCATAACTGCACTTGTTATTGCGACGCTATTGACCGGGGAATTCACGCTTTCACCGTCCGGCGTCTGGCAGACGCTGACCGGTCAGCAGGACGACAGCCTTGCCAATCTCGTTGTGCTGGAACTGCGCCTCCCTCGCATTCTGGCTTGCCTTCTCGTCGGCTTGGCCCTGGGCCTTTCCGGCGCGATTTTTCAGGGCATGGCCCGCAATCCACTGGCCAGCCCCGATGTCGTCGGCTTCACCACCGGCGCCGCGACCGGCGTCCTGGTTCTGTTGCTGGTCGAAGGGTTTGCCGTCACCGCAAGCCTGTCGGTCGGCGCCATGGTTGGCGGCTTTGGCACGGCCCTGATCGTCTACCTGCTGGCCATGCGGCGCGGAGTTCATGGCCAACGGCTGATCCTCGTTGGCATCGCTATTGGCGCCATGCTGGCGGCGATCAATTCCTACCTCATCACCCGGGCCGAGCTGGAATCGGCGCAGGCCGCCCGCATCTGGATGCACGGAAGCCTCAATGGGGTGAGCTGGCCACAGGTTCTGCCACTGCTGCTCTGGTCATTGATCCTCGTGCCGGCGGCAATGGCTCTGTCGCGCCGGCTTGGCCTGCTCGAATTTGGCGACGATATCGCCGCCGGTCTCGGACTGCCGGTCAATCGCTCAAAGACGCAGCTCATTGTGGTTTCGATAACGCTTGCCGCCGCCGCCATCTCGGTTGGCGGACCGATCGGTTTTGTGGCACTCGCAGCGCCCCAGCTGGCGCGAAAACTGGCCGGAACCGGTGGCATCGCGCTGCTCCCATCCGCCGCCGTCGGTGCGACGCTCTTGCTTGCCGCCGATCTTCTGGCGCAACGCCTCCTGGCGCCTTTTCAGATACCCGTCGGCCTGCTGACCGGCGCGCTGGGGGGCGCCTACCTGCTCTTCCTCCTGTCGCGCGAGTGGCGCCGAGTGGACTAAACTGCCAAGTGTAGTCATTCGATGACGCTATCCAGCGTCATGGCGAGGTTCAGATCAGTCCGTTCAACTGCAAGTTCAAAGCCGCATCCTGTGAGTGGGGCATCGCCCGCTTACTGTCCGACCACGACCGCTGGACCAATGCGCAGGATATCCAAGTTGCCGGCGGCCATATCACGTAAAGGGAGACGAAATGCTCGATCATATTTTTCTGACCGTTGGCGATCTCGACCGCGCCATCGGATTTTACGAGGCGGTTTTACCCATACTGGGGATCAGTCGGCGCCTCGATTACGATGGCAATCAGGGCCCTGCCGGCCATCCGGACCTCAAGGGCTTTGGGGCCAATGGCCGGATATTTTTCTGGTTGCGGGTAGGTCAGCCGGCACCCAGCGCGGTGCATGTTGGCTTCGTGGCAGAGTCGGAAGAGATGGTCGACGCCGCCTATGCGGCCGCTCTGGCTGCCGGCGCAAAGCCAATCCACGCGCCGGGACCGCAGCTGCACTACGACCCGCGCTACTATGCAGCGCAGGTCACTGACCTCGACGGCTATTCGCTCGAGTTCGTCTACAAAAGCTGGCAGCACAAGGATTGATGCCAATGACCGCATCGCACCATTTCACGCGCCGGTCGCCTCCCTGTGTCTTCCTCGGGTGAACGGCGTCTGCCAGACAATCCTCCAGGGACCGGGGGTCTAAATGCGCCATGCGGGTGAGCGACTGAACGGTCCATACGACTGCCACAGCGCGATTTGCACATTCACCTTGTGATCGAGGCGCCGGCGAAATCGGCGTTTGCGATGGCTGTGCAAAGGTCGTTCCAATCGCAGCCCGCGCAGGCGGAGCGCGTTTTTGTTGACCGGAAAGCGGCCCGCCATGCGGCTAGGGTTTCGGCTCCGATTTCGATTATGGCGTCTGGTGCTACCGTGAGGTTGAACAGGTGCGCCATGTCGTCAGCCGCATGCCTGTCTCGTTCGCGCACACTGTCGCGCAGACAGTGCGCTGAATCGCCGGCCAGGAGCGGGGCGCAGATGTCGTCCGGGCCTTCGACAATCAGGATGTTTTCTCCTGCCGACAGCCGCTCTGCGATGGCGTCAAAGTTTTTCGTGAAATCGGCGGAGTATCCTTTGCCTACATAGGTCAGTAGGCAAAGGAGATGATGCGGGCGCAGACGGACGGTCATTGTGACTTTTGGGTCTTCCGACGGAAAAGGGCGTAGAGAAGAGCCGCGCCAAGGGCCGATTTGAAAAGGCCACCGACGAGGAAGGGGAAGACGCCAAACGTGAAGGCGTCATTGGGGCCGATGGACACGGCTAGCCACATTGCCCCAAGCGCGAGACACACCGCGTTTCCCAGGATCATGCTCACAAAGGCCAGTACCGGACGCTGACCGCTCCAGCCTTGCTCGGCGAGCCATCCGGTCAATGCCGCTGCCAGCGGAAAGGCGAAAAGATATCCGGCCGTCGGGCCAACGAAGTGATGTGCGCCAGCGGCGCCGCCAGAAAGAACGGGCATGCCCATGGCCGCTTCGGCCAACCACGCAAGGACCGTCAGGGCGCCGAGGCGCCAGCCATAGAGCGCACCGACCAAGGTCACCGCCAAAGTCTGCAGGTTTACCGGAACAGGGACCAGCGGCACCTCGACGTAGGACGCCGCGGCGAGGAAGATTGTTCCCGCAAAAACGGCGGCGGCCTGCCACAGAAGCGGCTTGTCCCGGAGATGGATCAAGGTGGAAGCGGCGGATTTGTCAGTGACCATTTGTGGCTCCATCTAAATTATAGATAATTTCTAATATCTATCGCTAAATGAATCCACGGCACGATCGCGCTGGCAAGAGCGAAGTCTTGGAAGCGAACAAAAAGATGGGATCAGCGGGGGGCGCGACCGCCCAACAGCACATGACGCTTGAGAATTGATCCTGCCTGCTCGACCTGCCCTGCTCGCAACGCAACCAGAATCGCGCTGTGATCCCTATCGGTTGGAGCCTCCCATTCTGCGCTCCAGCCGGAGAACAGGAACCGGGCGCTTGCCGTCTGCAGATCGTCGATCGCCTTGAGCAGCCTTGGCATTCCGCAGGGCGCAAGAAGAGTGCGATGGAAATTCCGATTGGCCTGCTCCCAGGCCTGGACGTCGGGAGCGCTATCGCCCTCGTCGTTTATTTCTTCCGCGTGGTCCAGGATTGCACGGGTGAGGTGGGGGGCAGCGTTTTGCAGGGCCAGCACTTCGAGTGCAGCGCGCATCTCGGCCACTTCCTTCACCTCGGCGCGGGAGAAGCCGGCCACGCGGACGCCCCGACGCGGCTCACTGACCGCCAGTCCTTGTGCCTCAAGGCGCCGAAAGGCCTCTCGCACCGGCACGTGGCTGGCGCCGAACTCCTCGGCGACATGGTCCTGACGCAACGGCGTGCCGGGCTCGAGCGCCCCGGAGATGATCCGACCGGCGAGTGTCTTTGCAATCTGGTTGGCGAGCGTGTCGTCTTTGGCCATGTATCTGAAAAGGTGAAATGAGATCGTTTGGACGAGTGCAAATTTCTCATACACCGGCAAGGATTAGCTTGCACGCCGTGATAGCGACGTCGTCGGCTTCTCGTGCGGGGGCCACGGCGGCACCCTGCCCCATGGCGTGAAACCAAGTGCTTGCATGACTGCAGATAACTCGCCTATGGTCGCGCCATTCCACAGGGGTGCTCCGTAGAGTCGGGGCTGAGATGGAGGCAGCAAGCCTTCGGACCCTACAGCTGATCTGGGTAATACCAGCGGAGCGAGGCGGGCTATGTTTTCTGGCGCACAGATTTCCCTTTATCCGATGGCTGACGATTTCGTCGGCATCATCATGAACGCTCTTTCCGCGCTCGATCCCTATCGTGATCGCCTGCGGATCGAGACGGACGATATTTCGACACTCCTGGTCGGACCGCCGGAAGTCTTGTTCCCGGCAATGCGCGACCTCTTCAGCGCAGCCGCGCGAACGGGTGTCCATTGTACCCTTTCGGCGGCAATTTCGCGCGGTTGCCCCGGCGAACCAGATGAGGCCATCTGCCAGTCCGGACATTTAGCCGGTCCAATGGCCTCCCTTGCCGAACGACAGAAGACTGCGCTGGCGGCGGTTGCGGATGCACCGACGATGGGCGTGTTCTCGGTCGCCCAGTTCTCGCTCTACGTCATGGGGCAAGGGAACCATATGGACGAGATCTATGGCTGCATCGACTTCCTGAAGAGCTCGGGCACCTTCGAGACGTCCAAACATTTCTGCACCAAGCTCAATGGCGATACCGGCGCCCTGTTCGCAACGCTGGAACAAGCCTTTTGCGGCTTTGGCCCACCCGAAGGGCACGTCACGATCGATCTCACGGTTTCGGCCAACAGCCCCAGCACACGCTAAGCGCGGAAGCCATGATGTCGATTGCATACGCACCATTGCGCGCTTTCGCGCGCCTTTCGCTCCATGCCGGTCCGGCCGTGTTGTCGGTCGCCACACTTTTCCTGGGCTGGGAAGCCTATGTGCACTTCTCGGACATCTCGCCGACAACATTGCCGGCGCCTTCCCGAATTCTGCTTCAGGCCTATGAGCAGCGGGAGGCGCTTGCGAGCCATAGCCTCGCGACACTCCAGGCCACGACTTTCGGGTTCACTTGCTCGCTGATTGCCGCGTTCCTGTTCTCGCTTCTGGTGGACTTCTTTCCGCTACTGCGACGCGCCCTGTTTCCAGTCTTCATCATCACCCAAACCCTGCCATTGGTCGCCATCGCTCCGCTGATCGTGCTGTGGTTCGGCTTTGGGCTCACGCCCAAGATCGTCTTGGTCGCCCTGGTGACGTTCTTTCCCATGCTGGTGGCACTGGTGCAGGGATACGCGGCCACTGACCGCGATTTGGAGGCGCTGCTCGCCTCAATGGGCGCCTCGCGGTGGCGCATCTTCGCCATGGCGCGGCTACCATCGGCCCTGCCCTATTTTTTCGCTGGGCTCCGGATCTCCATCACCTATGCGGTCGTCGGGGCGATCTTCTCCGAATATGCCGGCGCGGCCAGGGGACTTGGGATCTACATCCTCAACGCCAAGAACAATTTTCGCCCAGACCTTGTGCTGGCGGCGGTCTTTGTCAGCGCCACGCTGACCCTCGTGCTTTTCGGCGCCACCGTCTTGCTCCAGCGCGCCGCCATGCCATGGGCCCGGCTCGGGGAGAAGAACCCATGACCGCGCCCGGCCTGGAAATGCGGGGTGTGAGCAAGGCCTTTGATGGCCGAAGCGTGCTGGATCGGATCAGCCTCGTCGTACGGCCGGCCGAGTTCGTTTCCATCGTGGGACCGTCAGGGGCCGGAAAATCCACCATTCTCAATCTTCTGACGGGGGCTTTGGCTCCCGATGGCGGTGAGATCTTGTTCGACGGAATTCACCTCACACCCAGCCGTCAGCGCTTCGCGTTCATGCCGCAGCGCGATGCGCTGATGCCCTGGCGTCGCGTCATCGACAATACGACGCTTGGTCTCGAGGTGGCAGGAATGGCCCGAAGCGCCGCACGCGCCAAAGTCCGGCCCTTGCTTGCCGAGTTCGGACTCGATGGCTTCGAACGCCACTACCCAGCGCAATTGTCCGGCGGAATGCGCCAACGCGCCGCGCTCCTGCGGACCGTGGTGCAGGGCAAGCCCGTGCTGCTGCTCGACGAACCGTTCGGCGCCCTTGATGCACTCACCCGAACCCGAATGCAGCGCTGGCTGGCCGAGATGTGGACCCGTCATCGCTGGACAGTGCTCCTCATCACCCATGATGTGCGGGAGGCCGCGCTGCTCTCCGACCGAGTCTATGTGCTTTCCGCCCGGCCGGCTCGCATCGACCGCGTGATCGAGGTGCCACTGCCTCATCCCCGACCACCGGCTGGCTCGGCCACCCTAGCCGCCATCGAGTCCGAAATCCTGCAAACGCTCTTCAACAGCGAGGTTTAGTCATGCCGCTCTTTCGCAGTGCCGCCGCCCTACTCATTGCCGGCTTGGCCACAACTGGCCCTGTCATGGCGGAATCCGTTCCGGTGACCGTGGCGCTCGACTGGACGCCCAATACCAATCACATCGGTCTCTACGTGGCCGAGGCGAAGGGCTTTTACGAAGACGCGGGCCTCGATGTGCAAATCCTGCCCTATTCGGACACATCGGCTTCAACCCTCGTCGCCAACCGCGTGGCCGATTTCGGCGTCATCGGGTCCATTGGCCTCTTCATCCAACGCGCCGCTGGCGCCGATCTGGTTGCGACCTACGCGCTCGTTCAGACCGAAACAGGGCGCCTGGTGTTCAACGGCGACCGTCAGGATATCCAAAGCCCCAAAGACCTCGATGGCAAGACCTATGCAGGCTTCGGTGGCGCCTGGGAGGACGTCCTGCTGGGCACGATGATCCGCAACGATGGCGGCAAAGGCGAATATGAAACAGTCACCCTGGGCACTTCGGCCTACGAGGCGCTCTACAATGGTGCTGTAGATTTCACGCTCGAGGTTTACACCTGGGAGGGCGCGAAGGCAGAGCGCGATGGTCGCAAACAAGGCGCGTTTCGCTATGCAGATTTCGGCGTGCCGGATCAGCACACCAACTTCATAGGAACCAGCGGAGCCTATCTCGCAGAACATCCCGACAGGGCGAAGGCCTTCATCGGCGCCACGCAAGAGGGATATGCCTACGCGGTCGACAACCCGGACGAGGCCGCCGACATTCTCGTCGCGGCGAATCCCGATGCTGCCCTCGACCGTGATTTTGTCCGTGCATCACTCCAGGCTCTTATCGACGGCCACTATCTCAAAGCGGAAACTGGCGAGGTCGGAGTTATCAATCCGGCCAAAATGGACGCCGTGGGCAATTTCATTTTCCAGTCGGGCATCCTGAGGGATGGCGAGGGCAAGCCGCTGACGGATGCCCCTGATGTGTCGGCCTATTATTCCAACGATTACCTCAATACTCGGCCTTGAGCGCCTCGAGAACGGCAACGAATAGTTCGATGCCGTTCTGACGCCGCGGGCCGATTCAACCTGCCTTTTTGGGCGGATCATCAACAGAGCCAAGGATGGGATTGACTAAGAAATCATCAAATGCATAAATGACACCGATGTCATGACATCGGTGTCATTGTCGCCGGGGAGACATCGCGGCGGATCTGATTGCACGAACGCGGGAGGCGCGTTGTGTAAGAAAGGTTCGACCGAAGGAGGATCGCATGGCCACAATTTATGACGTAGCGAAAGCTGCGGGGGTATCGCCCAAGACCGTCAGCCGCGTGATGAACGGGGATGCGCCCGTCAACGAAAAGACGCGCGAAGCCGTCGAGGCTGCGATGGCCTCGCTCAATTATGTGCCGTCGAGCGCCGCGCGCACCATGCGCTCGCAGCGTTCCGGCCTGATTGGCATGATCACCGGCGCCATCAGCACCACCCACCAATTCGAAGATACCGGCCTGCCGGAAATCTACCTCGTGCAGGGCGCACAGCGTGTCATTGCGCAAAGCAATCGTACGCTGCTGATCGCTGACAGCGGCGGCCAGGCCGATCGCATACCCGCCCTCCTCCAGACGTTCCGCGAGCACCGCGTCGAGGGCGTGCTTTACGTCGCCGAATATCATCGCGAGGTGAGCCTGCCGGCCAATCTCCGCGATCGCCCCATCGTCTTGGTCAACTGCTTCGACGCCGAGGACACACCTGCCATTCTGCCTGATGACGAGGCCGGGCAGTTTGCGCTCGTGGACGGGCTGATCAAGCGCGGGCATCGCCGCATCGGCTATCTCACCCTGCCCGAGCAACAGATCGCCTCCGGCTTGCGCGTCGATGGCTATGTCCGCGCCCTCAAGAGCAATGGCATCGAATTTGACGAGCAGCTCGTGCAGGTCGGCGCGCTGCCGATCGCGGTCAATGAATTCGACCTGCTTTGGGATGCTCTCGATCGCGTCTTGCGCGCCGAACCGACGGTGATCTGCTGCGCCAACGACAAGATGGCGATGCGGGTCTATGGCCTGCTGCGCGAGCGCGGCCTCGCAATCCCGCGCGACATCTCGGTCGCCGGTTATGACAATTACCGCATGATTGCCGAGCACCTGCACCCCGGCCTCACCAGCGCCCAACTGCCCTACGCGGCGATGGGTGCGCTGGCGGCCGACAAGCTGCTGCGCATCATCAGCGGCACACAACGCCCGGCGGAACCCGCCCGTGAGCTCGTTTCCGGCCCCGTCGTCTGGCGCGACAGCGTCCAGCCGCGCGACGCCGCCATCACCCATCTATCTACCAGGAGGAAAGACACGTGAAATCCCTAAGCATTCTCGCCGCCACGCTGGCCTTCAGCACGGCCCTCAGCGGCGCCGCCTTTGCGCAGACGAGCCTGACCATGTGGTATCATGGCGCGGGCAGCACCGTGGAACGTGACCTGATCAACGGCATCATCACCGACTTCAACGGCTCGCAGGCCGACTGGAAAGTCTCGCTGCAGGAATTCCCGCAGGCTGCCTATAACGACTCCGTCGTGGCCGCCGCCGTTGCCGGCAATCTTCCCGATATCATCGACGTCGATGGCCCCGTGATGCCGAACTGGGCTTGGGCCGGCTATATGCAGCCGCTGCAGCTCTCCGAAGGCGCGCTCGACGGCTTCCTGCCCGGCGCCATCGGCGAATATAATGGCGAAGTCTATTCAGTCGGCCTCTGGGACGCTGCGGTCGCCATGTATGCCCGCAAGTCGACCCTCGAAAAGTTCGACATCCGCGTTCCGACGCTCGAAGAGCCTTGGACGCGCGAAGAGTTCGACGGCATCCTTGAAACCCTCAAGGCCTCGGGCGAGTTCGACTATCCGCTCAACCTCGGCATGGCCGACCAGGGCGAATGGTACCCCTATGCCTTCGCGCCCTTCCTCTGGAGCTTTGGCGGCGATCTCGTTGATCGCACTTCCTATGAAACCGCCGAAGGCGCGCTCAATGGCGACGCTGCGGTCGAATTCGGCGAGTGGTGGCAGAGCCTTTTCACCAATGACTATGTGCCGGGCACTAGCCAGGACATGGCGAGCCACGAAACCGGCTTCATCGATGGCGACTACGCGCTGCAGTGGAACGGCAATTGGGTGGCGGTGAATACCCTCGCAGCTCTTGGCGACGATGTCGTGTTCCTGCCCGCGCCTGATTTCGGCAACGGTCCGAAGATCGGCGGCGCATCCTGGCAGTTCGGCGTCTCCTCGACCTCGGCTCATCCCGATGGCGCCAGCGCCTTCATCGAATTCGCCCTGCAGCCGAAATATCTGGCCGCATTCTCCGATGGCATCGGCCTGATCCCCGCAACGGCTGAGGCTGCGGCCCTGACCAAGAACTACGCCCCCGGCGGCGCACTAGAGTCGTTCTACGCGCTCTCGGAAAAGCAGGCCATGCTGCGTCCGGTGACCCCGGGCTATGTGTTTGAGGCGCTCGAATTCCGCAAGGCGCTGTCGGACATCGCCAATGGTGCCGACGTCGTTGACGCGCTCGATGCGGCCACCGACGCCATCAACGCCGATATCGCGCGCAACAACAACTACGCTGTCGCGCAGTAACCTCTCCCTCCCGAGCACGGTCGGCCCGGATCACTCTGGGCCGGCCTCCCGGCACGTCTCAAAGGCAGTCGCACATGCGCCCCCATCGGTCCAAATCGCTGCAGTCCAATACGCTCGCCGGATGGCTGATGAGCGGCCCTGCCCTGCTGCTGATTACGCTCTTCCTGATCGTGCCGTTTCTGCTGGCCTTCTGGTTTTCCTTCACCAACCAGCGGCTGATCTCGCCCAATCCAACCCAGTTCGTCGGCACCTCGAATTTCGAACAGTTGCTGGGCGTTGGCGCCTTGGTGCTGGAGCCCGAAAAGGCCGAGGACGGCAGCCTCGTCGTCAGCGATAGCGGTGAACTCAGTTATCCGCGCGTGCGCGATTTCACCCGCAACAATCCCGACTTTCAGCACCTCAACGGCATGCGCGAATGGTTTGGCTGGGACTGGGGAAATTCCAAGGTTCTCGTGCTGGCCCGCGACCTGGTCTTCATGAAGGCGCTGACCAATACGCTGTTTTTCGTCGCGGTCGTCGCGCCCCTGCAATCGATTATCGCCCTGTTGCTGGCGCTGATGATCAACCAGAAGCTGCGCGGCATAAACATCTTCCGCACCGTCTATTTCATGCCGGTCGTGGTCTCGATCGTCGTCGTGTCGCTCCTCTGGCGCTTCATCTATGACGGACGCAGTGGGCTCCTCAACAACCTCCTCCAGTTCCTCTCCTTCGGCCATTTCCAGCCAATCGATTGGCTCGGCAATCCCGATACGGCCATGTGGGCCATCATCGTTATGTCGATCTGGCAGGCCGTTGGTTTCCACATGGTGATCTGGCTGGCGGGCCTCCAGAACATCCCGCTCACGCTTTATGAAGCCGCCGACATCGAGGGCGCATCGAGCTGGCAGAAATTCCGCTTCGTCACTTGGCCGGGCCTACGCAATACGGCCGTCCTCATCCTCGTCGTCATTACCATGCAGGCCTTCGCGCTCTTTGCGCAGATCGACGTCATGACCAATGGCGGGCCGCTCGATTCCACTCAGACGCTGGTCTTCCAGGCCGTGCAGCGCGGTTATGAGCAACAGAACATTGCCGGTGGCTCCGCCATCTCGGTGCTCCTCTTCCTCATGGTGCTCACGATCTCGCTGGTTCAGCGCTACGTTACCCGGGAGCGCTAAGAAATGGCCGCTGTCACTTCGCCCAATCAACGCCTCAAGATCAGCCTCAAATATCTGCTGCTGATCCTCGTCGCTCTGGTCTTTGTCTTCCCCATCGTCTTCATGGT
>NZ_JBEVLL010000325.1:0-9467 GCF_040509215.1 Devosia sp.
TCCAGTCTTCAACAATCCTCATGCCTCGGTATGGACCACCCGGTGGTGACCGTGGACGAGGAAATTGGCGATCACTGTCCTTTGCTGCCAACGTCACAAAATGTCCGGCATTGCTTTCCATAGTGTCGGCGCCCTCCCAACCATCGTCAGTTCCCCAATGACCAGACTTCGTATTCTCGCCGCGCTTGCGGTTCTTGTTTCTCTCCTGCCGGTGCCGGCCTTCGCGCTATCGGTGATGGACCCGTTCAACCTGCCGACCTCGATGGATGCCGGCACGGCCAAGATCGGGGATGGCATTGCCTATGCCGATGGGCCGCGGCACAAGCTCGACGTCTATGGACCGGAACAGCGGGGCGCTCCGGCGCCGGTGGTGTTCTTCATCTATGGCGGCGGCTGGAACCGGGGCGAGCGCAGCGACTATCAGTTCGTGGGCCGTGCACTAGCCTCGCGCGGCTTCATTACCGTCATCGCCGACTATCGGCTGGTGCCGGAAGTGCGGTTTCCCGACTTCCTCTATGATAGTGCCGCCGCGATGCGCTGGGTGCAGGACAACATCGCCGACTATGGTGGCGATCCGAACCGGCTGTTTCTGGCGGGTCATTCGGCCGGCGCCTACAATGCGGTGATGCTGGCGCTCGATCCGTCCTATCGCCAGGAATTTGGCGTGACCATGCCGATCCTGGCCGTGGCCGCGCTATCGGGCCCCTATGATTTCTATCCGTTCGAATATGGAGAGGTGAAGGACGCGTTTGGGAGCGCCCCGAACCCCGAGGGTACGCAGCCGATCAACCTCATCACTTCGTCGGCGCCCCCGATGTATCTGGCGACCGGCACGACCGATCCGATCGTGCGGGTGCAGAATACCAATCATTTTGCCGAGCGCCTGCGGGCGCAGGGCGTGTGGGTGACCACCCAGTATTATGACGGTTTTGGGCACATGGAGCCGGTGATCGCCATGGGCGCGCTGTGGCGCTGGCGCATGCCGGTGCTCGACGACATGGTCGGGTTCTTCCAGCGGTTTGGGGCTTTCCCGAGTGGCGTGCCCTATGTGGTGGCGACGCCGAACGCGCCGGAGCAGTTGCCGGAGGCGATTGCGCCGATGGACCAGATCGTGTCGCAGCTCAACTCAATGTTCCAGCCGATCGAGGAGTGAGGGGCGGCAATACCTGCTCTTCACCACCAGGTTCGTCCGGGTGGTCCTTGCGGAGGCGAGATGGATTGCCGGGACAGGCCCGGCAATGACGACTCTCGAGGAGCCTGTTGCTTGCTGGCGGGCTCAGCGTAGCGGCTCGATAACCACCGAGGGGGCCGAGCGTTTGTTGGGGCCGTGGAAGACGGCTTCGATATTGTTGCCGTCGGGATCGATGACGAAGGCGCCGTAGTAGCCTGGGTGATAGTCGCGTTCGCCCGGTGCGCCATTGTCGGTACCGCCGGCGGCGAGGGCGGCTTCATAAAAGGCGTCGACGGTCGCCTGGTCCTTGGCCTGGAAGGCGAGGTGGACGTGGCTGGGGAGGATATCACCCTCGGTTTCGTCGACGAAAAGCTCATCGACCTGGAACCAGTTCTTGCCCGAGGCAGTGATGGGAATGTTGAGCACGGCAAAGACGGCCTTGTAGAACTTCAGCGTCTTTTCGAAATCGTGTGCCCGCAGGTGCACATGGTCGATGAGGCGGCCGGTGTGAAAGGTCATCTTCTTCCTCTTTGCTTGCGCGCTCTTTGCGACGCCATCCTCGAAAGAATTCGGTGTAATTAGGGATTCCCGCGTTCGCGGGAATGACCCGTGGGAGGGAAATCCGGACAGCAAAACGCCCGGGCGAGCCGGGCGTTCCTTGGGGCCATCTGGGCAACGCTGAACGGAAACCGGGGCTCCAGTATCCGTGCGATGCCAGGAAATTATTCGGCTTCGTCGGCCGAGGCCGAATTGAGCTGGCCGTACTTTTCCGGGCCGATCTTGTCGAGAAGATCGAGCTGGGTTTCGAGGAAATCGATATGACCTTCCTCGTCGGTGAGCAGGGCCTCGAACAGGTTCTTGGAAACATAGTCGCCAAGCTGTTCACAGAGCTCGCGGCTCGCCTTGTAGGCGGCGCGGGCGTCATATTCGCCGGCAAGGTCGGCTTCCAGAACTTCCTTGATGGTCTGGCCGATTCGGAGCGGCGCAACGCGCTGCAAGTTCGGATGGCCTTCAAGGAAAATGATGCGCTCGATCAGCCGGTCGGCGTGATGCATCTCTTCGATGGATTCAGCGCGTTCCTTGGCTGCAAGCTTTTTATAGCCCCAATCATCCAGCAGGCGGAAATGCACCCAATACTGGTTGACGGCGCCGAGTTCGAGAAAAAGGGCTTCGTTAAGCCGCTCGATGACTTGTGCTTCGCCTTTCACGACGTACTCCACTGCGTTGCTGCTTGAGCTTTTCTAGCCCAGTCTGGAACGTGAGAACGTCCCCAGGTGGATGGGCATTTTGGGCGTGATAATTCTCTGTGACCTGGACGATAATGTCCACCACATTCGGCACGCAGCCCGCGCATTTCGCACGTCGGTTGAGCTCAGAATAGACCTTTGCGGGCACCACCAATTGCCAGGGATCAGCCTTGAGAAGATCAAGAACGATGTTCTCGATCTCTTGCGAAGTGATCATATTGCACTGGCAGACAAGCATTGGTGGGGCCGGAAAGTCGTCTCAACGGGCGGCAATAAACGCCCAACATAGTTGAATGTCAACATCATAAATTGCCGCGGAAGCCTGCCGTGCCCTGGCTTTTGGCAGTGCAGGCGCAAGCGTGCCTTGCCCTCTCTCAGCCAATCTGGCACTAGAAATCCACTCATCCTGGACCCGGTGCAATTCCGGGTGGCTCTTCCGGCCGCCGATCCGCCGGACAATCAAGCAAGCGACTTTTCACCGTCGGGCCCGCCCAAGCGAGCCGACCGCAAGCGCACTTGAGTTCTCCATGTCCTTTTCACAAACTCTTCGCCGTGACTGGCTGTCCAATATTCGTGGCGATATTCTTTCGGGCATTGTCGTCGCCCTGGCCCTGATCCCCGAGGCCATCGGCTTTTCCATCATTGCCGGGGTGGACCCAAAGGTGGGGCTCTATGCCTCGGTGGTGATCGCCATCGTCATCTCCTTTGCCGGCGGGCGCCCGGCCATGATCTCGGCTGCGACGGCTGCGACGGCGGTGCTGTTCGGCTCGCTGGTGCGCGAGCACGGGCTGCAATATCTGCTGGCGGCGACCATTCTGGCCGGTGTCATCCAGATTGTGCTCGGCTGGCTGCGGATCGGGGCGGTCATGCGCTTTGTGTCGCGCTCGGTGATGACGGGCTTTGTCAATGCGCTCGCCATCCTGATCTTCATCGCGCAATTGCCCGAACTGATCGGGGTGACCTGGCAGACCTATGCGATGATCGCGGCGGGGCTGGCGGTCATTTATCTCTTCCCGCGCGTGACGAAAGCGGTGCCTTCGCCGCTCGTCTGTATTTTGGTGCTGACGGCGATCGCGCTGTTTTTCGGGGTCGATACGCGCACGGTGGCGGATCTTGGCGAATTGCCCAATGCGCTGCCGATGCTGCTGCTGCCCGATGTGCCGCTCAATTTTGAGACACTGCAGATCATTTTTCCGACCTCGGTGGCCGTGGCGGCCGTGGGCCTGCTTGAAAGCCTTCTCACCGCCAATATCGTTGACCAGATGACCGACACCAAGAGCGACAAGAACCGCGAGAGCGTGGGGCAGGGCATTGCCAATATCGTCAGCGGTCTCTTTGGCGGCATGGGTGGCTGCGCCATGATCGGGCAGTCGGTGATCAACGTGAAATCGGGCGGGCGGACGCGGCTTTCGACCTTTGTCGCCGGGGCGTTTTTGCTGTTCCTGCTGCTGGTGCTGGGGGAATGGGTGGGGCTCATTCCCATGCCGGCGCTGGTGGCGATCATGATCATGGTCTCGGTGGGCACGTTTAGCTGGAGCTCGCTCATCGATCTTGCGCATCATCCGCGGCGGTCGAGCGTCGTCATGCTGGCTACCGTGTTCACCGTCCTGGGGACGCATAACCTGGCGCTGGGCGTTGGTATCGGCGTGCTGCTCTCAGGAATCTTTTTTGCCTGGAAGGTGGCGCAGATTTTCCGTGTCGGTTCGGTGCTGAGCGCCGACGGCAGGGTGCGCGACTATGTAGTCGAGGGGCAGTTGTTCTTTGCTTCGGCGGAGGAGTTTCTGGAGGCCTTCGATTTTTCGGAGGCGCTGGAGCGGGTGCGGCTCGATCTGACGCGGGCGCATATCTGGGACCTGACCGGGGTCAATGCCGTGGACAAGGTGGTTCTGAAATTCCGCAAGGCCGGCGTCGAGGTCGAGGTGTTGGGGCTCAATGGGGCCAGCGCCACCATCATGGACAAGTTTGCCATGCATGAGCGGCCCGATGCCATGGCGAAGGTGCTGGGCCACTAGGCCCGGGACTTGGGTCCAGTTTTGGGGAGGGGGGCATCTCGCCACTCGCCGGGCGCGAGGCCTTCGACGGTCCAGTCGCCGATCTGCCAGCGGACGAGGCGCAGGGTGGGGAAACCCACGGCGGCGGTCATGCGGCGGACCTGGCGGTTGCGGCCCTCGGTGATGGTGAGTGACACCCAGCTGTCGGGCACGCTCTTGCGATAGCGCACTGGTGGATTGCGGTCCCAGAGGTCTGGCGGATCGATCAGCTTTGCCTTGGCGGGGAGCGTGGGGCCGTCGTTGAGGGTGACGCCCTTGCGCAGCTTTTGCAGTGTTTCCTCGGTGGGGATGCCTTCGACCTGCACGAGATAGTTTTTGGGCAGCTTGAAGCGGGGCGAGGAAATCTCGGCCTGCAATCTGCCGTCGTCGGTCAGAAGAAGAAGGCCCTCGCTGTCCTTGTCGAGGCGGCCCGCGGGATAGACTTCGGGCACCTTGACGAAACCGGCCAGTGTCTCGCCCGGATTGCCGCCGGAAAACTGCGAGAGCACGTTGAACGGCTTGTTGAGGAGAATGAGGCGGGTCATCGGTTGCGCGGACCCAAAGGGCGCGAGCAGGCGTTATGGCTGGCCCGGTGTGGCTTTTTGCGCATCATGGCGATCTGATACCGGCTGGCGCTCGTATCGGCAACGGTAGGTTTCTAGAGCGCCGCGGCGCGTGAGGACGAGAATGGCCATTTCTGCGATCGGGCTCGTCAACGCGCTGAGTTGGAAAGATCGCGGCTCGCGCCGGCTGGTTGAGGGCGCTGCCTTCTTGCCAGATGGACGTCTGAAGCTCGATGTCTATGGGCCTTTGACCCCGAGCGGACCTTTGCCGGTGATCGTCTTTTTCTATGGCGGCGGTTGGACCGATGGCGAAAGGGGCGGCTATGAATTTGTCGCCCGGGCGCTGGCGGCGCTTGGTTATATCGTGGTGGTGCCCGACTATCGGCTGGTGCCGGAAATTGAGTACCCCGTTTTTCTGGAGGATTGTGCGGCGGCGGTCCGGTTTGTGACCGAGAATGCCGGCGCTTGGGGCGGAGACGCGGATGCCATCGTGCTCGCCGGTCATTCGGCGGGCGCCTATAATGCGGCGATGCTGGCGCTCAAGCCGGAACTCTTCGAAATGTCGGGGCTTGCGGGGCGATTGCGGGCCGTTGCCGGCATTTCCGGGCCGTATGATTTTTTCCCTTTCGATGGGCCGATCAGCCAGCGGGTGTTTGGGGCGGTGCGTGAGCCGCTTGAGACCCAGCCGATTGAGTTTGTGCGCGCCGGCCTGCCGCCATTCCTTCTCGCGACGGGGGATCGGGACAGGCTCGTTCTTCCGCGCAATACCGTCGCGTTGGCTGAACGGCTGCGGGCGGCAGGGGGCACGGTGAGCGAAAAGCATTATGGCAAGCTTGAACATATCTTGCCGATGCTTGCTTTGGGCCGGCCCTTGCGCTTCATTGCCCCGGTTCTGTCGGACCTCAAAGGGTTTTTGGCCGCGGCGCTGGCGCGGTCTTAAGTAAATCTTGGTGTGCCCCGTTTGCTTGCCACAATCGCCAGCGTAACATGGGTTTAGACAAGTCCATCGTGCTGGGGAGACTGCCTTGAACGCCAATCATATCGCCAAACGAACCGCCCTGTTGATGACTTCGGCCGCTTCGGCATTGATGCTGCCAGTGGTGCCGACGCTCGCCGGTCCGGCGTTCGACGCTTGCGCTGCAGAGGCGTCGAGCCAGTATGAGGCAGGCTTTGAATCGATCGGGATGGAGACCTGGGATATCGACGCTGCCGCGGCGATCAAGGCATGCGCCGAGGCGCTGAAGGAAGAACCCGATTCCGCCCAGCTCAAGGGCTGGCTGGCCCGCGCCTATTTTGCCGATGGCGATACCGAGAGTGCGGTGCCGCTCTTTGAAGAGGCGGCCGAGGGCGGGCACGTGGTTGCCCTCGCCATTTATGGCGACATGCTGACTACGGGCGATGGCGTCGACACCGATATGGAGCGCGGGGCGCAATTGCTGCTCGAGGGCTCCGAAGCTGGTTTTGCGCTGGCGCAGAACTCGATGGGGCTTTCCTATGATTTCGGCGAGGGCGTCGAACAGGATTATACCCAGGCGGCGCGCTGGTATCGCGCGGCCGCCGAGCAAGGCATGGCCAAGGCGCAGTCCAATCTGGGGCTGATGTATCAAGAAGGCCTGGGCGTGCCGCTCGACTATGTGGCGGCCGCAGCCTGGTTCGAAAAGGCAGTGGCGCAGGGCGATGTGTCGGCGCAGGTCAATCTGGGGAAGGTGCTGCAGGACGGGCTCGGGCAGGACGTCAACCTCGAACGTGCCGTCGAACTCTACCGGCTCGCGGCCGACGCGGGCGACATGTATGGCCAGAACAATCTCGCGTTCCTGCTCGAAAATGGTGAGGGCGTCGAAAAGGACGTTGCCGAGGCGGCAGAACTTTATCAGCTCGCCGGGGACCAGGGCATGGCGCTCGCCAAGCACAATCTGGCGCTGCTCTATGAAGACGGGCGCGGGGTGAAGCAGGACTATGCCAAGGCGCTGCAGCTTTACAAGGAAGCTGCTGAAGGCGGGGAGATGCGGGCCGCGGTCAATCTCGGGCTACTTTACATGGATGGGCTTGGGACCGAGGTCGACTATGCCGAGGCCCTCAAGTGGACGCAGACGGCGGCCGACGAGAACCAGCCGATCGGCCTTAACAATATGGGCCACATCTACGAAAACGGTCTCGGGGTCGATGTCGATCTCGAGCTGGCCAAGAGCTATTATCAGCAGTCGGCGGATCTTGGCTATCAGCTCGCGATCGACAACCTGGCGCGGCTGAATAGCGGCGTTGGTTCGGGCGGCGGCAAGACCAAGTCGAAATAGGCTTTCGCAGAAATCGACAGAAGACCTCGGCTAGAACTCGCCGGGGCCTTCTTCTTTTTTGATGTCGCCTTCGGCCAGCTTTTTCCGGTGGCGTGCCGCAATGACGGCGGCGGAGGCGGCGGTGCGGTGGGCCGTCGAGAAGAATTCGCGGTGTGCGAGAACGAGGACCGTGGCGAGGCAGGTGGCGACGGCCAGCCATTCGGAAATGAACCAGGCGACGGTTGCGACCGAAAAGTAATAGGCGCGGATGCCGGAATTGAAGTTCTTGGCGCCGAGCGCATTCATGCGCGTGATGGCGTCGATTTCTTCTTCGGAGGTTATCCGGTCATGCTCGAGCGCGCCGAGCATGATGCAGTAGTGATTGAACTGGCGCAGCGACAGGGTGAAGGCGAAGAAGGCGAGCACGAACATGGTCAACATGACCATGAGGTGGATCTGCACGTCGCCGATCGAGAAGCCGCTATCGACCGAGAGCGAGCCGAGCGTTTCCATCAGCGTCGGCAATTGCCCGAAGACGGCAAAGACGGCGAGCACCAGCAGGACCGAGGTCGAAGCAAGAAAGCTCACCGAGCCCATGATATTGCCCGAGAGGATCGCATCGAACGGGCTTTCGCGGCGCGTCGCATTGGTGACCCAGCGACGACGCTGCATGTTCATGATGGTCGAGAGCGAGGGGCGGCGGCGCTCGATCAGCGGCACGATGAGATTATAGGCGTAATAGGCGACGAGCGGAAAAACCGAGGTGAAAAGCGTTGCCGTCATGCCGGGCCCCCGAAGCGATCGATCACAACTTATAGCGGGCGGGGGTGGCGGCGGAAGAGGAGGTCGATCTCGGCGAGCACTTCTGCCGAGAGCGTCAGGTTTACCGCGCCGAGATCGACGGCCAATTGCTCGGTGCTGGTGGCGCCGATGATGGTCGAGGTCATGAAGGGGCGCGTGCGGCAGAAGGCGATGGCCATGTGGGCGGGGTCGAGGCCGTGCTTGTTGGCAAGGGCCAGGTAGTCGCGGGTCGCCGCTTCGGAGAACTCGTTCTGGCGCCAGAAGCCCTTCTGGTATTCCTTGCGGCTGCCCTTGGGCGTCTGCCCGTCGAGATATTTGCCGGTCAGCATGCCGGCGGCGAGCGGGGAATAGGCGAGGAGGCCGACGTCTTCGTGGTGGCTCAATTCGGCCAGGTCATGATCGAAGAGACGACGGAGGAAATTGTATTCGTTCTGCACCGAGGCAAGGCGCGGCAGCCCCTTGGCCTCGGCGATGCGCAGCCACTGGGTGATGCCCCAGGTGGTTTCGTTGGAGACGCCGATGGCGCGGATTTTTCCGGCTTTCACCAGTTCGCCAAGGGTTTCGAGCATGTCCTCGAGATTGGCGAGGATGTCGGCGGTGTCCTGCTTGTGCGGGGCGTAACGCCAGTAATTTTCGAAGTGGTAGTGGCCGCGGCTGGCCCAGTGGATCTGGTAGAGATCGATATAGTCGGTCTTGAGGCGCTTGAGGCTGCCGTCGACAGCGATGCGGATGGAGGCGCCATCGGCGCGCTTGCCCTCGCGGAGGAACGCATTGCCACCGCCGCCGATCTTGCTGGCAAGGACCCAGCTTTCGCGGTCCTTGTTGGCGGCGAACCAGTTGCCGATGATTTCCTCGGTGCGACCCGAGGTTTCGGGGCTGCCGGGCACGGCGTAAAGTTCGGCGGTGTCCATGAAATTGATGCCGGCATCGCGGGCCATGGCGATCTGGGCGTGGCCTTCGGCTTCGGTATTCTGGCTCCCCCAGGTCATGGTGCCGAGGCAGATGTCGGTTACCTCAATGCCGGTACGGCCGAGTTTCTTCATTTCCATGGTGGGTGCCCCAAATGCTCATTTCCAGCGGACGGACGGTAGACCGTTCAACACGAAGGGGAAAAGACGGGAACGGCCTCGGGCGAAGTTTTCCACATGCCTTGCGCTGCAAAGCCCTGATTTTCCTGATGTTGCGGTTGAACGTCAAAAAACCGTCACCTCCTCCGCTTTGGGGGTTGAGGTCTTCGGAACTACCCCCTATATACCCCTCACACCGCGCCGAGGCGCAGTGATTGACGCGGGATGGAGCAGCCCGGTAGCTCGTCAGGCTCATAACCTGAAGGTCGCAGGTTCAAATCCTGCTCCCGCAACCAATAAAGGCCCACAAGACAG
>NZ_JBEVLL010000326.1:0-6508 GCF_040509215.1 Devosia sp.
CATGGTCGTGTAGCGCGCGCCGAGGTCGAGACGTGCCCAATCGTCATAGCGCAGCAGATTTGCGTTCGTGAGATAGGAGCCGGCGGTGTAGATGACGCGGCCATTGAAGGCGAGGCCCGGGACCCATGGTGCATCCCAATCGAGACCGGCGGAGAAGGTCTTGTTCGGCACACCGGCCGCATCATTGCCTCGATCTGCCGGATTGTCGGGGTTGGTCAGTTCCGGCCGCAGGAACGTCGCGCTGACGAT
Organism: Devosia sp.; assembly: GCF_040509215.1. Classification (GTDB taxonomy): domain Bacteria; phylum Pseudomonadota; class Alphaproteobacteria; order Rhizobiales; family Devosiaceae; genus Devosia. The sequence continues at coordinate 250 of NZ_JBEVLL010000326.1, forward strand.
GCCGCGCAGGCCAGGCATCAACAGGCCATAGGCGTTGACCTCCACGCCCCGATTGCGCTGTTCGCCGTTATAGGAAATCACCCCGGTCGGGCTCGTGGTCACGTTCGGACGCGCGATCTGGAACACGGCCACGGTGGTGGTGATGGTGCCCCAGTCGACTTTCACGCCGGCTTCCTGCTGCTTCGACTTGTAGGGAGAGAGCACTGTCCCGACATTTGGCGCAGGAGGACCGACCACCTGCCCCGGTGACAGTCCTTCCGCATAATTCGCGTAGAGCGACACATTGTGCCAGGGCTTGATCACCAGTCCTGCCAGCGGGCTCGTTGCATCGGCATCATAGGCGCTGCCCAAGCTCAACCCGGTGATGGGATCGAACCCTTCCTGCTTCACCTTCTGGTGACGAACACCCAGCGTGAACAGCACCGCATCGTTCAGGAACGACATGGTGTCCGCCACCGCGACGCTCGTGAGCGTCAGGTCGCCACTTTTCCCCATAGACGGACGCCCGGCCTCGATCACCGGAATGGGCGACGGATTGTAGAGATTTGAGAAAGCGACCGCCGGGCTCGAGACATTGTCGAACGACGTGGCGTAGCCATAGCCGTCTTCCCGGTTGAAACCGGTAAAGGCGACATTGACCTTGTGGCCGATGAAGCCGGTGTTGAATTGCGAGCGCAGGCCGACATTGCCGCTCACCGCCTTGCTGTAGAAATCGTAATAAGCGTTGTAGACGCCGAAATTACCGAACTGGTTGACGCCATCGCCCACGCCCGGGATTCCGAGGAATCCGAGACGTGACTCGGCAAGATTCTGCTGGCCGTTGCCATCGCGATAGCCGAGGCCCGCATAGGCCGTCAGCCAGTCGGTGATGTCGAATTCGAGACCCGATGCGATGATATTGTCGCGCTGCTTGAGGTTCTGGCCGGGATACCAGTTGCTCCGCGCATCCGGCGGCCGCGGGATGAACGGCACCGTGGAGTCGATGGTGATCTGCGGGCGGAAGTTCCTGGTATCGTCGTTCTGCGAGATCGCATCCAGGGTCCAGCGGAGGCGCTCGCCGCGATAGTCGATCGCCAGCGCACCAAGGCCCGAGCGCCAGTTCCCGTTGTCGATCGAGGCTTCGCCGTTGCGGCCGACGCCGTTAAAGCGGATGCCCCACTCCTTGTTGTCGCCATAGCGCGCGCTTGTTTCCAGATGCAGGCCGTAATTGCCAGCGCTCATGAAAAACGGCGTGATGCGCGCGAACGGCACTTCGCCGGCGCGCTTGGTGACGATGTTGACGGCGCCCCCGACGCTGCCGCCCGGCGCCATGCCATTGATCAGCGCGCCCGGCCCTTTCAGGAGCTCGATCCGCTCGATGATCTGCGAGGGCACGTGATTGGGCGCCGCCAGCCCGTAAAGGCCATTGAGACCAACATCCTCCGGGCCGACCTGGAAGCCACGTATCTGGAGCGAGTCATCGAAGCCGTTGGCAGCGGTGGTCGCGCGCACCGAGGCGTCGTTGATCAGCGTATCGGCAGCCGTGCGCCCTTGCTGGTTTTCGATCAGCTGCGACGTGAAGTTTGTCGTGCTGAACGGCGTGTTCATCACGCTCGTGCTGCCGAGCAGGCCGAGCGTGCCCCCCGTCGCGACCTGGCCACCTGCATAGGCCGGTGCCGGCGTGCCGATCGTCCGGGTCGATCCCATGGTCGTGACGGGTGCGGCGGGAGGCTGTTCGACCGCCTGCCGAGGCGCGACACGGGCAGCGCGCTGCGGCGCGGTCCGTGTCCGCACTACTCGGGCCGGCCGCGCACGCTGCTGCGGAGCATCGACCGACACCGGCGGCAGGACGCGTTGCTGGGCGGTCTGCGCATTACTTTCCGAGGCCCCAAACCCAGCCAGTCCAAAGGAAAAAATACCAGTGACCACGCCGGTATATAGATAGCGCCTATAGTCCTTTAAGTTGTTCACGCCCGCCCCCTCAGATTAGTAGTTGCCTTAGGACTACGGGACGCGTGATGTCGCGGCTACGGAGGGCTGTTTAGAATTAGTTTACAATTAGGCGCGAGCGGCCGCTGGCCAAAGCCGCCACTTTATCTAGGGAAATCAGACGCTTGAAGATTTAAGCTTAGCTGGCTGGGGAACCTGGACCCTTAGCCGAACTACGTTCTCGCCAGTAAATCCTTGTATAATAGCCTCTGCGTGAATACAAGTGGGTGTATTGGCGGGGTGTATAGTGTGTCATCGCAAGACAATCTCAGGAAGATCGGGAACACGTGGCACGTCGTGCTGGAGCTGACACTTGCCCAACGCCAGATGCTCCAAAAGGCCCGGTTCAAGCGGTCACTCAAGACGACTAATTTGGTCGAAGCGAATAAGCGCAAACATTCCTATCTGGACGACTTCCGCCGCCAGCTTGATGAGGCCCTACGCGCGCAAGGGGACCCTGAGGCCGCTATCCGACTTGCCGCCGCCGAGTACCGGTCCGACCTCAACTCCCCCGAGTCCGACCGCCGCCAGTACGAGGAAGATCGAGAGGACTTCACCGACACTTTCGGCCTGGAGGCGGCGATTGAGCAGGACGCCAAACAGATCGAGGAAAAGTATGGGGTCGCCGCGTCCCGCCGCTTCCGCAAGGAGGCCACAGGTTCAGGAGTGGCCATCAAGCACCATTACACGGTCTTTGCCGATGAAGTGCAGGCCACTGAGCAAACCAAGAGCCAGCATCGATCCTCGATAGAACGCTTCCTCGGATGGGCTGGTGCGTACACGACCATCCAAGAAACCGACCGCATGAAGGCTGGGGAGTACGTCTCGGAGCTTCTAGCGACCTCCGGTCTCGCTAGACGTACCATCAAACGTCACCTCTCCTCGCTCTCGCAGTTTTGGGAATGGCTGCAAAGCAAGGGGCTTGTTGGGACTGACGTGAACCCTTGGCTAGGCCACAAGCTCGGCAAGAAGCCAAAGACAGCAACACGCACCGCCCTCACCGATGAGCAGGTCGTAAAGCTCCTCGAAGGCACTTACACAACTCCAAAATACGCTCAGCTCCTCTCGGACCTCACGTGCATCGCCCTGCTCGGTGGACCGCGCCTGGATGAACTGTGCGCGATGAAAGCTGTAGATGCCACCAAACGCGAGGACGGCTACTGGCTGTCCATCACAGGGGGCAAGACCGACGCGGCAATCCGTGATGTTCCACTGCATGAGCTTGCCTCCCCTATTATCGAACGGCGGCTCCGCGATGAAGACGACTACTTGTTCAAAGGCCTCACGCCTGGAGGACCAGACAACAAGCGCATGTGGTACGTGTCCAAAGCCTATGGACGATACAGGGCTCAAGTAGGCGTGAAGGACCGCTGGCAAGACTTTCACGCGCTTAGGCACACATTCATGACGATGATGGAGGGCCAGGAGGTGCCAGAAAGCGCTCTGAAGCTGGTTGTCGGCCATGCGCGCGATAGCATGACATTTGGTCACTATTCGCGGGGGCAGCGGGTAAAGCTACGCGGCGTTATCGCAAAAGTGGATTACGGCCCCAAGGTCATGGGCGCGCTCAGGACCGCTTGTGAGGCCACTAAGCAGGCGGTCTACAAGCGGCGAACCAAGGCTGAGATGGCCTCTGAAGCGTCTTGAGGTTCTTACGCAGAGGTGCTCCCGTCGTAGCCATCCTCAGGAGGCCCGAACGCGGCTCCAGCATTGAAGCTGTCTGCAAGCTTGATGACCCTAACCGCGTCAGGCCATAGGCTTACACCGCGTTTGGTCCCCTTCTCCCACGCGGCCATCACTCCTGATATGCGAATCAGCGCCCCCTCCCCGATGCGAACATTCGGCTTAAGCGGCGCGCCTTTGGCATCGAATAGCTCTGGCTTCTTCTTCGGGGACTTGAACATGAAGGCGATCCTGCCATCCTTCGGCTTCTTCCACGGCAGATGGACGCACCTCTTGCCGCCGAAATATTCATCGGCCTTCGCCTGGATCATCTTTTGGAGCGTCTTCGTATAAAACTCGTCGGCAGTTGCTTCAGTCTTATACTTGCCGTCTGAATAGAGCCCTTCCGTGTCGGGTTCATTCAGCCTCGGACAGCGCGCAACCATCACTTCGGTGACGAATGGGACGTATTTAGATTTCTTGTCAGCCATCTGTGCTCCGCGCGTTCTCTAAAGAGCCTGGACTGATCGGGATTGCGTGTCGAATCATTACTCTTGTGTACCATTCAACCAGCGCGCGTTGTTGCATCTCACACGTCTCTCCTTAACGAACTCGGAGGTCGTATTTCGTCCCAGCCCATTCAATGAGTGCTGATAGCTGCGAACCTAACAAGTGAGTTGAAGAACCTCCGCTCCACGCACGCCCTGGCGGCTGATCTTCTCCACGCTTTACCAAAATGATGGACGATTGTGGCGCGCCGTCCAATAGAGGAACAATTGCTGCCTCGCCCCAACGCGTGGCGTCATTGATTATATGCTGAGCACAAGCCATCAATTTCTCTTGTGAAACATCTTTCTCTCTGCCCTTCAGGACAGCTCGATACAACTCGTACCCTCGCCTCGTCGTACCCCAGCAGGTTACGCTCTCGTTGGATCGCCCGCTTCGGTCATCGCCTATGCGCGCGCCAAATATCTCGAAAGGTTTCTCTTTACGCTGCTGTTCGATCAATCCGGCCTCACGCAACATGAAGGGGTCAAATAAAAGCGCGCCTTCCCCATCGTCACGTCCAAAGCCCATGGGAACTCCCTCCAATACCCTCTCCAAAGAACAAAAATTCGAGAATTGCTCTGCTGTTTCACCATCCATCAGCGCGAGCAGCTGAAGCCCCGCCGCCGATACTCGCACCTTTGTGTCAAGGACGGCAGAAGCAAGAGTGCGCGCCCATAGCTCCTGAATGGCGCTATCCGAAACCTTCTGCGCCAGGTCGGCAAAACGCGATAGCCAATCGTCATCCACCTCCCGTGATTTTTCTTTGCTAGACTCTTGCTCAACGAGTACCAGAGCGCGGCGCTGTACGGCTTCTAGATTGAGCTGCTCTGTTGCAAGTTCGTGTCGCAATCGCATTGCGCGCCGATGCAAAGCGGCTTGATGCTCCATCTCCTGCATCTCCTCAGCGCGCCGCACACCCGCGATAACCCCTTGCCGCTCAAGGTCGGCATCGGTCTCGATAGCCATACGCGCTGCTTCCGCTCTGGCTTCTTGGGAGGCTGTCCATTCACCTATCCAAGCACCACCCAATCGCTGGAGACCACGAACGAGAGAGTTTCCAGCCGCGCTCCCTACTTCCGCAAGTGCTTCCTCCGTAGGCTGCCCTGGCAACGTCACCCCAGAACGCTTAATTGATGTATTGTCATCGACCTTGCTCACGCGCGCGCCCCCCTCACAGATGTACGTATTGCTGACTTCAGTTTCCTCCACTCCTCTGCGGAGGTCGAGCTATGCGCTACCGGAATCCCTGAGATTCTGAAATGTGCCCACATCACCCTTGTACAAAATCTAAATGTCCGTATACTTCTTATACAAACGGCATTTGGAGCACGTCATGCGTCCCTCGGAGCCCTTCATCAGCTATCTCCGCGTCTCGACCTCTCGTCAGGGGCGGTCCGGTCTCGGCCTAGAGGCGCAACGGGAGGCTATCGCTCGCTTCGCCGCCTCCGAAGGCTTCGAGGTCGCCCAGGAGTTCGTGGAAGTCGAGACAGGCAAGGGGTCAGACGCCCTCTCCCGTCGCCCGAAGCTGGCTCAGGCTCTCGCCACAGCGCGCAAGCTGAAGTGCAAGGTGGTGGTCTCTAAGCTGGACCGTCTCGGCCGTGACGTGCACTTCATCTCCGGTCTCATGGCTCAGAAGGTCCCCTTCGTCGTCACCGAGCTTGGGACGGACGTGGACCCCTTCATGCTCCATCTGTGGGCAGCGATTGACGAGAAGGAAGTGAAGGTCATTTCCAAGCGCACCAAAGATGCACTCGCAGCCGCGAAGGCGTCAGGCAAGGTGCTAGGTAATCCGAGCATCTCAGAAGCGCGCGCGGTCGCTGTGAGCAGCATCAAGGCCAACGCCGACCGTCACGCTGCCAATGTGCTCCCCATCGTCAAGGCAATTCAGAAAGCCGGAGCGACCACCCTGCGGGAGATTGCTGAGGCCCTTAACGTCCGAGGCGTCCAGACCGCGCGCGGCGGGCAGTGGCACGCAACGTCAGTGAAGAACCTGCTAGACCGCAGCGCTGCGTAGGAGCACACCCATGGCCCTCATCCAGATCGGCGCAGCCTTCTTGGTCCTCTCGGCCCTCATAGGCTC
>NZ_JBEVLL010000327.1:0-31962 GCF_040509215.1 Devosia sp.
CGCATCCCCGCCGGCGCCGACGCCGTCGCGCTGGGCCACTAGTAGATGTACCACTGGCGCGGGCTCGGCGCGCGCGTCAGTGGCCGAAACTGTTCAAGGGGCGGGGACAGTTAGCCCAGTTTAAGCGTCTCCCAACCGCATTCTGATCGGTGAACGCTCTCCCGCTGCCTCAGTCCTTGCTGCTTTCCAGCCGGAACATATCATCGCCTTCGCCAATCGAGATCAGGCCTGTCTTCGAATAGAGGTCTAGCTTGGCTCGCGTGTCGGCAATGTCGAGATTGCGCATGGTGAGCTGTCCGATGCGATCGGCGGGGGAGAATGGGGCGTCCTCGACCTTTTCCATGCTCAGCCGTTCCGGGGCGTAGGTGAGGTTCGGGCTTTCGGTATTGAGGATCGAATAGTCGTTCCCGCGGCGCAGTTCGAGGGTAACATCGCCGGTGATGGCGCTTGCCACCCAGCGCTGGGCGGTCTCGCGCAGCATCAAGGCCTGGGAGTCGAACCACCTGCCCTGGTAGAGCAGGCGACCGAGGCGCAGGCCGTTGATACGGTACTGCTCGATGGTGTCCTCGTTGTGGATGCCGGTCACAAGCCGCTCGTAGGCGATGTGCAGCAGAGCCATGCCCGGGGCCTCGTAAATGCCGCGGCTCTTGGCCTCAATGATACGGTTCTCGATCTGGTCGCTCATGCCAAGGCCATGGCGGCCGCCAATGGCGTTGGCTTCGAGCAGCAATGCCACGGGGTCGGTGAAGGTCTGGCCGTTGAGCGCCACCGGTTGGCCATCGACAAAGCGGATCACAACCTTCTCGGCCTTCACCTCGCAATCGTCGCGCCAGAACGGTACACCCATGATCGGGCTGACGATCTTGATGCCGCTGTCGAGGCTCTCGAGGTCCTTCGCTTCGTGCGTTGCACCCAGGATATTGCTGTCGGTCGAATAGGCCTTTTCAGCGCTCATCTTGTAGGCGAAGCCGTTCGCTGTCAGGAAGGCCGACATCTCTGACCGGCCGCCCAGTTCATCGATAAATTCCTGGTCAAGCCAGGGTTTGTAGATGCGCAGGTTGGGGTTGGTGAGGAGGCCATAGCGGTAGAAGCGCTCAATGTCGTTCCCCTTGAAGGTCGAACCATCACCCCAGATATTGACCCCGTCCTCTTTCATCGCCGAGACCAGCATTGTGCCCGTGACAGCGCGACCGAGCGGCGTGGTATTGAAATAGGTCAGCCCACCGGTTGACACATGGAAGGCGCCCGACTGGATGGCTGCGATACCCTCATGCACCAACTGGGTGCGGCAATCGACGAGGCGCGCATTTTCGGCACCGAAATCCATGGCCTTGCGCGGGATCTCGTCATAATCCGCCTCATCGGGCTGGCCGAGATTGGCAGTGTAGGCATAAACCTTGGCGCCCTTGAGCTTCATCCAGAGTAGAGCTGCACTGGTGTCGAGGCCGCCCGAGAATGCGATCCCGACCTTGTCACCCTTGGGCAGGCTCTTCAGAATTGTGCTCATTTATCTTCTCCGGTGGGATCTAAGTAGCGGCGCAGCGCTTTGATTATGGCGCGAGTAGCAAATTTCGCAGGGTGCGCCTAGCGTCCGATAGCGTTTGATCGGCGCTCTGCGGTGTTTGGCGTGCAGCAATCCCACCACGGGACCGTGCCGAGCTCGCCTCACATGGTTCATCGGAAACGATCATGCTTGACCTCCTTCGAACCACCTTGGTTTGTTTCGTCGCCGCGTCCGGGTTCTGCTGCAGTGTGGTTCGCGGCCAAGAAGTTTTCAATGTGACCGCTTCGGGCGATACCGGAATTCCGGGAGCAGATCCGAGTGTTATTCGCACACAGGATGGATATGTCGCAGTTGAGTCACGCCGCGGCCAGGCGCTCCTTGTTCGAGTGGCACCCACCCTTGAGGACCTGGCGGAGGCTCGCGCCGTACGCATTTGGTACGACCGTGATCGCTTGGGAGAGATCTGGGCGCCCGAGATCGTATTCAGGAATGGACGCTACCGCGTCTATTTTGCCGCTGGCGTGGGAAGCGATCACCGCATGTACGAAATCTCGTCGGCCGAACCCGACGCTGGCTACGGCGATGCTTCCGAGATCCCCCTCCCCGAAGACAAATGGGCCATTGACGGCCTGCCCTTCACCTTCGAAGGACGAGACTACTTCGTATGGTCAGGCTGGCAAGGTGACACCGACGTTCGGCAGGATATTTTCGTCGTTCGCTTGAATAGAGATGGTGTGCCTGAGGGCTCGCGCAGCCTGATTGCGTCTCCCGATCAGCCTTGGGAGAATATCGCCGGAGAAACGCCGTCAATCAATGAAGGTCCTCAGCCCATTGTTGACCCCGCGGGCCAGCTCCATATCGTTTATTCGGCAAATGGCTCATGGAATTCCAACTACTGCCTTGCGGACCTGCGCCTCGCGGCCGACGGCGATCCAATGGACGCAAGTGCCTGGGCCAAATCGCAGGGATGCCAATTCGGTGCCAACCCAAAGACGTTGGCGGAGGGAGCAACACTGGCGACGCGCGCAAAGGGCGTCGGTCACCACAGCTTCGTTCTCAGCGACGGAAATCCCGAAACCAGCGAAGAGGCCGGCGCAACCACGCCATTCCTATATCATGGCGTTCCAGCCGATATGGAGCCATCCAACTTCTGGGCAGCGCGAATGTGGTTCATTGGAATCTACCAATGGATCCCGGACGTCACATACGTTCGGGGCGAACAACAAGATACAGGGTGGGGCCTCAAGTTCACCGAATGATCCAGTTGTAATCCGGTTCTTCAGCCAGATTCTTCCTGATGGTCCATGGTTTCTCACCATTCCCTCTCGAACAGAGGGCCGAACAATTGCACCGAGCTATGTGCAACGTCAGCTTCGGGGTTCAGGCCTACGCTGGCCAAACGGCAGCGATGGGGTCGGGACCACGGAAAAATCCCAGTAGCCGCCATTCGGCCAAACCGCGCGATTGGCATCAGCCAGTTCAGGTCGAAATAGCGATCAAAAGCAACGGGTCGGCATGTCGCCGACCCGCACCTTGGCCGGATAGAATGGATGCCGCTAGCGATAGCGGTCGTGATGCCGAACCCAGTTCATTCCTTCGCCCTCATTGCGGCCTTTCGGCGCGATATCGAGCATTGCGTAAGTACCCATCATGACTTCCACGCCACGTCCGTAGGTTGAGTACGTTCGGAAGACGCGTCCCTCCTCATCCTTGTAGAAGGCACTGACACCCGGCCACTCCTCGCCTGTCATGTCCCACGCGCCAAAATTGTAGTCGATGTGTCCGCTGGCGATTTGCTCCGGCGAGAAGCTGACACGAAAGTCGGCGTTGAACGTGTTGTCATGGGAGGAGACCCACTGAAACTTCCAGCCCATACGGGCGCGGTATGCCTCGATCTCGGCGAGCGTTGCCCTGGATACAGCGACCAATGTCACGTCGTGATTGGCAAGATGCTTGTTCATGCCGTCTGTGTGGTCGGCCATGAACGAGCAGCTCTTGCATCCCTGCCGCCAGCCGGCGGCGAACATGAAGTGCTGGACGAGCAGTTGGGATCGACCGTCGAAAAGATCGACCAGTGTCTTAGGGCCTTCGACAGAGGCGAAGACGTATTCCTTCTCCACCTCGACCCATGGCAGTGCCAGCCGCTTTTGGCTGACAGCGTCTCGAAGCCTCGTGAGTTCTTTTTCGGAGGCGAGCAGATCTCGCCGGCTTTCCACCCATGCCTCCTGTGATACGACTTCATGCTGGAGCGTCATTGTTGGCTATCCCTTGGTTTGTTTTTTCACATTCCAAGCCATGCCCGATCAGCGTCAGCCACGAAGGCAAGTGGACCAGGCTCATCAGCAGGTACATCAGCCCCATATCCTGGAACGCGAATGCCGCGGGCGTTGAGATACAGGCCACGCGGCCGCTGGGTGTCAGCAGCGAGAGGCACGCGAGCACACCGAAGAGCGGTGCCGCCGCAAGGCGTATCCATTTCGCCAGAGCGAGCTCCAATGTCGGCTTGCGCAGGCTTATGATGTGATTGTTGTTGTCGTGCATCGTGCTGGTCTCGGCTTGGATGCTCGAAGATAGTGACGCCACAGGTAAGTCAGTGAGTTACAAATCTGGCATGATTGCCCCGGCTCCCCGACACCGAGAAACCCCAGACAGGACAAATGGATTCTATCCTGAATTCTGCAGCGCTGGCGCTTTCCAGCGGCGACATTCTGGGCGCACTGAACCGAATAGCTCTGCGCGACGACCCGGATGCGCTTGCCATGCGCGGAATCGCGATGGCGCAATTGGGAGAGTTGCCACGAGCCCGTGAGCTGCTTCGCTCCGCAGCCAAGAAATTCGGACCGGAAAGCGTGGCGAGGGCGCGCTGCGTTCTCGCGGAAGCGGAGATCGCCCTGGTATCGCGCGACCTCATATGGCCGGCGGAAAGCTTGGAAGCCGCAGGTCGAACGCTCCTGCAGCGAGGCGATATCCTGAATGCAGCTCATGCCTCAATTGTCGTCGCGCGTCGACATTTGCTTTTGGGACACCTCGATCTTGCCAAGGCACGCCTCGCAGACCTCGGCGCGCTTTCGCTTTCGCCCGCCTTGTCAGCGAGCAAGGACCTTGTCCTGGCCGGTATCGAGATCAGGCGTCTGCATGCAAGCACAGCGCGATCGGCATTGGCTCGGGCCGAACACGCCGCGCACATGTCAGGCATCGCCGCCCTGATGGGTGAAGTAGCAGAAGCACAACGTTCACTGGCCGAGCCTGCCGCCCTGCTCCACCATTCCGGTAGCACCCGGCCAATTGCACTCGATGGCGTTGAACGCCTGCTGGCGTCGGACATGCTCGTTGTCGATGCGTCGCGAAACACACTGAGATCGGGGACGACAATTGTCTCACTGGCTTCTCGCCCGATCCTCATGTCTCTGGCGATCGGGCTTGCGGAAGCTTGGCCTGGTGCGGCGAGACGGGAAACCCTGCTTTCCCAAGTGTTCGGAGCCCGTCATGTAGACGAGTCACATCGAACCCGGCTGCGGGTGGAAGTCGCACGCCTGCGCAAGCTGCTTGCTCCCTTGGCGAAGATATCAGCTACCCATAAAGGGTTCCGCCTGGTGCCCATACCAAGTGACGTCGCGGTGCTGACACACCCAATGAGAGGGCAGGACGCACAGATAATGGCATTGCTGTCAGACGGCGAGCTGTGGGCAAGCTCCGCGCTTGCCATGGTCCTTGGTCTCAGCACCCGTTCCGTGCAGCGCTCACTCCAGGCGCTACAGGAAGCCGGCAAGATTCAGTCAGTTGGTCGTGCCCGCAGTTTGCGCTGGACGGTTCTTACAGCCCCTGGCTTTCCCATGAGCTTGCTACTGCCGGGTGTAGCCTGATTTTCAGCTTCTGCTCACGATCCTGACGACGCCACTATTGCCGCCGCCGCAGAAAAATCGCCCTGCCCCGTCAGATTCAACTCCAGACACGCTGACCCCTGGCATTTCCAGCGTCGTCAATTCCTGACCGCCATCAGGATCGATCCGGGTCAGGCCGCCGCTGCCATCCTCCGAATAGCCATGCCACAACTCTCCATCGACCCAGGTTACCCCAGTCACGAACCGGCTGGTGGAAATGGTCCGGATAACGTCTCCAGTGCCTGGATCGATCTGGACGATCTGGCGATCCCGATATTGCCCGACCCAAAGGTAACCATCTGACCAGGCAAGGCCGGAATCTCTTCCGTGACCGGGTGCCGGGATCGTGGAAACGACCTGGCCGGTCGCAGGATCGACTTTTTGAATCAGGTCATCGGCAATTTGGAAAAGGTGACGACCGTCAAAAGCGGTGCCCGCATGGGCTGGGACCGGCAATGCTCGCATTTCCGTTCCGTCTTTGGGATCGAATGCCCGAACATGCGTGCCGGTAGCTGCCCACACGAGCTGACCGTCGTAACTGACACCGTGTACAGGCCCATCGGCATTCGCGGTGAATTGCCCAATTACCCTGGCATGCTGTTTCATGGCTCATCTCCGCTTGTTCAACCGCTTCGTGCAGGCTCGTCTGCCGGCGAAAACTAACAGATGCAGTGATCCGAAGTGGAGTTACATATCCGTCGGTTGAGCGCCGGTCCTTCGACGGAATCGCCGGGATTCCAGAAAGCGGACATCGCCCTACATGGAACGACGGACGCAAAAAACGGACGTCGGGCCGGGGCTATCGAGTTCTATGACGAAGCACGTCGATAACCAGCGCAAAGGCTGGGTTCATCTGCCTGCGACTGGGGTAGTATAGGTGAAAGCCCGAGAACGGTTGGCACCAGTCGTCCAGCACCTGCACGAGTTCCCCGTTGTGAAGATGGGGTTGGGCACTGTCCTCGGGAATGTAGGCGATGCCGAAGCCCCGTATGGCCGCATTGACCATCGGTCGGACGGTATTGAAGGTGAACTGCCCGTCGACCTTGACCCGTAGTGGATGGCCATCCTTCTCGAATTCCCAGGCGTACAGCCCGCCGCTGGTCGATAAGCGCAGATTGATGCAGGTATGGGCCACCAGTTCCTGCGGCGTTGTCGGCGAGGGGTGAGTGGCAATGTAGGTAGGCGACGCCACCGCCACCATCCGCATGTCTGGTCCGATCCTCACGGCGATCATATCCTTCTCGACGCTCTCACCAAGCCTCACGCCAGCGTCGAACCTCTCGGCCGCAATGTCGGTGAAGCTGTGGTCGATAAAGAGCTCAACCTTGACGTCAGGAAAGTCGACCAGGCCAGCCGCCAGCTTCGGCCACAAGACTGTTTCGGCTGCTCGCTCGCTGCAGGTGATGCGCACCAGGCCGGCCGGGCGGTCACGCAGGTCTCCCATGGCCAAGAGTTCGGCCTCGATCTCCTCAAACCGAGGAGCGACGGCAGAAAGCAGGCGCTCGCCGGCCTCCGTTGTAGAGACGCTTCGCGTGGTTCGGCTCAGCAGCCTGTAGCCCAATCGCTCTTCCAGGGACCGCATGGTCTGGCTGAGCGCCGATGGCGAAACCCCGATCTCCGCAGCAGCGCGAGTGAAACTTCTGACGCGGGCAATCACGGCAAACGCTGCCAAATCATTGAAATCAGCGCGGGCGATTTTGAAGCCTCCCTAACAAGCAGATGAAGATTATAGCGCCTAATCAGGAGGGAGGGGCAGGACTATCTTTCTTTCACGACGACAATGTCACCCCAAAGGAGAGCCAGAATGACGGTCCCCAACATCATATTGAACAATGGCGTGACGATGCCGGCGCTCGGCTTCGGTGTCTTTCAGACGCCACCCGACGAAACCCGGATCGCCGTCGCCGAAGCACTAAAAGTCGGCTATCGCCACATCGACACAGCCGCGGCCTATGGCAATGAGCGCGGCGTTGGGGATGCCCTCAAGGCATCGGGCCTAGCTCGCTCCGACGTGTTCATTCAGACCAAGATCTGGATCAACGACTACGGCTACGACGAGACGCTGCATAGCTTCACCAAGAGCGCCGGCAAGCTGGGCGTGGAGCAGATAGACCTGCTTATCCTGCACCAGCCGCTACCCTCGGCCTTCGAGCGGACGCTGGGTGCCTACAGGGCCCTCGAAACACTGCTTGCCGATGGCAAGGTTCGCGCGATCGGCGTGAGCAATTTCATGCCCGAACACCTCGAAAGGCTCCTGCGCGAAATAAAGGTCGTGCCGGCCGTCAATCAGATCGAGGTGCATCCGTATTTCCAACAGCCCGAACTACAGACCCTCCACGCCAAGCATGGCATTCTGACCCAAGCCTGGGCGCCGATCGGCGGCATCACGTTCTATCGGCCAGGCTTCTCCAAGAGTACGCTGGAAGATCCCGTTATCCTGGACATCGCTAGGGCTCACGGTAAGTCGGCGGCACAGGTGATGCTTCGTTGGGGCATCCAGGAAGGGCGCTCCGTGATCCCCAAATCGGTAAAGGCGGACCGTATTGCCGAGAACTTTGACGTCTTTGATTTCGAGCTCACCCAAGACCAACTGGCCGCGATCGATGCGCTGAACACCAATGAGCGGGGCGGTCCGGTGCCGGACAGAATCACGCTGGACACGTTCAGCCGCGAAATCCCGGAAGCATGAGGTGGATGACATGAAGAAGCGTACATTGGGTCAGGGTCTTGAAGTTTCCGCCATTGGATTAGGCTGCATGGGGATGAGCGCGGCTTTCGGCCCTGCAATGGACCGGCAGGAGGCTATCAAGCTGATCCGCGCTGCTGTTGACCGGGGCGAAACCTTCTTTGACACAGCGGAGGTATACGGCCCCTACGCCAACGAAGAGCTGGTCGGCGAGGCCCTTAAACCCCTGCGCGAACAGGTCGTCATCGCCACCAAGTTCGGCTTCGACATCGAAGGCAGTCAGGGTTTCGCCCGCCAGCCGCTCAGTAAACCTGACCACATCCGGAACGTCGTCGAGGGCTCACTGAAACGGCTGCAGACCGATTATATCGACCTCTACTACCAGCACCGGGTCGATCCCAACACGCCCATAGAAGACGTGGCCGGCGCTATCAAGGATCTGATCAGCCAGGGCAAGGTTCGCCATTTCGGCATGTCCGAGGCCGGCGTCCAGTCGATCCGCCGCGCCCACGCCGTCCACCCGGTCACCGCGCTCCAGAGCGAGTACTCTCTCTGGTTCCGCGAGCCTGAAAACGAGATCATTCCGCTGCTTGAGGAGCTGGGCATCGGCTTTGTGCCATTTGCTCCTCTAGGAAAGGGATATCTCACTGGTACGGTGAGCCCCGAGAAAAGCTTCGGCACAGACGATTTCCGATCAAAGCAACCACGCTTCTCCGCCGAGAACCGACAGGCCAATCAAATATTTGTCGAGGTGCTCAAGCAAACGGCAGAAGCCAAGGGGGCAACACCAGGCCAAGTGGCCCTCGCCTGGATTCTCGAACAAAAGCCCTGGATCGTCCCAATTCCAGGAACGACCAAGCTGCATAGGGTCGAAGAGAATCTGGCGGCAGCAGATCTCGTTCTCGATGCCGACGACCTGGCAAGCATCGCTTTTGCGCTGGAGGGCGTAGAAATGGCGGGAGATCGATACCCGCCCGACAACAAGGCAATGGCCGGTCGGTAAGACCCGAAAACAATCCCAAAAAATGACCATCGGCACCGCCCCCTGGGCGGTGCAAGACGAAACACGGCCATCCGTGGCGTCCAACTCCAAGGAGCCGACAATGCAGCTTTCCAGAAGGAACCTCGTCATGGGCGCGCTCGCCATCGGCGCTGCAGCAGGAGCATCCTCCGGTGCTCGCAGCCAGAGCGGAAGTGCAACCCTCGTTGCCTACCTGACCCGGTCTGGCAATACTCGCGTCATCGCCGGTCAGATAAGTCGCGATTTGGGTGCCAACCTTTTCGAGATCAGAACCTCTCAGCCATATCCCGAGGATTACGAGGAGATGGTGGCGCAGGCCGAGCGCGAGCGCCTCCAAGGGTTTGAGCCGCCGCTCGCCGAATTGGTCGAGGACGTGGTGTCTTATCGCACCGTATTCTTGGGCTTCCCGATCTGGGGCATGACGGCGCCCTCAGTGATCCGATCGTTCCTGTCGAACCATGACCTTACGGGCAAGCGCATAATCCCCTTCATCACACACGGTGGCTATGGGGTCGGCAACAGCCTTGAGGTTGTTGCGGCCCATGCGCCGGACGCAGAGATCCTGCAAGAATTTTCGCTGGAATGCGATCAGGAGCGGCAAACCATGCAAACGGTAAGGGGATGGCTGGCGGAAGTTCAGGAAATCTAGAACTCGTTTAGGGCGTGGCGTCCGCTTTTGAACATCTAGGCGAGACTGAAGGGCCGAAATAGCGCCAAGAGTCGCCCAGCAGTGAAGCGCCCAGTCCGGTCGTTTGGGGCTGGGACAAGCTCTCAGAAGCGGACAATATCGGAGCAACTAACGCTACATCCGTCCTTCCGTCCGCCGAAAGCTCTCGTGACGAATTCGTAGACAGCTAGCGGATCGAATTGGCGAGGTCGCAGGCAGCCACTTTTCTTCCGGTGATCGCGACATAAACATCCACGGCGGACGCATCGTCCACCTGCCAAAGGTCGCGCGGCAGGTGCAATGCGCGCGGTATCCCACCCAATCTACGAGCAAGATGCCTTCCTTGGTGAGCCGGAGATTGCGTAGGGATCGCTCCTCCATGGCGCGTCGATCGCTTCGGATCGCGTGAGCAGTCCAAGCCGACCTAGAGCGTCGAGGACGTCGCGGCTGGCTACACCCTCCACCACGCCGGCGGGTCGGCTTCCCCTCAACAGCGATAGGCAGCCACCAATGAACGGCAGTTTTAAGGGACCCGCCAGCCCGGCTACCACGTCCGAGACGAGCGGTACGGGGTTGGATACAGCCGGCTCATCTGCCGTTTAGCGATTTAGGAAACACGGCCGACTATGCCCGCCAGCTCAGCTGCAACTTGCGGAGCCGCTGCGAATACGTCGCCTTGAGCATTGAGACCGGTTTCCACCATGAAGTCATTAGTCACCCCTCCCGCCTCGGCCACGAGGACAAGGCCGGCGAGGCAATCCCAGGCGTTGAGTAGGGGTTGGAAATAACCAATGTAGTGACCGGCCGCCACGTGGGCCAAGGTCAGTGCGGTGGAGCCATTGCGCATGTAGGAACCGTTGGCAGCCAGCAGGCGCTCGATGATGGCACCCACACGGACACTGTAGAGTGAATTGCTACCACCAATGGCCGTGAGGCCTCCGGCTATAGCGGCGCTGGTGTGCACCGTGATTTTGCTTCCGTTCCGATACGCTCCCTGACCAAGGCTGGCCCAATAGAGCTGATCCTGGCACGCATCGTAGGTCAGGCCAACGACGGGCACGCCATCTTCGAGAAGAGCGATGACCACGCACCAGGTGGGTAGGCCGAAAAGGAAACAGCTGGTGCCGTCGATCGGATCGATGATCCATTGATAGACGCTGTCTCCGGCGGACGCCCCGTGTTCTTCGCCCAACTGACCATCCTGAGGAAACTGCTCGGCGATGGCCGTGCGGATGAAGCTCTCGACGGACGTGTCTGCTTCGCTGAACAGATCACCGATGCCTTTAGAGTGCACATCGAGTGCCTGATAGCGCTTGAAATAGTCGAGTGCGATGGCGCCGGCTTGGAGAATGATGGTCTTGCCGGCGGCCAGCCGGTCGGCGCGTTCGCGCGCATAGTTCGTCATGACTAGAGTCGGTTTTCCTGGAAGTGCAAAGGTGCGGCGGTTGATCCGCGACGGACGAGCTCGCTCGCGATTATGGTGTGAGGCTGGGCCTTGGTGGGATCGTCAAGACAACTGAGGAGCGCGGTCAACGCCGCTTTGGCGAGCGCTTGCGGGTCCTGCCGTACCGTTGTGAGATCGTAACTGGACCAGGAGGCTTCGGCGATATCGTCACAGGCAATGACGCGCAGATTTCCCGGGATAGTGAGGCTCGAACGCAGCCGCACCTCATCGAGAAAGCCGAGCGCCAGCAGGTCGTTGACACAGAAAACGGCGTCGACGTCTATGCCACTCATCAGGAAATTCTGGGCAGCCTCCACGCCCCCCTCGTAGTTCTGCACTGCTCCCTGAAAATCACCCACCAGTTCAAGGCCACGCCCGCGACAGGTCGTGATAAAGGCGGCTTTGCGCTGGCTGATGGTGTGGGACGCGCGACGTTGGCTGGCGATGGCAACGCGTTTGCAGCCGATGGCGAAAAATTCTTCAGCGGCAAGGCGCCCCGCAGCCACCGTGTCCATGGAAACATTGGCCACCGAGCCACCCACTTCGGCCTTGTTGATCAACACCAGAGGCACGCCATAGGCGGCGCATTCCTGTGCGATCTCGGCGGGAGGGGTATCCGACGTAACAATTGTACCGGTGACATTGTAGTGCAGCATCATGTCGATGAGATGCCCCACATCTTCGCCCGGCTGGGTGGGTAGCAGCATAGGCCGAAAACCCTGCGCAACGAGCTCGCGCGCCATGCACTCCACCAGACGCGCGCGCATGGAGTTCTCCATGTCGGAGACCACCATGGCCACGAGATTGGTGCGTTGCTGGGACAGCCCACGCGCCAGGAAATTAACTCGATAGCCAAGCGTTTTGGCAGCGGCGAGCACCTTCTCACGAGTGGCCGGTGCGACACTGGCTCCGGCCGTATAGGTGCGCGATACCGCCGAGCGGGAAACCCCTGCCAGCTCCGCGACGTCGTCCGAGGTGGGGACGCGGTTTGTTCGATCGTCCTTATTCATTGACAGCCGGATCCTTGGCTTTGCGGCGGAGGGCGTCCAACAGCAAGGATGCATGATCGAGATTGACCATGGCCGGCCCGAAATCAACGATCTGGTCGAAAACTGCTCGGTCGCTGCCGAAGTATTTTAGCATCGGCGTCAGCCCCAGCGCGAGTGCCTCCTGATGGTCAGCGGCATAAGTGTCGAACTCGATCTCGACAATCTCCGGCTCAAGATCGGCCTTGAGGGCGGTCAAGCCAGAATAGTCGATGCGGCGGGACATAATGCGCGCGTCTGGCGAGAGAGAGCGCAATTGTGCCCGCAGCGCTGCATCGGGGCTGGAGTGGACGCAGTGGTCCGCAAAGCCCATGGCATCGACAATGGCAAGAATACTCGCCGGATCGGCATCCTTGTTCTCGATGAGCATGTACCGGCCGTAGGACCGGCAGAGGTGGATCATCTCGGCGAGCGTGGGTATTTTCTCGCTGCCATAGTGCGCCGAATAAAACGAGCCAGCGTCCAGTTCGAGCAGTTGCGCCAGAGTGTGATCGGCCACTAGCCCGTGGCCGCTGGTCGTGCGCTCGAGTGTAGCGTCATGGATGGCCACGAGTTCGCCGTCGGCCGTCTCACGGACGTCGACCGAGATCCATTGGCAGCCTTGGTCCAAGCTTAGCTTAGCCGCGGCCAGCGTGTTCTCCGGGGCAAAATCGTGCGCGCCGCGTTGGCTGACGATCCCGATGCCACGCATGTCGACACTGTCGGTGCCATGCATCAGCTCTGGCTGGTTGGTGCAGATGCCGAGCACCGGGAGTTTCAAGAGGTCGTCGAGTATAGCGCGCCGCTCTTCATGCCAGAGCACGATGCCCAGCCCCAGGCTCTCAGCCCTGGCGATCAGTTCAGGCGTAACAAGGTCCTGCGGACGTTCGCCATCGCGCTCCCAACAGAGATGAATGATGTCGGCGCCACCAAGCTCCGCCATTGCGAACGGATCGCGACCGACCGGCACCAGAACCGACAGCGGATAGGGGCAATTGGCATTGACCATGTCTCGCACTTCGGCCGGATTGAAGCTGCCGAGTCCCGCCGCCGTGAAGTCGAGCGCCTTCAGCCTTTCAATGGATGGGCGCCCTGCCCCGAGGCCCTTGATCTCTACATAGAGTGCACAATTCACGTCGCGAGCGAGTGAAATGACCTCGTCAAGAGAAGGCACGGTCGGCGCAACATCGCGCAGTTCCACAAGGGAATAGTCAGCGACATTGCCATCGACGCCGTGGACGCGGCTGAGATCAGCGTCATGGGCGACGACTGGATGGCCATCGGCCGTCAGCCATACGTCGATCTCCCACATTTCGGCGCCAAGTTCGGCGGCAATGCGGAAGGCTTCGAGCGTATTCTCAACGGCATGCTCGGACGCGCCCCGGTGGGCGATACAAAGCGGCCGATTGTCCGCACGCGACGGGAAAGGAATGGAATTGCGCATGATGGGCTAAAGAACCTGGCCGTTGGCGTCGAAGGGGAGAAGATGCTCGGTGTCGAGCACCCAGGACACCGAACTACCGAGGGCAATGTCCGAGCGGACGGGCTGGATTGAGCGCAGCACCACCCCTTGGGCAATGGTCACGTCGAAGAGGGTTTCGCGCCCTTGCGGCTCAACAAAGGAAACCACCCCAGAAATCGCTTCGGCGCCTTCGCGCCCAAAATGTTCGGGACGAATGCCAAGGCTGATCGGGGTGCCTTCAGGTGTCGAGGCGAGGCGTGCCGGCAGCGGCAGGCTCACGCTATCAATGGCGAAGCGGCCAGCTTCGGCCCTTCCCTCAAGCATGACAATCGGTGGATTACCCAAGAACCCAGCGACAAATTTGCTCACAGGGGCTCGGTACATCTCGGTCGGCGTCGCCACCTGCAGGATTTCGCCCTTGTTCATGATGGCGATGCGATCGCACATGGACATGGCTTCAACCTGATCGTGCGTCACGAGAATGGCGGTAATGCCGGTCTCAAGCTGGATACGACGGATTTCCGACCGCATTTCGAGACGCAACTTAGCATCGAGATTAGCCAGCGGCTCATCAAGCAACAACACATCCGGCTTACGGACCAACGCCCGGGCAAGAGCAACACGCTGCTGTTGGCCGCCGGAGAGCTGGGATGGACGCCGATGCAGCAAATCTTCGATATGCGTCATCGCGGCCATGGCCCGGACGTCGCGGTCGATCGCTTGCTCGGAATCCCCACGTACGCTGAGGGGGAACGCAATATTGTCGAAGACCGTCAGGTGCGGATAAAGCGCGTAATTCTGGAAAACCACGCCGACATTGCGCTTCTGGCTCGGCAGCTCGCCGACATCGCGATCCCCGAACAGAATCTGTCCGCCATTGATGCGATGGATGCCGCATATGGCAAAGAGCGTAGTCGATTTCCCGCAGCCCGAAGGTCCGAGGAGGGCCAGCATTTCTCCGTCTTTGACGGTGAGGTTCATCTTGTCGATGACCACGAGGTCGTCGAAAGCCTTGGTAAAGTCCTTGAGAGTGACTTGCATCAGCCCTTCGTGCCTCCGCTGAAAATGTTCATCAGACGG
Organism: Devosia sp.; assembly: GCF_040509215.1. GTDB lineage: Bacteria > Pseudomonadota > Alphaproteobacteria > Rhizobiales > Devosiaceae > Devosia. Next base: position 14,771 of record NZ_JBEVLL010000327.1, read on the forward strand.
TTCTGAAACACGGCGTAGAGGGCCAGGATTGGCAGCGTGTAGAAGAGACCGACCGATTTAACGAGATTGAAGTTGTACTGCGCCGTATCCGGGTCGGAGACGCGGTTGAGATAGGTGGAGAGCACGTCGAAATTGCTCGATGGCGCGAGGATCCGTGGGAGCATGAATTCGCTCCAGCCATCGATGAAAACGAAGATGCCGAGAGACAGCAGGCCGGGTTTGACCTGGGGCAGGATCAGCCGCCACCACACTGTGAAGCGGCTTGCGCCGTCCTGTACGCCGGCCATCTCGATTTCCCAGGGCACCTGGTCGTAGAAACCCTTCATGATCCAGACACCGAACGGGATGCTGAACCCGGTCTTGACCAGGATGACGCCGATCAAGGTGTTGTAGAGACCGGCGAACTGAAGAACGAGGAAAACCCCGATCAGAAGAGTCACGGCCGGAAAGGCGTGCATGACGAGGATGCCGGACAGAAACAGCCGGCGAAACGGCAGGTTGAGCCGGGAGATGGCGTAGCCGGCCGTCGAGGAAACAGTCAGCACGATGACGACCATCGTCGAAGCGAAGATGAAGGTCGTGGCGGTCGGGCCCCAGACGTCGCCAGTCAGCTTGGCATCCCACAAGAAACGCCAATGTTCGAGGGTGAATCTCGTGGGCCAGAACGACCCGGGCGCGGACGTGGTGACAGTGTCGATGGCGAGGAAGAGGTACATGATCGCCAAGGGAGCGGTGATCAGTGCCAGAACCAGAATGATCGGCCAGAAGGCAAAATTGCGGGACATGGACCTAGAACTCGATCTTGGGTTTGCTGACCAGTTCATCGAACCGGAATACCCGCAGGTACAAAACGGACAGCACGATGCCGACGATGACGAGCACCAGTGCCATGGCGGCGCCGACCGCATATTCGAGATTGCCGGTATAGTTGCTCAGCCCAGCCTTGAACGCCTCCAGCGCCCAGACCGTCGTTGTGCTGCCCGGACCACCATTGGTGGTCAGCCAGATCTGTTCGTAGGACGAGAGCAGCGAGAGCGTCTGATAGGAGGTGACGAATAGGATCGGCCAACGCAGTTGCGGCAGGATGATCCGCCGGATCTGCTGCCACCTCGTTGCGCCATCCACCTCGCTGGCCCAGAGCTGCTGCGCCGGGATTGCGCGCAGCGCGCCAGAGAAGATGATCATGCCAAACGAGGCGCCGATGAACCCGTTGAGGAGGATGATAATGGTCCAGGCGGTTGGCACCGATCCCTTCATATAGTTGAAGGCAGGGAGGCCAAGGCTCTGCGCTATGTTGTAGATGAACCCGTTTTCCCAGGTCATCCACTTCCACATCACAGCATAGAGAACCACTGGAGTGATCCGCGGCAGCAGCCAGAGAACGCTGAACACGCCGCCAGTCTTCTGCGGTAGATAGAAGATGCAGATGGCGAGGAACAGGCCCACACCCACATTGAAGGCAAGCGTTGCGGTGACATAAAAAACCGTATTGCCGAGAATGCGCAGCGTCTCTGGCTTCTCGAGCAAGGTGCTGAAATTGCGCCACTCGACCCAGCGCCAGCCAGTGTAGCTCGCTTCAGTGATCTGGCCGACCGTTTCGGCCGATGCCGCGGGTGCCAGGCTCGTGATCGCAGCCCCTATCTCTTCACGGCTGTTATAGCGTGTGTTGAGAATAGCGCGGGAAAATGGCTCGGCGGCCAGTTTGAGATCGCGTGTCCGAGTGGGTCGTGACGGTAATTTCTTGAGCGCCGCTTCGAAGGCGCGTGAAGTATCGAAGCTTTGCCCCAGCAGTTGCTGTTCGATTTCGGCGAGGAATTGCGGCTCGACCCCCGCGCTCGCCGCAGCTGCGAGCGTTTTGGGATCAACGGCAAAGACCCTCTGCTCCAGCACCTCCAGAACGGCCGGTTCGACACCGCGCTCTCCCAGCGTTCGCAGGAGATTGCCTGTCACCACATAGGAGCCGCCAGTGATGCCTGTTGCCGTGCTCATATTGGTGAAGGCGAAGACTGTCGTGAGAGCGACAGGCATGAAGAAAAAGGCGATGAGCAGAAGAAGTGCGGGGGTGACAAAAGCCATGCCCAGCATGCTTGTTCTGGCGCGCATAATCTGACCTTCCAGGTGAAGGACCCGGACGAGAAGCCTCGCCCGGGCCATGCTCGTTTAGCGGACGACGATGGCGTCGCCGATGGCGGAGGTAACTTCAGCTTCGACGGCCTTGACGGCGTCTTCGACCGAACTCACACCAGTCCAGGAGGCTTCAAGGCCCTTGAACATCGCGGTCCAGTAGACGCCGAACTCGGGATTGTTCGGAATGGCGTTCGCGTAGGGCAGGAAGTTCTCGGTAGCTTCCGCGGCCCAGCGGTCATTGGCGTAGAGCGGCACGTTGACCTGCTCGGAGCCGATGGCGAGATGAGCGGACTTGATGGCATGCAGCGTGTTGATGCGCGGCTCGGATGCGATGGTGATGAGTTCAGCGGCGATCGCGGCTTCTTCATCAGTCCCCGTGGTGGAAAGCAGATAGACCAGCGGGTGGGTAATGGTATTGGCGCGACCTTCGGCATTGCCAGCCGGGATCAAAGTGGCCTGGACCTTTTCGTGGAAATTTTCGAGGCCCTTGGCTTCCCACTGCGGCTTGCTCCAGGTGCCGGCATGCCATGCGCCAGCCTTGTCCGAGATCACCGCATCGGTGAAGCTGTCGCCCGGCGAGCCCAGATGGGTCGAGGACGTCAGGCCCATAGCAACAGCATCCACGAAGAACTGATACATGCCGGTCAAAGCGGCCTTATCAAGCAAGAGCTTGCCGGTTGCCTCGTCGACCAGATTGCCACCAAAGCTCTGGTAGAACTGCCAATAGTCTGGGCCGTTGCTGGTGCGCGGCAGGAAGCCCTTGTTGGCTTCGACAAGGCCCGCGTCCTGCATCTTCTTGACGTCGTCGAGCATGGAATAGAGCGTATATTCGCCACTCAGAACCTTAGCCGGAAGCGCATCGATGTCGGCCTCCGAATAGCCGATAGCGGCCAGATGGCTCCGGGAGAAGTAGAACGGACGGGACTCCGAATCCTGCGGCAGCCCCCAAACGACGCCGTCATAGCTCGCGACCTCGACAAGGTTCGGATAGAGCTGGTTAAGGGGCCAGGCGTCGAAATCGACATAGTCTTCGACCGGACGCAGGATGCCGGACTGAGACCACGGGCCAATGTCCTCGTGGCCGGTGACGATAATGTGCGGGGCATTGCCCGCTTCGGCAGCAAGGGTGACTGCCTGCTTGAAATTGTCCCAACCGTCGAAGGTATGCTGCTCTTCGATGGTGATATTGAGCTCTTCACCGCGGACTTCCGCCTCGCGTTCGAGAATGTCTGCGGCCATTTCGATGGCCTGCCAGCGATAGGCATCCGCCGGGCCGCTGCCGCCAGCCCATACCGAAATCGTGTAGTCGGTGGCCTGGGCCATGGTGGTGCCCGAAAGCAGGATGGCGCCGAGTGCCAAAAGTTTAGTCGTCTTGAACCTAGTCATGAGAACCCCGGAATGCATGGAGGAGACGCTGATGCACGCGCGTGCAATCGGGGTTCTAAGGTCGGTTTGTGACGCAGGAGAAACGGGTATGAGTCAGTTTTGTGAAGAGTGCGGCAACCTTCACTACGGCTGCAGCGTGGGTTGCGGAGACTGCGTCGGCGAAAGGCTACCCAAGACCGGCCATAGCCAGATCTTCAAAATAGGGTTCGGTTCTGGCAAGGTTCGTTCATGGACATTCGCCTGGCGACCCCTGAGGATCTGCCAGCGCTATGCAAGCTGGACACCTACGCCGCCGAACATTTTGAACGGCAGGTGGAAATCCGCAGTTGGATAGACCGAGGTGTCTGCCATGTGGCTGATGTCGGCAACGAGTTGGCCGGGTACGGTATCATGACCAACCACTTTTTCGGCCAGTCGTTCGTCGAGCTGATTATGGTTGCTCCCCGTTTTCGACGTTCTGGAATAGGGCTCGCTCTGATTAGGTTTTTCCAAGACAGCTGCCACGGTCGAAAGTTGTTCACCTCGACAAACCTATCGAACCACTCGATGCAAAGCCTGCTGCTGAAGGCGGGGTTCAGGTCGAGCGGCTATATCGAAAATCTCGACAAAGGCGATCCTGAGCTGGTGTTTTTCTACCCCGCTTTGTAATCGCGGCCCTGGGATGCGCAGAAGAGCGCCGTTGCCTGTAACCCGACTGGGCTGGCAGGCACGGGTTGACCGCTATGGTGGTCACGAACCTCCGGGGGCAAAAGGTCCCTTGGCCTCGCCCCAACCCCATTTTGGCATCGGCGCATGCTCGGACACCTTTGCGCCGGGTTGTGAGTTGATGACCGCAAGACGCGATCCCCATTCCAGATAACTGACCAACGCCGATGCGAATTCCGGGTCGGCCGGCAGGGCAAGGTCGGTGTAGGTATCGAGCAGAAGGTTGATCCATCGCCGCCGCATCACCTCTGAAAGGTGGCGGTTCAGGTGATGGCGTACCATCTCTGGATGCCCGCCATGTGCCTGCGAGTAAAATGGCGGCCCGCCAAAAACCTCTGCCAAAAATTCGGCGACGTGACGCGGGTGTCCGGGGTCCATCCTCGAAAAGACCGGGCCTAGCTGGTCATCTAATCGAACGCGCTGATAGAAAGCCTCAGTAAGCCGGGAAAGGGCATCAATGCCCCCGACCCATTCGTATAGGCTTGGTGTAGTCATGGCATCCTCCGCTGAGGCGCCAGTTTGGTGAGAGCTAGGCCGTTCCACAAGGAGTTACCGGATGGTGTGTACCGCTGGCGAAGAAGCCAAGATGATAGACTGTCCTGCCTTGGTCACCATCCAGCTCGTTTCGGGCAAATGGAAAACCCGCATCCTCTGGCATTTGCGGCATGGTAGTGCCGGCTTCGGCGATCTAAAGCGTGCCCTGCCAGGGATATCGCCAAAGGTGCTGACCGATCATCTCGACGCGCTCGTAGCGGATGGCTTGCTTACGCGATCACAAAGCCTGCGGGCCAATGTTTTGCACAGCGCTTACGACTACACTGACTATGGCCGAACGCTCATCCCAGTGCTCGATGCACTCGGGAATTGGGGACTGTGCCACCGCGATAGGTGATGAAATGACGAGGTGGGCGTATCCCTCTCTAGCGCGCCGCCTTTCTGACTCCGGTATCGCTCCAGCCCAACGGTCGGCCCATCAGGGCTTGCAGTTGCAAACGAGCTACCTGAGCGCCCGTGTCAATCTCGACTAGCTGAGACCTAGGCTCATCGCTGTCGTAAAGATGGTCTTCACCCCATTGGCGCAGCGCAACGATGACCAGGAAAAGACCCCGGCCCTTCTCGGTCAATGCGTATTCCTTGTAGGCACTGCCGTCAGAGGCCGGCGCCAATTCCAGAACACCGCTTTCTGTCAAATCGCGCAAGCGCGTAGACAGCATGCCCTTGGCAATCCCAAGCCCATTCTGAAACTCACCAAACCGTCGCACGCCATCGAACGCGTCGCGTATGATCAGCAGCGACCACCAATCCCCAATCACATCGAGCGCTCTGGCGACCGGACAGCTTGCGTTCCCGAAAGTGACGCGCTTGACCATGATATGTGCCCCTTACCTATCCAAACTGGTTCTAATTTAGAACTGGAATTAGGGCGCCGCAAGTGGTCTTAACATGAAACCAATTTCTGCTCCGACGGAGGGTTTTCATGCACGATGGGACGATAGCGGCTGCCAAGCCTGAGCCGTCTGACGGACTGACAAAGATCACAACCTTGATCTTCGCCATCGCTGCCGGTCTGAGCGTGGCGAACATCTATTATGCACAACCCCTGCTCCATTCTTTGGCGCGAGACTTCGGGATGTCGCCCTCATCAGTCGGCATCGTCGTCACTCTGACCCAAGTCGGGTACGGTTTGGGATTGATTTTCGTCGTCCCGTTAGGCGACCTGATCGCTCCACGCCGTCTCATCCTCACCCAAGGCGCTTTGTCGACACTTGCATTGGTGGGCGTCGCCACTGCCACAACGGAAGCCATTCTGTTGGTAAGTTTGGCAGCGATGGGCCTCCTGGCTGTCGTGGTGCAGGTATTGGTTGCCCTCGCTGCTAGCTTGGCAACACCGACCGACCGAGGCAAAGCTGTTGGCACCGTGACGAGTGGCATTGTCGTCGGCATATTGGGTGCCCGCTTTGCCGCCGGTTTGCTGGCCGACATCGGCGGCTGGCGGGCGGTCTATCTGACATCGGCCCTTTTGACGGCCGCAATGGGCGCGACGCTTGTGCGCGTACTGCCCCGCCAGATTTCTCTTTCGAACCATGAAGGCTACGCCGCTGTCCTGCGGTCCGTTCCGCTTCTGTTTCTACGTGATCGCGTCCTTCTCATCCGCGGCGTTCTAGCGTTCCTGATCTTTGCGGCCTTTAGCACTTTCTGGACGGCCCTCGTCTTGCCATTGAGCGCTGCGCCATTCTCCTACTCGCACACGCAAATAGGCCTGTTCGGCCTTGTCGGCGTAGTGGCAGCGATTGCGGCGACGGTTGCCGGCAAACTCGCCGATCGCGGCATGGGTCAACGCGTGACCGGGATATCGCTTAGCGTGCTGTTGGCGTCCTGGGTGCCAATCTCATTTCTGCCGACGTCGGTTCCCCTGCTTGTCGTCGGCGTCATTCTGCTAGACCTCGCTGTGCAAGCGGTCCACGTGACCAACCAGAGCATTATTCTCGACCGACACCCTGAGGCGCGTAGCCGCCTGATAGGGGGCTACATGGTGTTCTATTCCTTTGGTAGCGCTATCGGTGCCGTTGCCGCGACCATGGCCTATGCCCAAGATGGCTGGCAGGGCGTGGTGATACTGGGCGCAGGTTTCAGTGGCCTCGCGCTGCTGATCTGGGCCGGAACGCGCCCCGACCCTAAATCGCTACTTTCAGCGTAACGCGATCACGCCCCCAACGAACGAAAAGGGGGCGAAGGCTGCCGGCAAAGGTGCCCTCCACACCGCTAATTCCCGCGCTATCGCCGTCATTTTGGAACGTCTTGTGGCGCAGGACCGGCTGGCCCGTAGAATTACCACGCAGCTAAGTACCCAACACCTCTGTAAAAAAAGAATCGCGTTCAGTAATATTGTTCGTAAATTCAACTCAAAATGACCATACTATACTTTAATTGGTGACAGTCTCACCACCAACCTCTACTGTTAACCATCTGGTATACGCAATAAGTCCGAAAAATTACATGTCGTCGCATGGATATATTTGTGCGTCACTGTGCTTTAACGTCTAAAACTTCGGTGCTAGCAGAGGGTTGAGCGATGCTGTTTACGTTTGGACACGGTCAGACAATTGTCGTCGACACGGGACCGGTTCCCGCTGGAATAGGGATCGCGGCTGCGGGACAGGGGGATGTCATCCCACTCGATGCAGTCGTTGAAACCGCTGCGCGACCCGGCGCGATCGCCGCGGCTATCGCTCCTGCGGGTGGCACATTCGCCTATTATTTTCCGGGGGCCGCAACGATCCCGGAGAATTCCGGCACGCCTGATGCGCTTGACGCCATCGCCAACGCGATGATCGAAGAGGATAACGATCCAGTTGCCCAGAACTCGACTATTCCGCCGATTTTTACCTATCTCGGGCAGTTCATCGATCATGACATAACTGCCGGGACCGACCGAGACAGCACCCTGTCTGTGATCGCAGGACCTATAGTTCCGATCCCCCAGACCGATGTGGAAGCTGGTCTGTTCAATCTACGTGACGGATCACTGCGGCTCGACAGCGTCTACGGCGACACCATCGGTCAGGGCCCATTTGCTACCAAACTGTCCAAATTGATGCGCCACCCAACGCTGACGCACAAGATGCGGCTCGCCATTCCTGCGCCGACGGACGCGCCACCACTTCCAGCGGAGCCGGACAGAGCAGCGGATCTCCCACGCCTCGGATTCCTAGTAGAAAGAGGAGACATCACCCAAGCGGAGCTCGACGCACTCTCGCCGGAACTCAAGAAGACCTTCCTCAATCCGGATGGCACGCCCTATGAAGAACGGGCGATCATTGGGGACGGGCGTAACGACGAGAACCTACTGGTCGCTCAGCTACACATGAGCATGCTGCGCTTTCATAACAAACTGGTCGATGCCGTCGGCGACTTCGAGGCCGCGCGGAAACTGATGCGCTGGCACTATCAGTGGCTGATCGTGAACGAGTATCTTCCCACTGTTTGCGATCCGGCAATCGTCGCCGACGTGGTTGCGCGCAAGGCGCCACTTTACGCGGAATTCTTCGCCGCTCATGGCGCCGAAGGATCCACACAATTGCCGTTGCCTCTCGAATTCTCCGTTGCGGCCTTTCGCTTCGGCCACTCGATGATCCGGGGCTCTTACGACCACAACAGGTTCTTTGGTGAACCGGTGCCGGGCTCCAACAACATCATTGATTCCGCGGACTTTGGCCTGCTGTTTGATTTTACGGGCAACGGGAAGATGAAAGGGACGGGCATCAAACTGCCCCATAACTGGGTCATTGAATGGGAGCGTTTCGTTGCGATCGACCCAACTCGCCCCCGTCGTGCGGCTAGAAAGATCGATACCCACCTGGCGCCGCCGCTCAAGGATATGGTCAACGAAGATCCGGGCGTCTTCAAGCATCTGGCCCAGCGCAACCTGAGGCGAGGATATAGGCTATCGTTGCCGACCGCGCAGGCTTGCATCGCCGCTCTTGCTGGTGGCCATTATCCGACGATGGCTGCAATTTCCAACGCCGACCTCATCTCAGGACAGAGCGGGCAGAAACTGGACGCGGCCGGACTGGCCTATGCCACTCCGCTTTGGTTCTACGTCCTCAAGGAAGCCGAAGTAGCTGCCGGAGGGCAGCATCTGGGGCCCCTCGGCAGTGTGCTCGTCGCCGACACCCTGCTGGGTCTTATCGTGCAAGACAAGCAATCCTATTGGCACGGTGGAGCGAACGGCACCCCTTGGTCGCCGACCGACGCCGGGCTCGCCCAGCCAGTCGACTCGCTCAAGGCAATGCTGCGTTTTGCCGGCATGCTGCAATAGCGGGAAGAGGAAATTGCGATGGCCCGCTTTATAAACATCAATGTGAATGGCGTCGCAGACGAGCTCGGCGCCAATCAACCCCGATTGAGAAGCCTCAGTCGCTTCGAGACCGATGCCGCTACCAGGACAGGCGCGGATGCAAATTCAATGGAGGCGCGTGCCCAGACGCGCCAGGCCAATGCTAACAACGAGACGGCCAGTCGTGTCTTGTTGCAGACCTACCTTGAGGATGCCAATAGCGAGACACTCCTATCGATCACCGCACCTACACGCTCCGAACTTGTGCCAGACTTGCGGCTAGAGACAACGGGTACAGCGCCAGACCTTAATGCAACAACGCTGGCCTTCCAGCAATCCGCCGCATCGATACCGATATTTGGCGGACGCGTGGTGGTGGATATCGACGCCGATCACAAGTCGCTCGTGGCGATAAACGGCAAACTGTCGTCGCCGCCAAGTGCCAATGCAATAGCCCAGCTCAGTCCTGCCGAAGCCTGGGAGCGACTACGCCTATGGGCCCGCGAGCACGGCTCAGAACTGAGCGGCGCACCATCGCTACCGCCCAGCCTGACATGGCACATGGAAGAGAATGGCGAGGGATGGTTTCTCGTATATCACTTCACCTCGGTCCCACTCGATCCACCCATCGAGGCCATTCCTGAAGATCTCCCATTCGAAATTCCGGAGCAACTCGGCTGCATATGCCATGGCATGCGTGAGCAATACTACGACTACTTCGTAGATGCGCAGGACGGAGCGATTCGTTTCTTTTTCGCAAGCGCCGCTGCCCTCGATATTCCAGTGCCAATGCGCGGCCTCGACTACAACAATAAGCTTTGCAATTTCTTCGGCATCAACACGGCCAACGGCTTTCTCCTGATCGACCCGCTGAGAAATATCGCGACCTACGACTACGCAAACGGCAATCTAGACGACATGCCGCAACCACCTTTGCCATCACAGGCAATCAGTCACTCATCCAACGATCTAGGGGCGACTCGTCCGGAAGCAGTATCGGCGCACTTTCACGCCAAGCTAGTCTACGATTTTTATAATGATGTGCTCAAACGCGACGGCATAGACGACAAGGGCATGCAAATCGTGTCCGTCGTCAACGTCTGGTCCAGCGTTGGCAATCCATTGCCGCAGCCGCAATGGGGCAATGCGGTCTGGTGGCAGGGCAAGATGTGGTACGGGCAGCAGGGCGGGATAAGTTTTGCCAAGCATTTAGACGTCATTGCCCATGAACTCACTCATGGCGTCACGGAAACATCTTCCAAACTCATCTATCGGCGCCTCTCCGGCGCACTCAACGAGTCATTCAGCGACATCTTCGGCATCGCAATTGCCAATTGGTGGCCGGGAGCGCCCAGTCCGGTGAGCGGTTGGGCCTGGCAGATCGGTGCTGGCCTCGGGGCACACGGCGGTCCCATTCGCGACTTTGCCAATCCAGCCGCGACAGGTCAGCCGGACCACATGAGCATGTATCGCGTGCTGCCTGTCAGCACCGACCAGGGCGGCGTCCACATCTATAGCGGCATTCACAACAAGGCCGTGCACGGTTTGATGGCAGCCACAACACCGGGTGGTGACCCTGCGTTTCCGATGTCGGAATTGCTACTGCTTCTCTACCTAACCCTTACCCGGCTCACGGCGACCTCAGAGTTTATCGACAGCCGGCGAACGCTCGAAAATGTCGTGAGGGTCTTCCATGCCTCAGACCCCTCGGTCCGCCAGTTGCGCCTTGATACGATAGACCAAGCCTTTGGTGCAGTCGGCATCGTCTGACCCAGCGAAGGGGAGTGCGTGCCATGGAATGGTTGATGATCATAATGATCGTGCTAGTCGTCGTTGCCGGGGCAATCGGCGGCGCCGTGAACGCGATGCTGTCCGACAACGGCTTCATATTTCCCAAGGCAGAGACAACCGTAACTGGTGCCACCATCATGCGTCCGGGGTTTCTCGGCAATATACTCACCGGTTCAGTCGCAGCAGTTGTGTCGTGGGGTCTTTATGGGCCGCTTAGCAACCAGATGATCGTCGGGTCGTCAGTCACCACGACTGGTGGTCCCCTGACCGGGACGGGACTGACCCTGGCCTCATTGGTCGGCGCCGTGATTGTCGGCGTCGGCGGCGCTCGATGGTTGACCAGCGAAGTCGACAAGAGCCTTCTCAAGGCTGCGGCAGTCGAGGCCGCCGCCAGACAATCCTCCGATACTATTTCGGTTCGAATGGCCATGTCGACGCCTGCGGAAACGCTGGATATCGCCCGCTCAATGGAAGCGGGAAACACTCACGTTTGAAACCCACACCCGATCCGCTCCACGAACACGGGCGTCGGTAAGTACCCAGCGCCATCCAGCGAAGGGCCAGGACAGTCAATTACGTTAGGGCTCGCGCAGCCCAATTCTAAATCTGAGTTGTTGCCGATCTTCACGACCGCCCACTTTTCGAGGAGGCTGAAATGGAGCGCGAGTTCGTTGCCCCGCCGGTATCAAGGCGCCTGCAAATATTCTCCTTTGACCCGGGGCTTGCCGGGCAGTTCGAAAACGCGGGCATCGGAGAGCTTACGGTCAACGTGCCGTGGGAGGGGCTCGAACCCGGTCCGGTCGGCGAGTACATAGAGGTGGTCGACGTCGATCCAGCCAGCGGTGTTATGTATAGGCCGGTGAACCTCGACAATCCCATGCTACTTGCCCAGGACGGGCTGCCTCCCAGCGAGACAAATCCGCAGTTCCACCAGCAGATGGTCTACGCCGTCGCAATGGCGACCATCGGCCATTTCGAACGGGCACTGGGCCGCCCTGCCCTCTGGGCGAGCCGAGAATATACCGAAGAGGGCAAACGGTATGAGAGCTACATCCAAAGGTTGAGGATCTATCCGCACGCCCTGCGGGAGCAGAATGCTTACTATAGCCCCGACAAGAAAGCCCTGCTGTTCGGTTACTTTCCAGTCGAGCGGAAAGACAAGTTCAACTCCCCGGGCACGGTGGTATTCACCTGCCTTTCCCACGACATCATCGCGCACGAGACCACCCACGCCCTGTTAGATGGGGTACATCCGAGGTTCAACCGGTCGGTCAATCCGGATGTTCTGGCTTTTCACGAGGCCTTTGCCGACATCGTCGCCTTGTTCCAGCATTTCTCTTATCCGGGTGTCCTGAGGGACCAGATTTCGCGCACCCGCGGCGACCTCGTCGGTGACAATCTTCTGGCCCAACTCGCTCAACAGTTCGGACGCGCTTCGGGCCGGGGAGGAGCATTGAGGGATGCTCTCGGTAAGCGGGACAAAGAGACGGGTGTATGGATGCGACGAGCTCCCAACACGAACGAGCTGGACACCGTTTTGGAGCCGCATGATCGAGGCTCGATCCTTGTCGCAGCAGTTTTCGGGGCATTCACCAAGGTGTACCGCGCCCGCACCGTCGACCTGTATCGCATCGCGACCCAAGGCACAGGTGTATTGCCTGAAGGCGAGATACATCCGGACCTTGCAAAGAGGCTGGCCGACGAGGCTGCCCGCGCGGCACTATACGTTCTCCAGATGTGCATTCGGGCGCTCGACTACTGCCCGCCGGTCGGCATCACATTCGGGGATTATCTCAGGGCGATCGTGACGGCGGACTTCGACGTGAACCCCGAAGACGAGGCCGGTTTCCGTTTAGCCTTCGTTGAAAGCTTCAGAGAGTGGGGCATTCATCCGCGCGCTATGCGGAGTATGTCGATTGACAGCCTCCTCTGGCCGACTGGCGATGAGAGTATGTCCGAAGTCGGACTAGGGGGTAATCTTGATCTGAGTACCATCTTTGGCTCAGCCCACGATACCGATGAAGTCGCGTATTCCAGCGGGACGCGGAAAGCCGCGTCGTACGTCGACCGACTATTGCCTTGGACGCTAGAATCCGACCGCCGCAAGTCTTGGGAAGGGATGGAAGACAGCGCGCGGCAGATGTGGGGCTGGCTGGTAAATGGCGAGGGCCGGAAATACGCCAAGGCGGCCGGCCTCGTTCTCGACGAGGACCCCAAGAGGCGGACGATCTTTAAGCCGCCAAAAGGCAAAGTGGGTCTTGCGGTGGAGGTCCACTCCGTGCGGCGGGCGGTCAGGAAGACTGCTAAGGGTGGTACGATCGATTGTCTGGTCGTCGAAGTGACCCAAAGGCGGCGCGGCTATTACGACGCTGACGAACAGAGACGGAAAGACCTCGGTGAAGAGGAGATCAAAAGCGGAGACAACGGCAATTTTAGATTCAGAGCCGGATGCACCCTGATCATCGAATCGGACTCGCTCCACCTCCGGCGGGTCATACGCACCGCTACCCCGATCGACGACAATGACGAACTAGAGCGGCTCCGGATATTTCTAACCCGAGGCGTAAAGCCACCGAACGCTTATGACCCCGGTACGAGGATAATTTATTCCCGCGAACCCTTCGCCCTGCTCCACCGTGAAGGAGACTGAAATGCCAAGACACCCTGCCTCCCATGATTTGATTCTCGACCCACCGATGGGTGGCGCAGCCATCCGGATGTACAGGATCGGCCATGGCGATTGCTTCCTCCTCTCATTTCTCGGTCAGGAGGGTAAGGTCTTTGTGCTTATCGACTGCGGCTATAAACCAGGTTCCGAGAAATGCCTGCCGATCAAGACCTCCGCCGACGACGTTGTCGCCGACATCCGAAGGGTCACCGACGGAAAGCTCAACGTTGTGGTGGTCACCCACGAGCACCAGGACCATCTCAACGGCTTTACCGAGGAGCGCTTCAAAGGATTCGAAATAGGGCACCTCTGGTTCTCCTGGGTTGAGAGCGAAAGCGACCAGCTCGCGAACGCCCTGCGCAGACGACATGAGGGACAACTGCGCGGCCTTTCGGCCGCCCGCAGCAGGCTGGCTGCCAATGGCTCTCCTACCGCCGCCCGTATTGACGAGATGGTCGCCCTTGAGATCGGCGGAGAGCAGGAAGGGCTTACGACAGAGGAACTGTGCGCAGCCGGCAGGTTCACCAACAAATCCGCACTCGCCATGCTCCGTTCGAAAATCCAAGGACTCCCTCGTTGCATCTATCCCCACCAGGAGATTGTGCGAGTACCCGGGGTCGACTTCGTGCGGGTCTTCGCATTGGGGCCGCCGCACGATGAGAATGCGATTGCCGATCTGGAACCCCGGGGAGGAGAGGCCTTCCCGCGGACATTCTCCGATTCGCTGCCGGACATGTCGTTTGAAGCAGCGCTAGGCGGTCGGGAGACCTTCGCTCCATTTGCCGGCCGATATGCCACTAGGCTCGATCGCGTCGGCGAAAGCGAGGAACTGTCGTCTTGGTACGACCGGCACTACGGGAGGGGCGAGGAAAGCAACGACGATGATGACGTCGTGTCAGGCAATGCCAAATTCAGGCGGATCGAGCACGATTGGCTGCATTCGGCGGATCGCATGGCAATGGCTATGGGGGAGTTCACGAACAATTCCAGCTTAGTATTGGCCTTTGAACTGGGAAAGGGCGGAAAGGTTCTGCTGTTCGCCGGGGATGCACAGCGCGGGAACTGGGCGTCTTGGGCCGCCAAGGATTTCCCGGATTCCGAAGGGGATGTGAATGTACGCGAACTGTTGGGCCGCACGGTGCTTTACAAGGTGGGGCACCACGGAAGTCATAACGCTACACTGCAAGGCCGCACCCAGGACGATTATCCCAACCTTGCATGGCTGGGTCGCAACAGGCATGCCGAGGAATTCGCAGCAATGGTTCCGGCGGTGAGGAAGTGGGCGATCGAGACGGCCGGCTGGGACCATCCGCTGCCCTCCATAAGCCAGGCGCTCAAGGTCAAGTGCGGGGAGAGGGTTATCCAGACCGATACCGACCTGGCACACAATGCGGAAGGCACGCATGCAATGATCGACTTCATGTCGCGAACCAGGAGTACGCCGCTATATTTCGACTACGTGGTAATGCCTGACTAGGCTGCGGATGCGAGTCTATGGTGACAAGCCTCAAGCGGAACAGGGTGGGCTCCAGCTTGTTGGCCTTGGGAGCTTGCCAGAGTTGCCATCGTCACGCGGGCTAAACGAATGGCCAGCGTTCCGGATGGGCAGCGACAATATGATCCACTTCGAACCTGGATCGCTGCGCGAACCATGGCCGTGGGCGAACTGCCACGTAGGATGCGTTGTTGGTGGACGTGCGGGCGTTATGGAGCTTAACCGCTGCGAAGGTTCGGAAGCGAATTTCCTCCGAGCTGAGGGTGCCGCGGAAGTTAGCCTGACGCTGATACGTGCGGACTAGTCTCTCCCGTTGACCACCCAATGGCGACGGCTGCTTCCGGCAGGTCGGGCCGTCACCCTCAGTAGTTACAATGGGGCTAGGAACTGCCGTTCGGAATGCACCCCTGTCCAGTCGTTCATAGCCCATCCTCATGTCCTGCAAAGTTGCTGATCGGCCGGCACTGGTGCCCTGCCAACCGCGATCAGAACAGCGACTAGCCCGATGGCCGAGGTCGCGGCGCCCGCCAGTGCCACTGCGGGATAGCCAAGTCCGGATGCGATGACCGCGCCACCCAGTGCCGCGCCGATGGCGTTGCCGAGGTTGAATGCGCCGATATTGACCGACGAGGCCAGGTTGGGCGCGTCTACCGCAGCTGACATGACCCGAACCTGAAGCGGCGGCACCAGTGCGAAGCTTGCCACGCCCCACAGGAAGATGATGATCGGCGTCGGCGCGATAAAGGGCATCAACAATGCGAAGGCGATGAGGATCGCGGTCAGCCCGCCCAGCGTCACGATCAGGGTGCGATCGACCGACCGGTCGGCGAAGCGGCCGCCCAACCAGTTGCCCAACGTCATCCCCACGCCATAGGTAACGAGCATCGCCGTGACGAAGCCAAGCGAAGCGTGTGTCACATCGCGCAGGATCGGCGCGATATAGGTGAAGACAGCGAACATCGCGCTCGAGCCGACGACGGTGAGAGCAAGTGCTCCGAGCACCTTTCCGCGCCTCAGCGCGCGCAATTCGGCAAGCGCGTTGCCGCTCTTGGGTGCAGGTAGTGACGGCAGTGTCAGCCGAAGCGCGACCATGGTGACAATGCCGAGCCCGGCAATTCCCCAAAAAGCCATCCGCCAGCCGAGATATTCGCCTCCCCAGGTCGCGAGCGGCACGCCGACGACATTGGCGATGGTTAGTCCCATGAACATCGCCGCGACCGCGCCGGCCCTGCGCTCGGGCGGCACCAGGCTGGCCGCTACGATCGATCCGACGCCAAAGAAGGCGCCATGGTTGAGGGAGGTGACGATCCTCGCGAAGAGAAACATGCCGTAGCCTGATGATACCGCTGCCAGCAGATTGCCAAGGGTGAAGATGCCGGCCAGCGCGATCAGCAGCGTGCGGCGTGGCACCCGGCCGGTTGTGAGCGTCATCAACGGCGCGCCGATCATCACCCCCAGTGCGTAGGCGCTGATGAGCAGCCCCGCGACAGGGATGGAAACGTCGAGATCGGTTGCAATGACCGGCAACAGCCCCATCGGGGCGAATTCCGTCACGCCGATGCCGAAGGCGCCGACCGATAGAGCGATCAGCCCAAGGTTGAATTTCATGTCAGGAATTCCTTGTCAGACAATCGCCGGGTTGAGGCGGGCAAAGCCCTCCTGCTGGCGATACGGAGTGTGGGGATAGGGAGGCAGCAGGTCGCTTGCGCTGTCGAGCGCCGCCATCTGTTCTGGCGTGAGCTTCCAGCCCACGGCGCCGAGATTCTGGCGCAGCTGTTCCTCGTTGCGCGCCCCGATAATGACTGACGAGACGGTTGGGCGTTGAAGCAGCCAATTGATCGCGATCTGCGGGACGCTCTTGCCGGTCTCACGCGCGATATCTTCCAGCGCGTCGATCACCTGGTAGAGATGTTCTTCTTCGACAGGTGGGGCGAACTGCTCGGTCTCTTGGAGGCGGCTGCCTGCGGGGATCGGGCGACCGCGTCCGATGCGGCCGGTCAGCCGACCCCAGCCAAGGGGGCTCCAGACCAGCGCGCCCACGCCCTGATCGACGGCGAGCGGCATCAGCTCCGCTTCATAGGCCCGGCCGATCAGCGAGTAATAGACCTGATGCGCGACAAGGCGCGACAAGCCCTGCCGATCTGCGACCGCCTGCGCTTTCATGAGTTGCCAGCCGGGATAGT